>NZ_QPID01000010.1 GCF_003336225.1 Corallincola holothuriorum
GTCGCTTACGTTTCGTTGAATAATCTTTGATTACTTCAACACCCGTGAGCGCCCACACAGATTGTCTGACCAAATTGTTAAAGAACGATGCTGTTGCATCTCGCCAAACCTTAGCTTGGCTGCCCGGCCAACTCATTCGTTGTCCGCGGCAAGGGCTGCGCATTCTACGCTTCTCTGCCCCGCTGTCAACCCAGTAAAAACATCTTTTTTACTAAGTGACCAGAAGAAAGATAAAAACTTAAACCGTTCGTTTCTTCCCGCTGCCTCGCCCTGAGCGAGTGAGGCGGCATTATAGGGAGATTAATCCTGCCGTCAACGCTTTTTATGAAAGATTTTAGATATATTTAAAAACGCTCAATCCTTGTCCTATATGGGTTGACCACAAGTTGGCTGCTTATTATACGAGTTGATCTGCATAGTCACTATCTATGCAGGTTAAGTGCGTAGTTTCCGGCTTATTCGCCTCCTTTATGCAGATCGGTCATACTCTCAGGGCTCTCATTGTTAGGATCGCAATATGTTAAGACCTTATAAGGAAGAATTGCCCCATTTATCCGCCACGGCTTATGTTGATGAACACGCAGTGGTGATTGGTGCTGTCAGTTTGGCGAAAGATGTCAGTGTCTGGCCTATGGTCGTGATACGCGGCGATGTGAATCGAATAGAGATCGGGGCTCGCAGTAACATTCAGGATGGCAGTATTGTCCACGTTACCCGTGTAAGTAGTGAAAACCCGCAAGGCTACCCGACGCTGATAGGTGAAGATGTCACCATTGGCCATCAGGTCATGCTTCATGGTTGCGTTATCGGTGATCGGGTTTTGGTGGGAATGAGTGCGGTGGTTATGGACAATGTCACTGTAGAAGATGATGTCATCATCGCTGCAGGTAGCGTAGTCCCCCCTAATAAGACTTTAACATCGGGTTACCTATATAAAGGTAACCCTGCAAAACAGGCACGACCATTAAGTGAAGCGGAGTTAAGTTTTCTAAAGCGGTCAGCAAATAACTATGTTGTGCTTAAAGATGAATATATAGAAATGGTTCGCCAAGAAGCAACTTAGGTGGGCAGGCGATCTGCGCCTCTATATAGAAGATGTTGAGGCGCTTTATCTTGTAGTCGTAAGTTGAGCAGCTATCGCCGCCCCAGATTACGCCGCATTTCCGCCAATACAGACTTGGTGCCCGGCTTAATGCCACGCCAGATAGCAAATGATTCCGCAGCCTGTGCTACCAACATGCCTAAACCATCCAGTACATAACGGCTCCCCTGCGCTTTCGCCCAAGCAACAAAAGCAGTGTCTTCTTCGCTATACGCCATATCGTAGCAAACAGTATCAGTGGCAATAAGCTGTTCCGATATCGGCGGTACATCACCACTTAAACTCGCTGACGTGGAGTTGATGATGAGATCAAACGGCGTATCGCCAAGTTCGGCAAAACCAGATGCACTGACGGGCCCAAACTCAGCAGCCAGTGACGCTAACGCCTGCGCTTTCGCTTCGGTACGATTTGCAATCCTCAATTCTGCGGGCTTTTGTTCAAGCAGGGGTAACAACGCTCCTCGAGCTGCACCACCTGCACCTAAGAGCAATATCCGCTTGTCAGCTAATGAGATGCCATGTAGCAGCAGGTCTTGCACCAAGCCTTCGCCGTCGGTGTTATCACCAATAACACCACCATCATCAAGACGCTTGAGGGTATTAACTGCGCCAGCGATTTTCGCTCTCGGCGTTAATTGCGTCGCATAAACGTAAGCTTGCTCTTTAAATGGCACCGTCACGTTACAACCTTTGCCACCTTGGCTGAAAAACGCCTGCACCGCTGACTCGAAACCATCGACAGGTGCCAGTATCGCTTGATAGCTGATATCCTGCGCCGTTTGGCGGGCAAAGAAGGTGTGGATCATTGGCGACTTGCTGTGGCCAATGGGATTACCAAACACTGCGTACTGGTCCATAGGAAAATTCTTATTCGGAAGCAATGAGATGATTAGAAAGCTTTTTCGCATTGGAGACAAGTCATCATCAACACGGACTCATCCCACGCCGGAGCAATCGCCTTACCAGCTGATGGGCGGTGAAATTGCCGTAAAGCGACTAGCTAACCGCTTCTACGACATCATGGAAACCGCACCAGAAGCTGCGGAATTACTGGCCATTCATCCGATGCCACTGGATAGCATCCGTGAACGTTTCTTTGAGTTTCTCAGTGGCTGGCTCGGTGGGCCAGGTCTATTCGAAGAGAAATATGGCCACCCGCGGCTACGTGCACGCCACCTGCCCTTCAAAATCGATAAGCAGATGCGAGACCAGTGGATGTTCTGCATGGGCAAAGCGCTGGACACAGAGATTGATACGCCCCTATTACGCGAGCAATTACGCCTATCGTTCGCCAGTCTGGCTGATCATATGCGAAATCAGCCAGAGGTTTGATCCAGTAGAGCCACGACCTGCTGCAATGCTTCCAACTGCTGATTTTGACAATGATAAACACCGTGTACACGCCGCGTGATGACCGGGGCGTCTACAACAGCAAAGAGTTCTTTCTGTTGCAGATAACTTTCCACCATCAGCTTTGGCAGGTAAACAGCGCCACCAGACTGCAACATAAACTCTAAGGCGATCCTTGCTGACGGCGTATGCAATATGGCCGCGCCAGCACGGGGAAGCTCCTGTGCGTGACGAATACTAAACGCCGTGCCCCAATCCACCCGCAGATATCGACTGGACAAGGCCTCATCTAGCCCCTGCCCCTCGATGCTGCTCACCATAATTAAATCAAGATCAAACAAGGAGTGTTGCACTGTCTCTTCATTGGCTGGGGGATCAAACATCATGAGTAGGTCGATAGTTCGGGCCTGCAGTAACTTCATGCCCTGTGCCGGCGCACAGATCTCAGCCCGCAACCCCACCCCCGGCATACTGATACCAATGTTCGCCAACGAGGTTTGTAAACTAGCATCCCAAATATTGGCTGGCGCAGCGATAGCCAGTTGCGACATCTGACGACTATCTAAAGCGACCTCCTGCTGTGCCCGTTTCCATGCCAACAACATGGCATCCGCATGTCCAACTAAGCGTTCACCGGCCCCGGTGAGTTGAATATTATTCCGATGGCGGGTGAACAGTGTTGCCCCCATTAACGTCTCTAACTGTCTGATCCGAAAGCTCACGGCAGAAGGTGTAAGAAAAAGATTCTCCGCTGCCTGACCAAAATGGCGCGTACGCTGCACCTCCAAAAATGTTTTTAGCAACTCGGTATCCAACGTTATCTCCGAAATTTTTTCACGTGGCGTTAAAATTTTTTTGTTTTACGACCCAAAGGTCTATTGCTATTACTTCGCAAAACCAGATTCGTTCACCCGCTTGGTGAAACACCAAGTGACTTAGGGCAAGAAAACCAACTGAGTTGAAATAAGATGGCGACTAACAGTTTTGTAGCAGAGAAGCGCTTTTTTGACGACAAAAATTATCCACGAGGGTTCAGCCGTAGTGGCGACTTCACCAAGCAGGAAGCGGCCCTACTAGAGAGTCAGGGGCGCACGTATCAAGCTTTATATGAAGGCACCCGCGCTCCCGCTACGGCAGAGGAGCAAGCTTTTGTCGATACATTCCAAACCGAGCAAACAGCCACCACTCTGGAAACCAAGATCTGGGAGAAGTACCTAAAACGCACGCAAAAGCGCCGTGTGTTTACACTGTTCGGCTCTTCCAAACAGAGCTCCGATGAAAGTGATGACGATAGTCCCAACGATGATATTGACGTTGATGACTTAGACGATGCGGTTGGGGCAAAAGATTGAATGAAAAAAGGCAACGGTTCGTTGCCTTTTTACTGTTATCAGCCTAGCCAGTTCTGCGGTTTAAGGTAGCGCTCATAAAGTAACTGCTCCGGTGAGCCTTCAGCCGGCTGCCAGTTATATTCCCAAGCCACCAACGGCGGCATCGACATCAAAATAGACTCCGTACGTCCGCCAGTTTGCAAACCAAACAGCGTGCCACGGTCATACACCAGGTTAAACTCAACATAACGACCACGACGATAGAGCTGAAATTGTCGCTGCGATTCATTAAAGGGGGTCTGCCAACGCTTTTCCACGATAGGTAGATAAGCCCGCAGAAAGCCATCACCCACCGCCTGCATAAAAGCAAAGCTTTGGGCAAAGCCAGGGCTGTTCAGATCATCAAAAAACAAACCGCCGACACCACGGGTTTCATCCCGATGCTTGAGGTAAAAGTAGTCATCACACCACTGTTTGTACTTCGGATAGCACTCATCACCAAACGGTTGGCAAAGATCTGACGCTGTTTGGTGCCAGTGCAACACATCCTCTTCAAACGGGTAAAAAGGCGTTAAATCAAAACCGCCACCAAACCACCATACCGGTGCCTCTCCCTCTTTTTCAGCAATGAAGAATCGGACATTGGCATGGGAAGTCGGCACAAAGGGGTTGTTGGGATGAATGACGAGAGAAACACCCAGCGCCTCAAAACTTCGCCCAGCCAATTCTGGACGGTGGGCAGTGGCCGAAGCAGGCATCTCATGCCCCGTGACATGGCTAAAATTGACACCCGCCTGCTCAAACACCCGGCCACCTTTCAACACCCGACTTCTACCACCGCCACCCAAGTGGTCTTTTGCAGGATCTCGCTGCCAGGCATCTTCTGCAAAGCTTGCAACGCCATCAATCGCCGCTAAACCATCACAAATGGCATCTTGTAGGGCGAGCAAATAAGCTTTTACCGCGTATTTATCTACATCTTGCACACCTGATTCCTTCTATCAGCTAGAACGTAGGATCTGTCCTGTAAGACCATTACGGATCTCGGAGGGCGCAGCATTGCCGCCAACCGCTTCATCAATAACCACAGCCACATCCAGCAACACCTCCGGTGCCAAAGCTGATGCAGTTCGAGCAGGTTCTTGGCCAGCCAGGTTGGCACTGGTAGAAACAATCGCCCCGCCAAATTCGACACATAAAGCGGTCACCACTGGATGCGCCGACACTCGTACCGCCACACTATCAAATAGCCCAGAAACCAATGCCGGACAAGTTGATGATTTTGGCAAAGTCCAGGTAACAGGGCCTGGCCAACAGGCAAACACCTCCGCACGACGCTCAGGGGTAAGTGCCGTATCATCAATATATGGCAGGAGCTGGCTGTAGTCGGCGGCAATAAGGATCAAACCTTTTTCCGCTGGTCGCTGCTTTAACGCTAACAACTTTGTTAGCGCTTGTTCATTGTTAGGATCACAACCCAAGCCAAACACAGCCTCAGTTGGATAGGCGATAAGCTCACCTTGCTTTAACGCTTCGACGGCATCAACAAACATCTATTAAGGTATCATCTTACGGCGATTAAACACTGGCGTCGTTTATAGCACAGCACACAGCAAAGAGGCCAACCGCGGCAGGTAGAGAGCATTCTCGATGACTCAATTCAACTTGTTGACGGAAACGGCTATAATTCGGCTTCTTATAGCGCTCTGACAGTCAAACAGCAGGAGAGGCAATGCAAGTAGGTATTATTATGGGGTCCAAATCAGATTGGCCCACCATGAAGCACGCAGCAGATATGCTGGATCATTTTGGCATTCAATATGAAACCAAAGTGGTCTCAGCCCATCGCACGCCTCACCTACTGGCTGAGTATGCAGGATCGGCACAAGCCAGAGGATTGAAAGTGATCATCGGTGGTGCAGGCGGTGCAGCTCACCTGCCAGGGATGACAGCGGCCTTCACCAGTCTGCCCGTTCTGGGTGTGCCAGTGCAATCGCGCATGCTAAAAGGTATCGACTCACTGCTCTCTATTGTGCAGATGCCCAAAGGGGTCGCGGTTGGCACCTTAGCCATAGGTGATGCCGGCGCAGCAAATGCAGGCCTTTTGGCAGCACAGATCATTGGCGCATTTGATCCCGCAATCATGGCAAAAGTGGATGAGTTCCGCCAAAGCCAAACCGATACTGTTCTTAGCCAACCGGATCCTTCCCAGGAGTAAGCATGCAGGTACTGGTATTGGGTGCGGGCCAGTTGGCTCGCATGATGTCCCTCGCTGGCGCACCGTTAGGCTTGAAGGTAAAAGCGTACGATGTACGCAGCCATACAGTGGTTCACCCATTGACGCTGGAGAATTATCAGCAGGATCTGGCCGCCGGCTTGATCGACTGCGACGTGGTCACTGCGGAGTTCGAACATATTCCGCAAGATATCCTCAGTCAATGCCAAGCCAGTGGCAAATTCCGGCCTGGCGCGGAAGCGATCCGCATAGGAGGTGACCGTCGCTTGGAGAAGCAACTTCTCGATAGTGCTGATGTCCCCAATGCCAAATATCAGGTTGTCAGCACAGAGGCTGACCTGCATCAAGCGATTGCCTCTATCGGTCTACCACTGGTACTGAAAAGCGCCCTAGAAGGTTATGACGGCAAAGGTCAGTGGCGACTAAAAACCACAGCGGACGCCGCTCAGGTATGGGCTGAAGTCTCGTCTTTTCTCCAAGAAAGCAGTGCTAATCAGGCGATAGTCGCCGAAGCGTGGATCCCATTTGACCGCGAAGTATCAGTCATTGGTGCGCGCGGCAAAGATGGTTCGGTGAAGGTCTACCCTCTTACCCAAAATCATCATGAGAATGGCATCTTGAGCCTGTCTGTTGCCCTTACCGACACAGAGCAATTGCAGCAGCAAGCCACCCATGCATTTGAGAAGCTTACGAAGACACTGGATTACGTTGGTGTGCTGGCGATAGAGTTTTTTGATGTTGACGGCAAGTTGCTGGTCAACGAAATAGCACCCAGAGTGCATAATTCAGGACATTGGACCCAGCAAGGCGCTGATGTATGCCAGTTTGAAAACCATTTGCGCGCAGTCTGCGGCTTAGCCATTGGCAACACTCAATTAGTATCAGCGGCAGCCATGGTCAACGTGATCGGTACAGATAATATCCCCAACAGCATCCATCAGCTCGATGGGGTCCACCTGCACTGGTATGACAAAGATAAGCGTGCCGGACGCAAAATGGGTCACATCAATGTCTGCGCTGAAGATAAAGCTGAGTTGAAAAAGCGTTTAGCGGCACTGCTCAAGCAGCTTGATGAAGCAGACTTCCCCGGTTTGCACCAAGCGGCACAAGCGCTACTGTAGATATCAATCGGGGCGGGTCTGCTTTTTTCCGCACCGCTTATTCGCACACTGAAGCTGGTCACCGGAGGCCAGCTTTCTTTCCAGCAACAAACCAAAACCACAAAATTCACAGTTGCCCAAATGAGGTGGATGATTCACCGCGAACTGGCACTTAGGATAAGCATTGCAAGCATAGAATGTTTTGCCATAGCGATTGGTTCGCTGAGTCAGCTCGCCAGATTGGCATTTAGGGCACTTAAAACCGGTATCATCAGAGGTTTCTAACTGAGTGTGATAGTGGCATTCAGGGTAACCGGTACAGCCGATAAAAAATCCATAACGCCCCTGTTTCAGCGCCAATGGTTTCTCGCAATCGGGACACGGCAACTCCAATTCGCGCTCAATACGATGCTCTTGCGCATGGGTAGGACGGCTGAAGTGACACTCAGGGTAATTGCTACAACCCCAAAAAGGTCCGGAACCACTGCCCCGTAAAACCAAAGAAGCCCCGCATTCGGGGCACTTTTCCTGAGATTTTTCGATAGCGCGCTGCGACGCATCGAACAGCGTCGAATCAATTTTCACCATGACAGGCCTCGCTTTCTTTTAATGGAGAAAGCCTTCGTTGACCTCAAACACCAAATCTTCCATCTGAGAGTAAGCGCCTTCGCGACCTGGCACGTTGAAAAGCACCATCAGGATCACCCATTTCAGGTCTTCCAGTTCGATACTTTCCATATCAAGTTCCATCACTCGATCAACGACCATTTCCCGCGTTTCCATATCCAACACCTGGATATTCTCTAAAAACATCAGGAAACCGCGACATTCAGCATCAAGCTGCTGCGCTTCTTCAGCTGTATACACTCTGGTTGAGACAGCATCGCTACGCACTAAGTAGGGATGTCTGTCACTGTCTTGCAACTCGGCAAGCCCCTCTAACCAGCCTAAAGCTTTTGAAATTTCATCACGCCTAAAGCCTGCGCGGGTCAACTCTGAGGTTAATTCCTCATGATCGACCATCACCTCTACATCACTGTGGATGTAATTTTCAAAAAGGTACATGAGGATATCAAACATAATCGGTCCTCCTCACTCGCTGGTAACCACCTGGTACGACAGCTACTTCACCTTCGATCTCTAACATAGTCAGCTGCTGCATCACCGCTTCGATACTGCGGCCGCTGCGACTGACAATCAGATCTAAAGGAGTAGCCACATCTCCTACACTATCCAACAAACTGCCACTTGGCAATTTTGATTGCAGAGGTTTTTCTATCGCTATCACATGCGATGTCATCACCTCCTCTAATATATCGACCGGAGAAGTAACTAATTTAGCTCCCAACTTAATTAATTGATGACAACCTGCCGCTTCGGGGTCTGACATTGCCCCTGGAACAGCAAATACCTCCCGGCCTTGCTCCGCTGCTAACCTGGCGGTGATCAAGGAGCCGCTCTTTAATCCTGCAGCAATCACCAAGGTGCCCAAAGAGAGGCCACTGACAATACGATTACGTTTGGGAAAGTGTTGCTTTAAAGGCGGCGTGCCCGGCACAAATTCGCTAACCAACGCACCGCCTTGATCAACGATTTGGTGAGCCAAATCACGATGACCCGCGGGATAGATCCGATCAGAGCCGGTGGCCATCACCGCAATTGTCTTACCTTTGTTTTGTAAAGCAGTGCGATGAGCAGTGCCATCAACCCCACGCGCCAATCCACTGGTAATACACATGCCCGCCGCAGCGATCGGCGCAACTAACGTCCGCGTATTCTCCAAATGGTTGGGCAAGGCCGCGCGGCTACCCACCACAGCCAGCTGCGGTTGCGCAAGTAACGTCACATCACCACAAACGAAAAGTAACGGCGGCGGATCGGGTAACTCGTTGAGTAACGGTGGATAAGCGGCGCACGACCGAGAGACTATATGACATAGCTCCTGCTGAGCCCACTGCAAACAGTTGTCAATTAACCGCCAATCAGGTGAACTCAATGCCGTTATTTGCGGCTGGGTTAAGGGGAGTTGGGCAGGAGCAATACTAAAGACTTGCTCAATGCTGTATTTAGAAAGCAATTTGGCGGCACTACGGCCGCCAAATCTTGGAAGTTGAGACAACACCAACCAACGTTCAATATTGCAACTTGGTTGGCGCATACTCACGAGCTCTCGCTATGGGTTGGTTACAATATCCAACTGCTTCACAGGCTTGTCCGTGCGCATAATCAAGCCATAACTGACCTTTTCATACACTCGAAACACTAGCAGCTCTCCGACGCGCTCATCGGGTAATTGAACGATCACCTCTTCATCACCAAATTCAATCGCCATTTTTTCAAGCGCATTAGCGTCGTCTTCATACTGGGGGCGTTCAGGCGGCTCATCGTACATCACGGCGCCAGGCTGCATAATCGCTAATACATGACCGGCTTCGATATTGTGATTTTCACCAATGCTCATCGCAACCACATCAAACTTACCCACGTACTTGGAGTAGTTGGCAGTATGGATGATATGACCTTTCACTAAGCGGTTAGGCTCATGGGGTTCAAAGAACGCCGGTAACACTTCACGCTCAAGTACTGGGATCAACTTATCGCCATTACGCACTTCATACTTGCTTTCAACAATCTCAAGCTTAGTGAAGTTACCTGCCGGCATAGATTTCGCAATCGCCACCAACTTGGCTTCATAACCCAGCAACTCTTCCGTTTCCGGATGCATCAGGGCTTCACCTGGTCGATAAATACCGAACAGCTGTCCCTGCGGCGCATCAACGCCCTTCGCATACATGGTCTGTGGATAGCTAGAGCGCGTAGTGCCGTCGTTTGTTCCCAAAACATAGGGTAGGCTAGCGATCTCTTCCTCCGACAATACCTGCTCATAAATCAGGAACGGACGGATCTCTTTAAGTGGGATCGTTGGGATCGGTGCTTTCGGTTCACTGGTACGAACCTTAGGCCCCAATTTTACAATCCGGGTTGAAGAGGGTTTGGATTTAACGAGCTTAGGTTGCTCATTAATCCAGACCAGCTGCAACTCATCACCAGGGTAGATCAGGTGAGGGTTATCAATTTGCGGATTCGCCTGCCATAGCTTAGGCCACAGCCATGGCGTTTTCAGGAACATAGAAGATATATCCCAAAGCGTATCGCCCTTCTGCACGATATAGGTTTCAGGATAGTCGGGGTTCAATTCGATTTCGGTAGCATAAGCTGCCGTTATCACTAGAGTAAGTCCCGCAACCAAGGCAAGCAGTCTTGTTCTCACGCGGAAACCTTCCTTGTTGTTATTTGTCTTCATAATAAGACCATGCTGTTTTTCCCAGCCATGACTGGCTAGAATGTCGGCATGGCAACCACTGTTCTATTAATAGTCCAAAAAAGAAGAGTCCAAATACCATGGCGGTTTTAGAAGTCCTTCATTTTCCTGACGAACGTCTTCGCACCGTAGCGTCACCGGTGCCGGAGGTCAACGACGAAGTTCGCAAAATTGTCGATGACATGTTCGAAACTATGCGCGACGAAAACGGCGTCGGCCTCGCAGCGACACAGGTTAACATCCATAAGCAGATCGTTGTAATGGATGTGTCCGAAAAAAGTGATACACCCCGCGTATTTATCAATCCGGTGATCATTGCCCGCGATGGTATCCAGTGCAATGAAGAGGGTTGCCTATCAGTACCTGGCACCTATGCGTCGGTCGAGCGCGCAGAAAAAGTCACCGTAGAAGCGTTAGATAGTAACGGCGAAAAATACCAGCTAGAGGCAGAAGGTTTGCTGGCTATCTGTATTCAGCATGAATTAGATCACCTGCAAGGGAAGCTGTTTGTTGATTATCTGTCGCCCCTAAAGCGGCAGCGAATTAAGAAAAAGCTAGAAAAAGAAGCCAAGCTAGCTGCCCGTTCAGCGTCATAAACAGAGGTCATTGTGTCACGCCCATTAAATATCGTTTTTGCCGGTACCCCTGACTTTGCCGCTCGCCACTTAGCGCGGCTTATCAGCAGTGAGCATCGAGTGGTGGCAGCCTACACTCAGCCAGACCGCCCAGCCGGACGTGGCAAAAAGCTACAAGCTAGCGCCGTCAAGCAGTTAGCGGAAAGCCACCAGATTCCGCTATTTCAACCTAGCAACTTCAAGCAAGCAGAGGATGTTGAACAGCTTAAGGCGCTTAATGCCGATATCATGGTGGTCGTGGCTTACGGTTTACTTCTGCCCAGCTCAGTACTCGACACGCCGAAATTGGGGTGCATTAACGTGCATGGTTCCTTGTTGCCGAAATGGCGTGGCGCGGCGCCGATCCAACGCGCAATCTGGGCTGGAGATCAGCAAACCGGTATTACCATTATGCAGATGGATATCGGCTTGGATACGGGTGATATGCTGCATAAAGTGGTTTGCGATATTACCCCCAAGACCACCAGTGCCAGCCTATATGAAACCCTCGCAGAGCTAGGTCCAGACGCTTTATTGCAAACACTTGAACGGATAGCTGATGGCGACATCACTCCAGAGGCGCAAGATGATGCAAGCGCCAGTTATGCAAAAAAGCTCAACAAAGCCGAAGCCAAAATCGACTGGCGACTCCCTGCCTCTGTCATCGATCAGCGCCGTCGCGCATTTACGCCCTGGCCAGGCAGCCAGTTTCATGTAGCTGATGCCATCGTCAAAGTGCATGATATGGAAGTGATCGACAATGCAACGAATGCCGTTGCTGGCACTATCCTCAGCGCCGACGGTGAAGGGATCATAGTGGCCACCGGACAGGGACAGATAAAGTTAACCCAGTTGCAGTTACCGGGCAAAAAAGCCCTACCGGCTGCAGATATCCTCAATGCTCGCAAGGCTTGGTTCGAGCCAGGCACCATATTGAGTTCCGATGACAACAGCTAACCCCAATATCCGTGCACTGGCTGCACAAGTCTTATTCCAAGTCGTTGATAAAGGGCAAAGCCTGACGCAGGCGCTGCCACCGCAACAAAGTCGATTACAAGATGGCCGCGACAAAGCACTGCTACAACAGCTTTGCTACGGCGTTTTGAGGCAGCTGCCAACGCTGGAATTTTTTCTTAATCAACTGCTGGAGAAAAAACTCACCGGCAAGCTGCGAACCGTTCATTTTCTGTTGATGGTTGGGGTTTACCAACTCATCGCCAGTCGCATTCCTGCGCACGCTGCCGTTGCCGAGACCGTCGCTGCGGCAGTCAAACTGAAGCAGCCTAGGCTAAAAGGGTTGGTCAACGCTATTCTGCGTAATTTTCAGCGTCAGCAACAAGCGCTCGAAGCTGCGTTAGCCAGCAATGAGACAGCCGATGCGATAAAACACGACCATCCTGGATGGTTACTGAATAGGCTGAAACGAGCTTATCCAGACCAATGGCAGCAGATCGCAAAAGCCAATAATCAAGCCGCGCCAATGTGGCTACGCCCTAATCAAGCTAAAGTGGCGCCACAGGCCTACCAGCAGCTGTTGCTTGACGCTGAGATCCCCTGTCAACCAGCGCAGCGCCATGGCGCCATCTGCCTAGATAGCGCTGTCGATGTACAAAAGCTTCCAGGCTTTAATGATGGCCTAGTTTCCGTGCAGGACGGCGCACCGCAGTTTGCCGCATCATTGATGGCTGGCCAAGCGGGAGAACAGATACTAGATGCCTGCGCTGCACCGGGCGGAAAAACCGCCCACATCGCTGAAATGGTGCCGGATCTCAAACAACTGGTTGCCCTAGATATTGAAGAAAGCCGTTTAAAGCGAGTGCATGAAAACCTTGCCCGCCTCAGTCTAAATGCCACGGTTATTTGTGGTGATGCCGCTAACCCCGATGCATGGTGGAGTGGTGACCAATTTGACCGCATCCTACTTGATGCGCCCTGCTCTGCCACAGGCGTCATCCGCAGACATCCGGATATCAAATGGCTGCGCCGCAACGACGACATCGCCAAGTTAGCAACACTGCAAGCTGAGATCCTTAGCGCAATGTGGAAACTCCTCAAGCCCGGTGGCACGCTACTTTACGCCACCTGCTCCATCTTGCCAGAAGAGAACAGCGAACAGGTTAAACGCTTTTTGCACACCCAAGCAGACGCTGAACTGCTCAACATCAATAATCGAGACAACGTAGACACGCCCGGTTGGCAGATCCTGCCCGGCGAACAGCAGATGGATGGCTTCTATTACGCACTTCTGCGTAAGCAACTGAACTAAACAGCGAAAAAGTGCGGGATAAGGTCAAGCTTATCCTCGCATAAGCCTCTATAATCTCTGCAAAACATGACTAAATTTTACGTCAATGAAGATTATTATTCTGGGTGCAGGGCAAGTAGGGGCCACGCTGGCTGAAAATCTGGTCAGCGAGCGTAACGAGATCACTGTCGTAGATAGAGATGGCGAACGCCTGCGCGAACTCAAGGACAAGCTCGATCTGCAGGTCATTGCCGGTCATGCCCCTCACCCCGATATCATGCGCAATGCGGGCGCTGAAGATGCCGATATGTTAATTGCCGTCACTGATAGTGATGAGATTAATATGATCGCCTGTCAGGTTGCTTTCAGTCTGTTTAATACGCCAACCAAAATCGCCCGGATCCGTTCAGACCAGTACCTGCACCACAAAGCGCAGCTGTTTCACAGCCAGGATATTCCGGTCGACCACTTCATCGCCCCAGAGCAGCTCGTTACTCAATATATCAATCGCTTAGTTAACTATCCCGGCGCTCTACAGGTGATGGAGTTTGCTGAGGGACGCGCCTCATTGGTGGCGGTGAAAGCCTACTATGGTGGCTTATTGGTTGGTCGTGCACTGTCAGCTTTGCGCGAGCATATGCCGAATATTGAAACCCGTGTTGCCGCGATTTTCCGCCAAGGGCGCCCTATTAGACCCCAGGGCACCACAATTATCGAAGCGGATGATGAAGTGTTCTTTATCGCCGATAGCCGCCATATCCGCGCGGTGATGTCGGAGATGCAGAAGCTTGAACGCAGTTACAAGAAGATCATGATCGCCGGTGGGGGCAATATCGGTCTGGGTCTGGCCAGAGCGCTAGAAGAGCGCCATCAAGTCAAATTGATTGAACGCAGCCCCAATCGCGCAACTTATCTTGCCAACGAATTGAGTAAAACCACGGTATTTTGCGGTGACGCATCGGATCAAGAGCTGCTTGGCGAAGAACATATTGAACAAACCGATGTCTTCATCGCCGTCACGAATGATGATGAAGCCAACATCATGTCGGCGATGCTCGCCAAGCGGATGGGTGCAGCCAAGGTAATGGTATTGATCCAGCGCGGCGCATACGTAGACCTGGTACAGGGCGGCGAAATTGATATCGCCATCAGCCCGCAAACCGCAACCATCTCGGCACTGTTATCCCATGTGCGGAAAGCAGACATTGTTAACGTCTATTCATTGCGACACGGTGCTGCCGAAGCGATTGAAGCGATAGCTCACGGCGATAAAAACCAATCGAAAGTAGTGGGTCGTGCCGTGCGCGACATCAAACTCCCGCCGGGCACCACCATAGGCGCAGTTGTGCGAGGAGAAGAGGTGCTAATTGCCCATAAGAGCACGGTCATCGAGTCAAACGACCACGTAATTATGTTCCTGGTCGACAAGAAGTATGTCGGTGAAGTAGAGAAGCTGTTCCAACCCAGCCCGTTCTTTTTCTAGAGCCTGCAGTTAGCAAATGTCTACCATAAACTACCGGCTTATCTGTTTGCTGATAGGCCTATTTCTCTCAAAATTGACCATGCTGATGGTGATCCCATTGGGGCTATCATTCATCGATCATGACGGGCTCACCTTCCATTATGTGCAATCCGCTGGCGTAACCGCAATTTCAGCCATCGTACTGTTAGCTCTGGGACGAGGCACCCGACGCTCACTCAGCCAGTTAACTATGCGGGTACGAGATATGTTTATGCTCACTACCTTGACTTGGTTGGTGATGACCGCGTTTGCAGCACTTCCTCTGATATTTGTACCCCACACCAGTTACACCGACGCTTTCTTTGAAACCATGTCAGGCGTTACCACCACCGGCAGCACCGTGATGTCGGGGCTGGATGCCCTACCCCGCAGTATCCTAATCTGGCGCTCACTGCTGCAATGGCTCGGCGGCATCGGCTTTATTGTCATGGGTGTAGGTATTTTACCGTTTCTCAATGTTGGCGGCATGCGCCTGTTCCAAACCGAATCATCCGATTGGTCAGATAAACCCGTACCGCAAACCCGCCGCTACACGCAACAACTGCTATGGCTTTATATCGGCTTAACCCTGCTGTGTAGTCTCTGCTACTGGTTGACTGGTATGAGCCTGTTTGAAGCCGTTTGTCACGCCATGACCACGCTTTCCACCGGCGGTTTTTCTACCTCTGATTCCTCCATGGCTGAGTTTTCCAGCGCCAGCCACTGGGTAGGCAGCGTGTTTATGCTGTTGGGAGGACTGCCCTTTATTCTGTTTATCTTGATGATCCGACGTCGCAGCCTAAAGATTTGGCGGGATGAACAGGTCAGCGGCTACCTCGCACTGATTGCCGTCACCACACTGATCTTAAGCGTCTGGATGTGGCAAGTTGAACCGGTAGATTATATTGATGCCCTGCGCCTCACGCTGTTTAACATCGTTTCAGTGATCACCACGACAGGATTTGCTTTAGGGGACTACACCCAGTGGGGCAGCTTAGCGGTGGTAATGTTCTTCTTTCTAACCTTTGTCGGTGGTTGCTCTGGCTCCACCGCGGGCGGGCTGAAAATATTCCGCTTTCAAGTCGCCTTTAAGGTGATCTACCAACATATGAAACGTCTGGTACACCCTGCCGGCATATTTCCACGTAAATACAACGACAGAGAAATATCAGATGAGATCATCACTTCGATGATCGTACTGATGCACCTGTTTTTTCTCACTTGGGTGTTACTCTCTTTGGCGCTTGCCATGCTGGGGATTGAACCACTCACCGCTCTCACCGGTGCGCTCACCGCGCTCACCAATGTGGGGCCAGGGCTAGGGGATCAGATTGGTCCATCAGGGAACTTTGCTGACCTACCAGATACGGCAAAATGGCTATTGAGTATCGCGATGTTACTGGGACGGCTTGAGATCACCACTGCGGCAGTTCTTTTACTGCCAACCTTCTGGCGCAAGTAAGTACTAACAAACCATCTTATCTAGTTGACCAGCAAAGCTATCCACCGCCTGCCAGTCGGTGAACTCTACATCCTGACCAGGATCGGTTGGTCCCTTGGTCATTTTCATAATCAAACGAATGATCGCTTTGTCATACCAGCGATACTTAGAGTAAACGCAAGCACCAGCAAACACCCCTTGCACAGTAGGGTGCCAAGGAGATTTAACGGCAAATTTGCGCATATAGGCGTTAGTCTCTGGAGTGTTCTTATCCGCTTTACGCGCAGTCAAATTCACTCCAAAGAAAGCCGATGGTACGCTGGCCAGCGCATGGTGATGACGTTGAATAAACTGATAAAACAGTTGGCTGAAATGACCATAACGGATCGAAGCACCAATCACGATGCCATCATAACCGGCAATAGAAAAAGTGGCAGCCAACTCAGGAATGCTCACCAGCTCCACCTCATGCCCACGGGCCTTTAGTCGCTCCGCCAAACGGTTAGTGATCTTAAACGTTTGTCCTTCACGACTGTGAAACGCCATCAAATAACGCGCCATGAATAATCCTTAAATAGCCAAATTGAATTAGTTACGCCAGAACGCCGGAGTAAAGATCACCAACAGGGTAAAGATCTCAAGACGCCCAAACAACATGGCTATAATCAACACCCACTTGCTGCTATCAGGGATCTCACCATAATGAGATGCCACCTCGCCTAAACCTGGCCCCAGGTTATTCAGACAAGCTGCCACCGCAGAAAATGCGGTGAGGTCATCCATTCCAGTGGCGATCAAAAGCAGCATGCAGAAGATAAATACCAAGGTATAAGCAGAAAAGAAGCCCCAAATCGCTTCAATTACCCGCTCGGAGAGCGGGCGCGAGCCCAGTTTAATACTGATAATCGCTTTCGGGTGTACCAGTCGCTTTAGTTCTCGCATTCCCTGCAGGTGCAGGATCAGCACTCTAACTACCTTCATCCCTCCCCCCGTCGAACCGGCACAACCACCGATAAACGACGCAAAGATCAGCAGGATAGGCAGAAATATCGGCCAGTCATGAAAGCCCGTGGTAGCAAAACCAGCAGTGGTGCCCATGGAAACCGCTTGGAATAACGCATGATCCAAAGCCGAATTAGGATTTTCATAAACCTTGCCATGCACCAAGACAAAAAAGCACACCGCCACGATCACTAACTGGAAAAACAGAAAGCCTTTAAACTCAGGATCAGAGAGGTAGTGATAGATAGATTTGGCACGCCACGCCGTGTAATGCAGCGCAAAGTTGGCACCAGAGATAAGCAGAAAAACCACACAAATCAGGTTGATCAGACTGGAATCAAAATGCCCGATGCTGGCGTCATAGGTGGAAAAGCCACCAATAGCTATAGTGGAAAAGCTGTGGCAGATAGCGTCAAACAGGTTCATACCCGCGGCCCAATAGGCTGCAGCACAGGCTAACGTCAAAGAGACATAGATATACCAAAGATGTTTTGCGGTATCGGCGATCCGAGGCGTCATTTTAGAGTCTTTCACCGGCCCAGGCGCTTCAGCACGATAAAGCTGCATACCGCCCACACCAAGGATAGGTAGGATGGCGACGGCCAGCACAATGATCCCCATACCACCTAGCCATTGCAGCTGCTGACGATAGAACAGCACAGCTTTAGGCAAGGTTTCAAGATTGGTGAGAATGGTCGCGCCAGTCGTCGTTAACCCAGAAAATGATTCAAAAAACGCATCGGTATGACTGATCGACGGCGTTTCCGTCAACATCAGTGGCACAGCCCCCACACTGCCTAGCACAGTCCAAAACAGCACCACAATAAGGAAGCCTTCCCGCGCTTTTAGCTCAGCACGAGAATATCGATTTGGAAACCACAGCATAAAACCAATAAACAGGTTAAACAGGAAGGCCAGGAAGAACGGTAAGCCGCCGCCATCTTTAAAAATTAAAGAGACGAGGATCGGTGGCACCATGGTGACACTGAAAAGGCTAATCAACAGCCCGACGATGCGGATAATGGCACGATATTGCATCTACGAGCGCTCAGCCTCCATTGCGTATTGTGGCGAATCAAGCATCTGTTATGGATCTGTTTTTCTTCGAATATGGCGCCAGTGTAGGGCGAAGCAGAGATTATGCAATCTACTGCTTCACAACACAGCGGATTTGTCCGCCAGAGATATTGGTCAATTGCACTTGCAGCCCAGCGCAATGACGCTCAGGCACCGACACAGTAAACAACACATCATCGGCAAAAACTGAATCCAACAACTCAGCCTCAAACTGCTGTAGCAGCTGCTCAACACGCCCCGTTAAGTCGTAACTTAACCGCAGCAACAATTGCTGTTCCGGTTCAACCTCCAACCACTGCGCCTGCTGCATTGCCAACTGCGCAGTACCACCATACGCACGTACCAAGCCGCCAGTTCCCAGCTTGATGCCACCGGAGTAGCGCACCACGGCGATACAGATTTGACCAACGCCAGCCCCTTGCAGTACCGCTAATATGGGGCGCCCGGCGGTGCCGCTCGGCTCACCATCGTCACTGAAACCTAAACAATGACTATCATCCGGAGCCCCCGCAATAAACGCGGAACACACGTGCCTGGCTTGGGGATGCAGCGCTCGCACCGACTCAATGTAGGCCTTGGCCGCTTGTGGCGACGCCACCCTGGCTGCAAGCGCAATAAATCGACTGCGTTTAATCTCCTGCTCGGCTGAGGCTGGCGCGGTCAACACCCGATAAGTAGCCATTTACGGTTACGCCAAGCCCAGATCCCGGGTCATATTCTCGGTACGATCTTGCAACACAATCAGGTTGTCTTCGATGCGAATACCACCATAACGCTTGAACTGTTCCACCTTATCCCAGTTGACGGCTGTACTATGGGCACAATCACGCAGGCTGGCTAACAAACTGTCAATAAAGTAAAGACCGGGCTCAATCGTAAACACCTGACGTGGTTCGACTTTGCGGGTCAAACGCAGAAATGGATGTTGTTTCGGTGCCGGTTGATGAGTCCCACGTTCATCAGCCATAAAGCCGCCAACATCATGAACCTGCAGACCAAGGAAGTGGCCAAGACCATGGGGGAAAAAGGTTCGCGTCACACCACTTTCAATCATCGCTTCCGGACTCATATCAACAAATTTGAACCGTTGCAGCACCTCAGCAATCAGCAAGTGCATTGCTTTGTGGAGATCGGGGTAAGCGACCCCGGGCTTGAGCTGCTCCATGATCTGATGATGACATACATCCAACGCTGCAATCAGATCAGCAAACTCGTCCTGTTGGAAACTGTAGGTACGGGTAATATCAGCGGCGTAACCATGGAAGTTGGCACCGGCGTCAATCAAAAAGCTATGGTGTTGCGCGGGTTTGCTGCGCTCCAACTGCATATAATGCAAAATCGAAGCGTGCTCATTTAAGGCCACAATATTGCCATAAGGCACATCATTTTCACCATGGCCAGTGGCCTGCAGATAAGCTAACTGGATCTCAAATTCAGAGCCTCCACCATAAAAAGCTGCTTTTGCCGCTTGATGCCCGGCAACAGCGATTTTATTCGCTTCGCGCAGCGCCATCAGCTCATAATCACTTTTATACGCGCGGTGGTAATGCAGGTAATTGATCACCCCTTCCGGGTTAATTTGCCCAAAGCCAAGCACCTGTGCCAGCTCCTGTTGCTCACCAATATAAGCAACTTTACTCAGATCCGATGGCAACCAGTCGGCCGCGGCATCCGCTTTCTCCAGCAGTTGGATGGCAAAGTTGTCAGTCCAGAAATCCTCTGGCGCATCAGGCACCTTATGCCAAAAATCTACCGGCCGATAAAACAACAACTTTGGTTTATCGTCGCCATTGATAATCAGCCAGCAATTGGGGTTATCTATCACTGGCACCCACGCTTTAAAGTGAGGGTTAACTTTAAATGGATAATCCATGTCATCAAGAAACTGGCGCTTGAGCTGACCAGAGTGGATAACGAGATACTCCAATCCTTCTCTCGCTAATAGGTCACGAGTACGGATCTGCAAATTGGCAATATGCTGGGTAAACAGGAGGCTATGTTGTTCGCTCATGGGCTTACATTCCAAATGATGACTGTCATAGCATACACAATTTCTACCTACTATCACGCTCGCCCCACGGCAAAAATAGCCAAGCACAGCGTAAAACCTGCGTCATATTAAGAAACCCAACAGGCTGGCAAAGCAAAAATTAAACAACCGTTTAAAATAACGGTTGAAATCCAGCCAGATCGCGTCCAAACTTAGCCTTTCTGGTATGACCAGTTATTATAATACGCCTACCTTGACGGGCTAGCCCGACGGGAGAAAAGAATGATATATCAAGGCAAAACCCTCTCTGTACGCTACTTGGAAACAGGTATCGCCGAACTACTGCTAGACGCAGAAGGCTCGGTTAATAAATTCGATCAAGCCACACTAGAAGACTTCAATCTGGCACTGGATGCACTTTACGCCAGCAGTGAATTGCAAGGTGTTCTACTCCGCTCTGCCAAAGAAACCTTTATTGTTGGCGCTGACATCACCGAGTTCCTTGCCACCTTTGCCCTGCCGGAGGAGGAACTACGACGCTGGATCAACCACGCCAACCAAATATTTAATCGCTTGGAAGATCTTCCTGTTCCCACCATTAGTGCCATCCGTGGCTTTGCTCTGGGGGGCGGCTGTGAAGCGATCTTGGCCACTGACCTTAGGGTTGCGGACAACAGCGCCAAAATTGGCTTACCAGAGGTGAAGCTCGGCATCATGCCCGGCTTTGGCGGTACCGTGCGTCTGCCACGCTTAATTGGTGCTGATAACGCGATGGAGCTGATCACCACCGGGAAAGACAATCGAGCAGATAAAGCACTCAGTTTAGGCTTGGTCGATGCGGTAGTGGCTCCAGACAAACTCGATGGCGCCGCATTAAACATGCTGAAAAGCGCCATCAATGGCGATATCGATTGGCAAGCACGGCGGCAGCAGAAGTGCTCACCACTGGGGTTAAACCAAATTGAAACCGCCATGTGCTTCACCACCGCAAAAGGGATGGTGGCACAACAAGCAGGTAAACATTATCCAGCCCCGATGATGGCGGTGAAAGCGATCGAAAAGGCAGCAAGCCAAGGCCGGGATGGTGCACTTAATGCCGAAGCAGATGGCTTCATCAAACTAGCGAAAAGTCCGCAAGCAGAAAGCTTGATAGGAATTTTCCTCAATGACCAGTTGGTGAAAGCTAAAGCCAAGCGAGCCGGCAAAACAGCACACAAATTTCAACGTGCCGCGGTGCTCGGTGCGGGTATCATGGGCGGTGGTATCGCCTACCAGTCAGCCTCCAAAGGCACCCCTATTGTGATGAAGGATATTCGTCACGAAGCGTTAGATCTTGGGCTCAATGAAGCAGCTAATCTGCTCGGGAAGCTGGTTTCTCGTGGCCGTATGAACGCAGCAAAAATGGCTGGCGTACTCAACAATATTACCCCCTCCCTTAGCTACGACGCTCTCGCAGATGTCGATGTGGTCGTGGAAGCAGTGGTCGAAAACCCTAAAGTGAAGGCCGCGGTGCTAGCTGAAGTGGAGCAACAGGTGACAGACAACACCATCCTCACTTCGAACACTTCAACTATCTCTATCGATCTGTTGGCTGCGAGCCTAAAACAACCCAGTAAATTCTGCGGCATGCACTTTTTCAACCCAGTACACAGAATGCCTCTGGTGGAAGTTATCCGCGGCAAAGAGACCAGTGACGAAACGGTTGCATCGGTGGTCGCTTGGGCTGCAAAACTTGGGAAATCCCCCATTGTGGTCAATGACTGCCCAGGCTTTTTTGTTAACCGCGTACTGTTCCCCTACTTTGGCGGCTTCGCTAAGTTGCTCAGTGATGGCGCAGATTTCACCCAGATAGACAAAGTCATGGAGAAACAGTTCGGTTGGCCGATGGGCCCCGCCTACCTGCTCGATGTCGTCGGTATCGATACCGCACATCATGCCCAGGCGGTGATGGCAGAAGGCTTCCCAGAGCGGATGGCAAAAACTCAGCGGGATGCGATCGACGTGATGTTTGAACAGCAGCGCTTTGGCCAGAAAAATGGCGTCGGCTTCTATCGCTATGAAAAAGATCGTAAAGGGAAGCTAGCCAAACAACCGGCGGCGGATACGCCCGCACTGTTGGCAGAGGTCTCAGCAAATCCTCAAACATTCAATGATGAAGAGATCATTGCCCGGGTCATGATCCCTATGTGTAATGAAGTGATCCGTTGCCTTGAGGAGGGCATTGTCGCCTCACCGGCAGAAGCGGATATGGCACTGGTTTATGGCTTAGGCTTCCCGCCGTTCCGCGGCGGTGTCTGTCGCTATCTGGATCAGATAGGGCTCGACAGCTTTATTGCGCAAGCAGATGAACTCGCCCACCTTGGTCCCTTGTACCAGGTGACAGATGGACTGCGGCAGATGGCTGCCAACAGCAAACGCTTCTTCGCAGGCTAAGGCAGAGAGGAATTACTCATGAAAAACGCTGTAATTGTTGATTGCATTCGTACCCCGATGGGCCGCTCAAAAGGGGGCGTATTTCGCAACGTACGTGCTGAAGATCTCTCTGCACACCTGATGCAGGGACTTCTAAGCCGCAATCCGAATCTTGATCCCAACGAGATTGAAGATGTTATCTGGGGCTGTGTACAACAGACCCTGGAACAGGGATTTAATATCGCCAAAAACGCCTCTCTGCTGGCCGGGCTGCCACGCAGTGCTGGGGCTGTCACCATCAACCGTTTATGTGGCTCGTCAATGCAAGCACTACATGACGCCACCCGCGCCATAATGACCAATGCCGGTGATGTATTTATCGTCGGCGGTGTTGAGCATATGGGGCATGTCCCCATGAGTCATGGCGTCGACTTTCATCCTGGTCTCAGCCGCTCGGTCGCTAAGGCCGCTGGCATGATGGGGTTAACGGCTGAAATGCTGGGACGAATGCACGGCATTAGCCGAGAGCAACAAGATGCCTTTGGTGCCCGCTCCCACCAGCGTGCTCACGCTGCAACTATCGAAGGGCGCTTTGCCAATGAGATCTTAGCCACTGAAGGCCACGATGCTGATGGCACACTGATCCAAGTGAAGCATGACGAAGTGATCCGCCCGGAAACCACGGTGGAGTCTCTGGCACAACTGCGGCCGGTATTTGATCCTGTCAACGGCACAGTGACCGCAGGCACCTCTTCTGCACTGTCAGATGGCGCATCGGCGATGTTGGTGATGTCAGAAGATCGCGCCAAAGCATTGGGTTTACCCATCCGAGCACGGGTCCGTTCGATGGCAATTGCTGGCTGTGATCCTTCAATCATGGGCTATGGCCCGGTACCGGCAACGCAAAAAGCACTCAAACGTGCGGGTTTGAGCATGGCCGATATCGACTTAGTGGAACTGAATGAAGCCTTCGCGGCACAGTCATTACCATGCGCCAAAGATCTTGGTTTGCTCGATATGGTCGATGACAAGGTGAACCTAAATGGTGGCGCAATCGCCCTAGGCCACCCACTCGGCTGCTCTGGCACCCGAATTTCAACGACACTACTAAATATTATGGAAGAAAAAGACGCTCAATTAGGTCTCGCCACCATGTGCATCGGTTTAGGTCAGGGGATCGCTACGGTTTTCGAACGCGTCTAACCCTCCTTTTCTCTGCCAAAAATATAAGCGGGTTCAACCTTTATCAATCAGGGCTGGACTCGCTTCACAAAGCCATATTGTCAGGGCTAGGCAGCTATCACCCCCTATGCTATAAACCATATAATCACAATTCAGTTACAATTCATTAGATAAGTTTAAGGGTTGGGAATGTCGCTACCCATTTTGATCTGTGACGATTCAGCATTGGCACGCAAACAGGTCAATAAAAGCCTACCGGAAGGTTGGGACGTTGAAGTCACTTTTGCTAAACATGGTTTAGAAGCTGTAGAGCACCTACGTCAGCATCACGTTGCATTGCTCTTTCTAGACTTAACGATGCCAGAACTTGACGGCATCGGCGTACTCGAAACCATCAAGAAAGAAAAGTTAGAAGTGTTTGTCATTGTCATCTCTGCCGATATTCAGCCGGAGATGAAAAAGCGCGTCATGGACCTTGGTGCACTCGACTTCATTCATAAGCCTGTCAACCGTGTTAAGTTGACTGAGATCTTAAACAAGTTCGGACTTTTATGAGCAGCCAGACTATTACCGAAGACCAGAGGGATTGTCTTCAAGAGGTGATCAACGTCGCAATGGGACAGGCCAGTGATAAACTCGCCCGCTTCCTTGAGACTTTTGTTCATCTGGAGGTGCCAGATATCGAACTGGTATCGACCAGCGAAGTTACCGCTATGCTTGCCAGTAACTATGAACAGAATCCGGTCTCTCTTGTTAGCCAAGGCTTTTCCGGTGCAGAAGGACTGCGCGGCGAAGCTCTGCTGATTTACAGCAAAATTAATGCTGACGAAATCGCTGATCTACTTGGCTATACCGAAGATGAGGCAACTCACACAGAGCAACTGACCGATATCAGCTCCTTGCTGACTACCACCTTCCTTGAAGGATTAGCAGAGCAGATAGAAACCCAGCTTAGTTACAGCGCCCCTCGAGTGATGATGCTGCAGGAACAGGGTATCGCTCGCCAACTTGAGGAAAAAACCTTCAATTGGGAATATGCGCTCAAAGTAAACATCAGCTATCTGGTGACGGATCACTCATTTAACTGCGACATGTTATTGCTATTCCCAGGAACAGCAGTAGAAGTACTCAAGCAGGTGCTTGATCAGATCCTCGAAGATTTTTGATTAGTGGGCGAATGACTCAGAACTTACACAACACCATACTTAACCAAGTTAATACCGGCGTTCTTGTGATCAATTCAGATATGGAAATTGATTACTGGAACCGATTTTTGCAAGTTCACAGTGGCCGAGCAAAGGAAGATATTGTTGGTAGAAATCTGTTTGATGTATTCCCTGAGCTACCCAAACCCTCATTAAGAAGAAAGCTCCAAGGGGTTTTCCTTTTAGGCACTCCCACTTTCAGTTCATGGGAGCAGCGCCGCCACCTATTTGAGCTACCCCACAGCCGCCCCATCACCACAGATAGCGAATTTATGGCGCAGAACTGTAGTTTTCTGCCATTGAAAGATGAATCAGGCCAAGTGAATCAGGTCTGCATCATTATTGAAGACGCTACGGATGTTTGTTATTTCCAAAGCCAGCTGAACGACACCATGGCCAAGCTGGAAAAGTCCAGCCGCACCGATGGTCTTACTCAGATCGCTAACCGTCGCTACTGGGAAGAACGACTCACAATCGAGTTTGCCCGCTGCCATCGCCATGGTGGTGAGCTAAGTTTAATCATGTTTGATCTCGACAAGTTCAAATCAATCAATGATATCTACGGCCATCAAGCTGGTGATTTGGTGCTAGTAAGGACGGCCGCTGAACTAACCAGTATGTTGCGAACTGCAGATCTGGCTGGACGCTACGGTGGTGAAGAGTTTGGCATCGTATTACCAGACACCGATTTAACACAGGCAATGGTGGTCGCTGAACGCATCAGAGAGAAGATAGAAACCACGGTATTTGAGTTTAATGACAAAGTATTGCCCGTCACCATCAGCTTAGGGGTGACCCAGTACGACAGTAGTCAAAAGAACCATGAGAAGATGATTGCGCAGGCTGACGCCGCACTTTATAAAGCCAAGGAGAGTGGCAGAAATATCTCTATCGCCTTTGAGCTTGAATAGTCATAGGCCTCCGCTCTATCATGGCTTCGCTATCTGTCGGAGCCATGATGAATACACAACTAAACTTTCCCCCACACGACCAACAACTAGACACACAAGGCCTACGCTGCCCTGAGCCTGTCATGTTGGTAAGAAAGAAAATCCGCGCGATGGCAGCAGGTGAACAGCTGTTAATACTTGCCGATGATCCGGCGACAACCAGAGATATACCCAGTTTCTGTCAGTTTATGGACCATCAGCTGATCAATGCACAAACTCAACAAAAACCCTATTTCTATTTAATAAAGAAAGGGATAGCTGCACACTAGCAAGCAAAGTTAGTTGACCCGCTCACTTTTCGGCACCACTTTCACCGCTACGTCCTGATCTGGAATATCAGTACACCCGCCGCGACGCATAAACAGATAGTTTTGCTGACCTAGCAACACCATTTCATCGCCAAGGTATTCCGCAACAGATAACCGGCCAAGCTCATTATCTACCTGCAGGTTGCGCCCCTTAAACTGGAATTTAGTCGTCGCATTATCGTCGAACTGATCCAGATCCTGAATTTCCAGCTGTCCCGTCATACTCAACGACCAGCGATCAGGATCGGTATAATCACGAACACCACCAATAGAGTGCGACTTAGCGTAGTTACACCAAACGCCAGCCAGGGTTCGAAGTGAAAGCTTATTGACGACGCCAGAGCCGACTTTGTATTCCGCCGACTCGCGATTTTCCTGATGCTCATTACAAGGCATATCACGGTACTCATCACCGTAATCCCCCGTGCAACGATACACTTTGGCTTGAACGCAGAAGCTAACAGAAGCAACGGCTATAATGAGCGCATACCATTTAATTGCCATATCCCTGACCTAGAGCACACCGAACTCCTTGTGTGCGTGACATGTGAATGATTTATATCCATTATCACTAATATAGTTAATGCCTATAAATTGTCCAACAAAAACGCAATATAGACTTGCGTCAAACAACGCAGAGCGGCAAGGTAAGCGGATATATTTAAGTCGTACCTACAGATAAAAACAAACATGACTCAACTTAGAATTATCATTCTTTTCAGTGTACTTCTGTCACTCTTTGTCCAAGCAGAGGATACTTGGGATGTCCAGAACCCCACAGGGATCTTCGATAACGCGCTGATTGATGTGCGCGAAGGTACTTGGATGAACTTGGATATCAGCCCAGATGGTCGCTGGTTAGTCTTTGATCTACTTGGTGATCTATATAAGTTACCGATTGAAGGGGGAGACGCGATCCCTCTGACTCAAGGCATCGCTTGGGATATGCAGCCCAGATTCAGCCCTGATGGAAAGCTGTTGGCTTTTACCTCGGATAGGGACGGTGGCGACAACCTTTGGTTAATGGAGTGGCAGAGTGGCAAGCTACATCAGGTCAGCAAAGAAACATTTCGCTTAGTTAACAGCCCAGCCTGGAGTCCTGACGGCGAAACCTTGGTAGTGAGAAAACATTTCACTGCTCGCCGCTCTTTAGGCGCCGGTGAAGTCTGGCAATATCATTTACGTGGTGGTGACGGCTTGAAACTCACCAGCCGCCCGAATGATGAGAAAGATCTTGGTGAACCCGCTTTTTCCCCTGATGGCCGCTATATCTATTTTAGTCAGGACGCCACCCCAGGTAAGACTTTCCACTACTCAAAAGATTCTGTGAAAGGGATCTATACGATTAAACGTTACGATCGTGAAACGGGTGAGATCAACACCGTGATTAAGCGCCCTGGCGGGGCTATTCGCCCTACTCCCTCTCCTGATGGGAACTATCTAGCCTATGTTACTCGCGACGATTTCCAGAGCGTTTTGATGCTTTACGATATGCGCTCTGGTACTAGTCAGCCGCTATATAAGAAGCTCGATCGTGATATGCAGGAAACTTGGGCGATCCACGGTGTTTATCCAACCCTAGCTTGGCACCCTAAAGGTGACCGCCTCTATTTTTGGGCCGGCGGCAAGATCCACGAGCTCAGCGTAGCCGATGGTGCCAGCCGTGAAGTTGATTTCCACGTCAAGACAGAGCTCGCGGTTCAACGCGCCTTGCGTTTTAAACAGCGCATCTCACCAGGCAATTTCGAAGTGAAGATGATGCGTTTTACTCAGGTTTCGCCATCCGGTCACAATCTGGTGTTTGAAGCCTTAGGCAAGCTTTGGATAAAAGAGCTGCCCTACGGTAAACCGCAGCGCATTACCAAACAGGAGAACCACTTCGAACTTTATCCGCAGTGGTCCCGTGATGGCACACAGCTTATTTACACCACCTGGCATGATCAACGCCAAGGCAGTGTAAGAATACTTGATGTCGACAAGCGCACCGAGGTGGTCATCACCAACGAACCGGGAAAGTATATTGAACCGACATTCTCTCCTGACGGTAAGCAGGCGGTGTTTCGTAAGGTTGCCGGTAACAATTTATTAGCCGATGCTTGGTCGTTAAAGCCTGGCATCTATCGGGTCGATCTGACAGACAAAAGCCAAGGGGCTCCCACCCTAGTGACAGAACAGGGACGCGAGCCACAATTTGGAGCTGACAACAGCCGAATATTTTTTACTGAAAGTGGTGAAACGCCGCAACTGGTGAGTGTCGACCTCAACGGCCATCAATATAAGGTGCACTATAGCAATAAGCGTGTCACCGAATACAAGCTCAGCCCCAACGGTAAACAACTCGCTTTTGCAGAAGGCTTTAAGATCTACGTAACGCCGTTTATTGAACGCGGTTCAGTCATAGAACTCAGCCCTAACGGCAATAATGTACCTGTCACCCAGTTGTCACAAAAAGCCGGTGAAAGCATCAGCTGGACAGCAAACAGTGACGTGATCTATTGGACCCTCGGCCCCGAGCTGTTCAGTCAGTCAGCGAAGAACCTGTTTGCATTGAATAGCCCCGCCGACGAACTGGACCTGCTTTCACTGACACAAAATGGCCAGTACATAGGTTTTATGCATCGCAGCTATCGACCCAGAGGCAAAGTTGCTTTGGTTGGCGGTCAAATCATTACTATGGAGAAAAATCGGGTCATTAAAGATGGCACCATCGTCATCGATGGCAAACGGATCCTCGAAGTTGGCGAACGGGATAAAGTTAAAGTCCCGGGCGATGCCATTATCATCGATCTTAATGGGCGTACCGTCATGCCGGGGCTGATTGATGCACATGCTCACGGTGCTCAAGCCAGCAACGAGATCGTTCCGCAGCAGAACTGGAAGAACTATGCCGCCCTCACCTTTGGCGTAACGACTATTCACGATCCTTCAAACGATACCACCGAGATATTCGCTGCCAGCGAGTTACAGCGTGCTGGGTATATAGTCGCACCAAGGATATTCTCCACTGGTGCCATCCTCTATGGCGCAGAGTATCCCGGACTAACG
This sequence comes from Corallincola holothuriorum, assembly GCF_003336225.1. NCBI lineage: Bacteria > Pseudomonadati > Pseudomonadota > Gammaproteobacteria > Alteromonadales > Psychromonadaceae > Corallincola > Corallincola holothuriorum. The sequence continues at coordinate 29,414 of NZ_QPID01000010.1, forward strand.
GCAAAAATTGAGACCATAGACGACGCTAGGTTCCACGTGGAACGCCTGAAACGCGCCGGAGCTTTCAGCATCAAAAGCTATAACCAGCCAAGACGCGATCAGCGGCAAAAAGTAATCCAAGCTGCGCGTGAAATGAATATGCTAGTCGTGCCCGAAGGCGGTTCACTACTGCAACACAACCTCACCATGCTTATTGATGGACACACCACCATCGAGCACTCAATTCCGACGGCAAGGGTCTACGACGATATCAAACAGCTGTGGTCGCAGATCCATACCGCATACACCCCAACCATGGGCGTGGCATTTGGCGGTATTGCCGGTGAAAACTATTGGTATGCCCACAACGAAATCTGGCTCCATCAAAGGTTGAGTCGATATGTGCCTGGTGACGTATTGAATCCACGCTCCATGCGTCGCCCGATTGCACCAGAGCATCACTACAACCATTTCAATGTCGCTAAAGTGGCCAATGAGCTTCGGCAGCAAGGCGTGTTAACCAATATGGGCGCCCATGGTCAACGAGAAGGATTAGCTGCTCATTGGGAGATTTGGATGTTTAGCCAAGGAGGCATGACACCAATGCAAGCATTGGCAACAGCCACGATTAATCCAGCCAAAACGCTCGGCCTAGATGATGAGTTGGGCTCATTAAAAGCAGGGAAGCTCGCAGACCTAATCGTCATCGACGGTGACCCTCTGAAAGATATACGCCTGTCGGAAAAGGTGGTGTATACCATGGTTGGCGGTCGCCTGTTTGATGCGGAGCGTATGACTGAACTGAATGGTCCGGCCAAGAACCGCTTACCTTTCTATTTTGAAGCCTCAGCCAGCGAATAATATCCGCTAGTTTTACAATCCATGCCCAGGCCTCCTATGAACAGATAGGAGGCGGGTTCTGGATTTTATAAGAATCAGAGGTCGTTAGTATCAGCTAAGCATTGACGCCAACCGAGCAGCGCCAATAAACAGAAACTGAGGAATATTGCTGAGGTATCAGGGATCATGGCGCGGGTAACAACGCGTATCCAATCTCCGGGTTCTTTGACATAAGAGTGGAAAGTCAGTTTGTTGCCATCGACTTTATACCAATCATTATTTTCCAGGCCACGTAACTTAAACCAATCAGGGTAACGCGTTCCTTCGGCGCCTAATATAGCACTGGCAAGCGCCTCCAATTTACCATTACGGTCGGACATCACACCGATAATTTTGCCATCAAAATACCAATCGACTGTTAGCTTGGCCGACACTCGACCCATGGTATTTAAAAAGATCATGTGACTATCAATATCACCACTGGCAAGCACACCTTGATCGACCGAGAGATTGTTGGCGAGTCCCACCCCTTGGCGCTCATCAAAGCCAAGCATTTCACACTCCCCCTGTTCAGAGAAGGCAGAACAGAACACAGAGTCATCATCAATTACTGCTGGCGCATCAATGATCCTGCCCCCCTCACCTACACCAATAATTGCTGCGGAAGCAGTGCCAGCAAGCAGCAACATCATTACTGTAGCAATCTGAACAAAGTGGCTAATTCTCATCATATCTACACTTACTTTAAGGCGACCTCAATAAGCATAGACTAATTTAAGACAGCGAGCGTTATGGCGTTTTTGGTGGCACAGCACACTGATGGTAGCAATGACAACCAACCAGATGATCGTTGATCATCCCCACGGCCTGCATAAACGCATAACAGATGGTACTGCCGACAAAATTAAAGCCTGCCTGCTTTAGCGCTTTCGACATCGCATCCGACTCCACAGATGTTGCTGGCACCTGCGACATCTCTGTCCAGTGATTGACGATCGGTTCACCACCAACAAATTGCCATAAAAAGTCACTGAAGCTGCCATGGTTCTGCTGGTAGGCTAAATAGGCTTTGGCATTGCGAATGATTGAATTCACTTTCAATCGATTACGAACAATACCTTTATCTTGTAGCAAGAGTTCAACCTTGGCCTCGTCATATTGCGCAATTAGCGTTGGCTCAAACTGATCGTATGCCTGCCGATACGTATCTAGCTTGCGCAAAATAGTGATCCAAGCGAGCCCAGCTTGTTGGCCATCAAGACAAAGCTTTTCAAATAGCTCTCGGTCATCATAAACGGGACGCCCCCAGACGTTATCATGGTAGTCAACATAGAGTGGGTCAGTTCCTGGCCACGGACAGCGCTGTTTCTTGTCATTCATCACGAAAGATCCCTGATATAAGGCGTTTAGAAGCCAAAATAGCCTACATTCTACGCCATGCAAACGGTATACTTGTCCAATTTTCTGCCAACTTGACCGCCAGCGTTTACGCTGCAGGACCATCATGCAAAAGTACGATGTAAAGACTTTCCAGGGCTTAATCCTGGCCTTACAGGATTACTGGGCACGCCAAGGCTGCGTTATTATCCAACCATTAGATATGGAAGTGGGCGCCGGCACCTTTCACCCAATGACCTTTTTACGTTCATTGGGCCCAGAGCCAAATAATGCGGCTTACGTTCAGCCAAGTCGCCGCCCTACCGATGGTCGCTACGGGGAAAACCCCAACCGTCTGCAACACTATTACCAGTTTCAGGTTGTACTGAAACCTTCACCACCGAACATTCAAGAGTTGTACTTAGAGATGCTCAACATGTTGGGGATCGATACGCTGGTACACGATATCCGTTTTGTCGAAGATAACTGGGAATCACCTACGTTAGGTGCCTGGGGTTTGGGTTGGGAAGTTTGGCTGAACGGCATGGAAGTGACGCAATTCACCTACTTCCAGCAGGTCGGTGGACTCGAGTGTAAGCCCGTCACCGGCGAAATCACTTTAGGTTTAGAGCGTCTCGCCATGTATATCCAAGGGGTCGATTCAGTTTACGACCTCGTTTGGGCGGATGGGCCGATGGGCAAGGTCACCTACGGTGATGTATTCCATCAAAACGAAGTAGAACAATCGACCTACAACTTTGAGCACGCCAACGTTGACGCGCTTTTTGCGCTGTTTGATGAAAGTGAGAAAGAGAGTGCTGCCATGATAGAGGCGGGCTTGCCACTACCGGCGTACGAAAAAGTGATGAAAGCTTCCCATGCATTCAACATGTTGGATGCACGTCATGCAATCTCTGTCACAGAGCGTCAACGCTATATTCTTCGAGTCCGCACGTTGGCTAAAGCCTGTGCTGAAACCTATTACAACGCGCGCGAAGCGCTGGGCTTCCCTATGTGCAATAAGCAGGAGGCGGAATGAGCACGCAAACCCTTTTAGTTGAAATCGGCACAGAAGAGCTGCCACCAAAAAGCCTGAGCAAACTGGCCAGTGCCTTCGCTGATAGTGTTCAAGCTGGTTTAGATAAAGCAGAGCTGAGTTATACCGCGGTTAACTGGCTTGCCTCCCCGCGCCGTTTAGCGGTTAAAGTTGAAGCATTGGCACCTGCCCAAGCAGATAAGGTGGTAGAGAAGCGCGGCCCAAGTCTAAAAGCTGCGTTTGATGCGGACGGCAACGCCACCAAGGCAGCCGAAGGGTGGGCGCGTGGTAACGGCATTACTGTCGCCCAAGCGGAACGACTGGAAACAGACAAAGGCGCTTGGTTATTGCACAAGGCTGAAGTTAAAGGCAAAGAGGTTGATGCCCTTATCCCCGATATTGTCGTTGACGCCCTTGGCAAGTTACCAATTCCAAAACCGATGCGTTGGGGCAGCTCAGATGCCAGCTTTATTCGCCCTGTGCATACAATCACCCTGCTGTACGGTGACCAATTAATCGACGCTACCATTTTAGGTATTCAATCCAACCGCATTTTGCAGGGCCATCGCTTCCACGGCGCCGCCACCGTCACCCTCGAGCATGTAGATGACTACGAAGCGGTGTTGGAAGAACAAGGCTTTGTTATTGCCGATTTCCAACGTCGTAAAGCGATGATCAAGTCGCAGGTAGAAGCGGTCGCAGCGCAAGAAGGCGGTGTCGCAGACATAGATGACGCACTCCTCGATGAAGTGACCGGTCTGGTAGAGTGGCCTGTGACTTTAGTTGGTAGCTTTGAAGATAAATTCCTCGAAGTGCCTGCTGAAGCATTGATCTATACGATGAAGGATAATCAGAAGTACTTCCCGGTACTCACCACCGAAGGCGAACTGCTGAACCGTTTTATCTTTGTCAGCAATATAGCAAGTAAGCAACCAGAAGCGGTTATCGAAGGTAACGAGAAAGTGGTTCGTCCACGTTTGGCTGACGCCGAGTTTTTCTACAAGACCGACCTTAAAAAGTCACTGGAGAGCCGCCTCGACAGCTTGAGTACTGTGCTGTTCCAAAAACAACTGGGCACACTGAAAGAAAAGTCCGAGCGCATCGCCTCACTCAGTGGCGCAATCGCTCAGCAGATTAACGCCGACAGCAGCCTTGCCACCCGCGCGGGTTTACTATCAAAGACAGATCTGATGTCAGAGATGGTCATGGAGTTCCCTGACGTACAAGGCGTCATGGGTATGTACTATGCGCGCCACGACAAAGAAGACGAAGCGGTAGCCATTGCGCTTAACGAGCAGTATATGCCGCGCTATGCCGGTGATAGCTTACCCACAGGCGATATTGGCTGCGCTGTCGCTATTGCTGACAAGCTCGATACGCTGGTGGGTATTTTCGGTATCGGTCAATCTCCGAAAGGCGATAAAGATCCGTTTGCACTGCGTCGTGCAGCACTTGGTTTACTGCGGATCATCGTTGATAAGGCACTGCCACTCGATATTATCGAATTGGCTGAGATAGCCAAGGCGCAGTTCGGCGACAAGCTCACCAATGACAATGTCGTCAATGATGTGTTTGAGTTTGTGCTCGGCCGCTTCCGAGCCTGGTACCAAGATCAAGGCTACTCTGTCGATATCATCCAAGCCGTGCTCGCGCGAAAACCGAGTCGCCCTGCCGACTTTGATGCCCGTATCAAAGCGGTTGCTGCCTTTAGAAGTTTGCCACAAGCCGCCGCACTGGCTGCAGCGAATAAGCGTGTTGGCAATATTCTCGCGAAGCAGGAAGCCCCCGTTGCAGAAACAATTGATGTAACACTGCTTATTGAAGAGCAAGAGAAAGCACTCGCCAACTCAGTTGCTCACCAACAGCAGCAATTAGCACCACTGTTTGCCAATAATGACTATCAAACCGCATTACAACAACTCGCCAGTTTACAACCCGATGTTGATGCGTTTTTCGACAGTGTCATGGTGATGGCTGACGATTTGGCCGTTCGCGGGAATCGCTTGGCACTGCTAAACCAGTTACGCCAAATGTTTTTGCAGGTAGCGGATATTAGCTTGTTACAGTCTTAGCAGGTTAAATATCAAACAAATGGCGGCTAGCAATTGGTGCAACCCGCCATTTTTCCTTATTTTATCGGGGTTTTAGCAGGTCCAACTGAAAAAATTTGCAGTTCATCAAACTTCCGCAGCGCTGCATTTGTTATAAAAACCCAGCTCCTAACAAGATAGGAATTCTGACTTTCAGAAAACCTACAAAGGGACGTCTAGACACAATCGGATATATCCAAAAAGAAATAGATAGGGAATGGCTATGTTTAAGAAACTTTTACTCGTTACTCTGGCAGCTGCTGCATTGGCAACAGGCTGTTCAAGCGGTTCTAGCTCTAGCAGCGGTAAGCGCGACCTGAGCGAATTCATGTACCTGCGTGGCGTTTTCACTTGGTGGGATGCAGAGCCTGAGTTCCAGCTAAAGAAAACGGAAACAACTGACGTTTACTACGCCTCAGCAGAATTAGTAGCTGACGGCCAGCCGTACGACTTCAAATTCGCTGATGCGGGTTGGAGTGCTGGTAGCAACTGTGGCTTTAAAGGTAAAGAAGACGAAGTAATCGAAATTGGCAAGCGCGCCAAAGTTAACTGCTCTTCTGCTTTCGAAAATTTCAAGTTCACACCACCAGAAACTGGTGTATATAACTTCTTTATCGATGTAACTAAAGAAACTCCTGAAGCTTACATCGAAAAAGCTCAGTAAAATCGGGTATCATATACCTAGCAAACGCCAGCCTTGCGGCTGGCGTTTTTGTTTCAGGAATACATAGCGGTTTAGGAATTAAATATGCATGGTAAGTGCTCTCTTAGCTTGATCTCCGGTGCATTACTACTCGCCAGCCTCAGTGGTTGCGGCAGTAATGATGTAGCAGAGGAGTCTCCCGGCCCTTTAACAACACCCATCTACTTGTACTACCCTGGTACTGACGGTTGGCGAATGGATCAAAAACTGGTGCATACGGGCGACGGGGTTTATCGTGCAAAGCTGAATCTAGGTAAAGGCCAATTTCAATTTCGCATCGCCGACAACAGCTTTACCTGCGGCACAAATTTTGGCGCGATTGGAGGTGAGCGCCTCAAACTCAACCAACCGACCGCACTCAATAGCTGTAACTCTAAGCAAAATTTCCAACTAAAAGTGTTCCGCTCAGGCGAATACGAAATCCTGTTAGATCCCAAGTCTGAAACAGTGCAAGTATCCCTAGTTGTACCACCGCAGGAACAAGACACCGAAGTGGCCGTAGCGCCCGCTCAGTGCGACACATGGGATGGCGGTGACGTTACCGTTGCTGTTGGCGATACCTTCGCTGAAGGGCAGTTGGTGAGAGATTTCTATTCTGGTGCCACAGCAACCGTAAGTGGTGGCTCTATTACCCTAACCCCCGCGAAAGATAGTGAGGGCTTACTACTGCTAGAGCCTGCAGAAAAAGAGGCCTCAGACGAATTTAGCTGGGATAATGCAACCGTATATTTTGTGCTGACGGATCGCTTTGAGAATGGCGACCCCAGTAATGACAACAGTTACGGTCGTAAAAAAGACGGTAAGAATGAAGTTGGCACCTTCCATGGCGGCGATCTCAAAGGCCTCACCAATAAGCTCGACTACCTCGACGAGTTAGGCGTCAACGCCATCTGGTTATCAGCCCCTTACGAGCAGATCCACGGTTGGATTGGTGGCGGTATTCGCGGCGACTTTAAGCATTATGCCTATCACGGCTATTACGTTCTCGATTACACCAAAGTAGATGCCAACATGGGAACGGAAGATGAATTCCGAGCCTTTGTAGACGCAGCCCATGAAAGAGGCATCCGTGTCGTGATGGACATCGTAATGAACCATACCGGCTATGCGACCCTAGCAGATATGCAGGAATTCAAATTTGGCGCTTTTCAAGAATTTGAACAGTCGATAGAAGAGGTCATAGGCACGGAGCAATGGACCGACTGGGAGCCAGGCCCTGGCGAAACCTATCACAGCTTTAATAACTTTATTGATTACGGTAACTCTGTTTGGGCTAAGAACTGGTGGGGTCGCGAGTGGATCCGCACCGATATTGCGGGTCATAAAAAGCCAGGCCGAAATGACCGCACTATGATGCTAGCTTACCTACCAGACTTTTTGACCGAGTCGAAAGAGCCTGCTCCGCTACCCCATTTCTTCGCGAATAAGCCTGATACCAAAGCTGTTGCTATTGAAGGTGCCACGGTACGCCAGCAACTGATAGGTTGGTTGACACAATGGGTACGCGATTATGGTATTGATGGCTTCCGTGTCGATACGGCTAAGCACGTTGAGATGGAAGCATGGGCAGAGTTAAAGGTTGAAGCAACTGCTGCACTCGCTGAGTGGAAGCAGAATAATCCAGACAAGGCGTTAGACGACAAGCCATTTTGGATGACTGGCGAAGTTTGGGGCCACGGGGTGAACAAATCAAACTACTTCACCGAGGGTGGTTATGATTCGATAATCAACTTCCGTTATCAAAATGACGGTGCGCTTGTTGGAATGGAGTGTTTCAGTAAATCTGAGGAGGTTTATGAAACCTACGCGAAGAAGATTAATAGTGACGACTCCTTTAATGTGCTGACCTATCTGTCCAGTCATGACACTAAGTTGTTTTTTAATCGCAACGCCAATGACGATATCGTTAGTTACAAAGCGGTTGCTGCTCCGTTCCTGTTATTGCCAGGTGGCGTCCAGATATTCTATGGTGATGAAACTGCACGCCCATTTGGTGCAACAGGATCAGATAAGCACCAGGGCACACGTTCTGATATGAACTGGGCAGATATTGAAGAGGGTGGTGACGAACAACGTATCGACCTACTTCGTCATTGGCAAAAGATCGCTCAATTCCGCAAGAAGCACCAAGCGGTTGCTGCTGGCCAACATGAGAAGTTAGGAGAGTCACCTTATGCCTTTAGTCGTAGCTTAGGTGACGATAAAGTGATGATCGTTTTTGCTGGTAAACCTATGTAGATTCGGTCTTTCATAAGCAAAAAAGCCGCCTGTGTGCGGCTTTTTTTACGTCTATATATCAGAAGCGTTTCGAAGCCGACAAGTAAAACAACAGCTAAAAATAATTACGCAATAACCAGAGAAAAAATGGCAGCCCAAAGCACACAACTAGAATAACGAACATCGCAATAATGCGTCTTTTTGAGCCTGCGAGATACTGCGCAGCAGCATACTCTTCTAGTGAACCGGATGCTGACAACAAGGAGATATGTTGAATATCCCGCGGTCCTTTCGGCTTTTTCTCATACATAGTTTTCATCCTTAAGTTAGCACACGGTACAGCCTGTGCCAGATACGTAAATTAGAATACGTCTATCTCCCGACAATTGCTAGTCGCCGCTAATCCTTGAACAACTGGGCGACATAATCACAGGCACATAGAGAACACCGACTCTCGCCTCTTTGCCAAAAAAAAACCCAGCATTTTATGCTGGGCTTTCTAATTATTGGTGACACTATCTAACTAGACATCTAGGTTGGCCACTTTCAACGCATTGGTCTCAATAAAGTCACGGCGGGGCTCAACCTGATCTCCCATCAAGGTAGAGAACAGTTGGTCGGCACCGATCGCATCTTCAATGGTGACTTGCAGCATACGCCGCACTTCGGGATCCATGGTGGTTTCCCAAAGCTGGTCTGGATTCATCTCTCCCAAACCTTTATAACGCTGAATATATTGACCACGTTTAGATTCAGACAGCAACCAGCTAAGGGCTTGTTCGAAGTCTTCAACACTCTTCTTGCGTTCGCCACGAACAACATAACCGCCCTCTTCTACTAAGCCGTTAATCGACGTTGAAAGATCCGACAGCACTTTATAATCACTGCTATGGAAGAAGTCGTAACCCAGTTCATAGCGGTACTCGACGCCATGATGGCGAACATTAAATACAGGGTAGAATAACTGACGCTCTTCGTTGAACTTAGTTTCTACCGTATATTGTGTTGCGCCGGCATTGGTTTCGTTGAGAGTAGCAACAACTGTCTGTAACCATTCCTGTACTGTCGCCTCTTGCGCTAACTGCTCAACAGTTAAGGCTGGTACATAGATCATCTGATTCATCAGATTCTCACTGTAACGACGAGAAAGACGCTCCACCGTCGCCATACCATTTTGATAAAGACGGACTAGCTGTTCCAATGCCACACCATTAATTGGTGGTGAATCTGGATTTACGTACAAGGAAGCATTATCAATTGCCAATGTGGTGAGGTACTCGTTGAGAACTTCATCATCCTTAATATAACGCTCTTGCTTGCCCTTCTTTACTTTATACAGCGGCGGCTGCGCAATGTAGATATGGCCACGTTCGATCAGCTCTGGCATCTGACGATAGAAGAAGGTCAACAGCAGCGTACGAATATGGCTACCATCGACGTCGGCATCCGTCATGATAATAATGCTGTGATAGCGTAACTTATCAGGGTTGTACTCATCACGGCCGATGCCACACCCCATCGCAGTGATCAGTGTTGCCACCTCCTGAGATGACAGCATCTTATCGAAGCGTGCTTTCTCAACATTGAGGATCTTACCTTTAAGCGGCAAGATTGCTTGGTTCTTACGATTACGCCCTTGCTTAGCCGAGCCGCCCGCAGAATCACCCTCCACAATATAGAGTTCTGACAGTGCCGGATCTTTCTCCTGACAATCTGCAAGTTTGCCCGGTAGCCCAGCCAAGTCCAACGCACCTTTACGGCGTGTCATTTCCCGAGCTTTTCTTGCCGCCTCACGAGCTCGGGCAGCATCAACGATCTTCATTACAATCGTCTTGGCTTCGTTTGGTTTTTCTAACAGGTACTCTTGCAGCTTCTCGCCCATAGCCTGCTCAACGGCAGTCTTCACTTCGGAAGACACCAGCTTATCTTTGGTCTGCGAGGAGAATTTAGGGTCAGGTACCTTAACAGAGATAACCGCAGTTAAACCTTCGCGGGCATCATCGCCGGTCGCAGAAGACTTCATTTTTTTAGTGAAGCCCTCTTTGTCCATAAAGGTATTCAATGTCCGAGTTAATGCAGCCCGGAAACCAGCGAGGTGAGTACCACCATCACGCTGCGGAATATTATTGGTAAAGCAGTAGATATTTTCCTGGAAACCGTCGTTCCATTGCATCGCGACTTCTACAGACGTACCGTCTTCACGCTCTGCATCAAAGTGGAAAACATCTTGATGAATAGGTGTTTTATTTTGATTCAGGTATTGAACAAAAGCTTGAATACCACCTTCATAACAGAAGTGATCATTCTTATCGTCACGTTCATCCTGTAGCCTGATTGAAACGCCAGAGTTTAGAAATGAAAGTTCGCGTAGGCGTTTAGCTAGGATATCGTAATGGAAGTTGATACCAGTAAAGATGGTGTCACTTGGCCAAAAACGAATAGTTGTACCCGTGGTATCAGTGTCCCCAAGCGTTGCTAATGGCGCCTTGGGTTCACCCAGATGGTATTCCTGCTCATGAATTTTGCCATTGCGACGAATGGTCAATTCCAACTTGTCCGACAGTGCGTTTACAACCGAAACGCCAACACCGTGCAGTCCGCCAGATACCTTATATGAGTTGTCGTCAAACTTACCGCCTGCGTGTAGCACGGTCATGATGACCTGAGCGGCGGATACGCCCTCCTCCTCATGGATATCAGTCGGAATACCACGACCATTATCACTAACAGAGACGGAACCATCGGTATGGATAGTGACAACAATGTCACTACAATGCCCAGCCAATGCTTCATCAATTGAGTTGTCTACTACCTCGAACACCATATGATGCAACCCAGTGCCATCATCCGTGTCGCCGATATACATGCCCGGACGCTTGCGAACAGCATCGAGCCCTTTTAATACCTTAATACTTGAGGAGTTGTAGCTATTCTCAGACATAGTGTTCTCAGTCATTATTATTAGCGGTGTGGGCGTCGTTGACGAACTGCCACGACTTAACACAACCTTGTTCCACGTGGAACACTCGGTCATCAGATGCCAGCCCTGAGGTGATTGCTTCTCTATTTATAAGAGTAATCAGTGCTTGGCAGCCCAATAGCCGAAGTTGTTCCAATACTCTTTGGCGATTAGCGCCATCGAGCTCTGACTCAATATCATCGAGTAGAAAGATCGCGCGTAAACCGCGATTCTCTCTTAGGTGTTTGGCCTGTGCTAACTTCAAACAACAGACCAACAATTTTAGTTGTCCTCTTGAACAAACAGCCTCTGCTGCCTGCCCATCAACCCGCAACGAAAAGCCTGACCGATGCGGGCCCGATTGGGTGTAACCGTACTTACAATCTCTATCGAAGTCACGTACCAATATGTCGGCCAATGACTCTCTGTCGGTCCACCCAGGACGAAAGACGAATTTTACCTCAAATTGAGGAAAAAAGGCGTGTGCGAGGTCGGAAAAAAATGGCAAAAGTTCGGTTACGTACGCCTGGCGGTAAGCTGTCAACTCAAGCGCTTCCTTAACAAAGGCTTGGTCCCAACTCGTAAACTCACTGCGCCTAGCCTTCGTTTTAAGTAAACGGTTACGCTGCGCCAACAAGCGCTCACTGCGTCGCCAACATTCATGGAACCGATGTTCCACGTGGAACACGCCCCAGTCGATAAACTTGCGCCGCTCTTTGTTTCCACCAGAGAGCAACATCAAAGACTCCGGACTCACGATTTGCACAGGCAGATGACTGGCAAGCGCAGACAAAGTTGAAACAGTATCGCCATCCACCTTAGCTTGAAATACGCCCTTGCGGGCGCGACTCAACCCGAGGCGCACTACATTGCCATCAGCGTCGCTATTTTCTAAATAGAGAAAGAACTGCTCGTGTTGGTTAGCAATGACTTTGGAAAGATCGGAGGTTCGAAAGGAGCGACCGGCATGGATAAGATAAACAGCTTCGAGCAAGCTCGTTTTACCTGCGCCATTTTCACCGAAGAAGAAATTAAAAGAAGGGCCTAATTCAAGGCCCACATTTTTCAAATTACGAAGATCGGAAATATTAATTCGCGTAATCGACATTAACTACAAACGCATAGGCATAACAACATACATGGCATGATCACTCGCAGCATCCTCAACCAAGGCGCTGCTATTCGCATCAGCCAACGTCATTTTTATCTGTTCGCCATTAACGACGTTTAGTACATCTAACAGATAACTGACGTTGAATCCCATCTCTAACGACTGATCCGCGTACTGAACTTCTACCACCTCTTCCGCTTCCTCTTGCTCAGGGTTATTCGCAGTAATCTTCAACTCTGCCGGATCAAGATTGAAACGAACCCCACGGAATTTTTCGTTAGAGAGAATTGCAGCCCGAGCTAACGCATCACGAACCACGGCGCGATCAGCAATCAAAATTTTGTCGCCGCCACGGGGTAATACTCTTTGGTAATCAGGAAACTTACCGTCGACCAACTTACAGGTGAACATAAACCCTTCAACACTGGCGCGCAGATGATTCTCACCAATCTGCAAAGTGATGATTTGTTCCTCAGTACCGATTAAGCGCTGCAGTTCGAGTACCCCTTTTCGAGGAACAATACACTGCAAAGGCAAACCTTCGCTGATATTCACAGGCACAGTTGCTAAGGCTAAGCGGTGACCATCGGTGGCAACTGAGCGCAATACCTCGCCGTCAAGATCAAACAACATACCGTTAAGGTAGTAACGGACATCCTGATTAGCCATGGAAAAACTGGTGCTATCGATCAGCTTCTTTAGCTCAAGCTGAGACAAACTCACTTCACAAATACTGTTCCACTCTTCAATATTCGGAAACTCGGCTGCGGGTAACGTAGCTAAATTAAATCGCGAACGACCAGAGCGGAGGACTAAACGGTCACCACTTTCAGCCAATTCGATATCAGCCCCTTCAGGTAGACTCTTACAGATATCCAAAAACTTTTTCGCTGGCACAGTCGTCGAGCCAACTTCACTGATCACTTGCGCAGGAAATCGAGCCACCAGCTCAACTTCTAAGTCAGTGCCGGTTAATGCAATGCCCTGCTCGTCCGCTTTAATTAAAATATTCGCCAACACTGGTAATGTTTGTCGACGCTCAACAGCACCGGTAACCAGCTGCAAAGGCCGAAGAAGTTGTTCGCGATTGACGGAGAGCTTCATCACTTCACCTTAATAGTTATGTTTGTAATCTAGATAATTTTACTACGAAGACAGCGTACGTATCAGGTTGGAATAATCTTCCTTTATATCGTGACTCTCTTCCCTCAGCTGCACTATCTTACGACAAGCATGCAGTACAGTGGTATGGTCGCGACCGCCAAATGCGTCACCGATCTCAGGTAAACTGTGGTTGGTCAACTCCTTCGCCAGCGCCATCGCTATCTGACGAGGACGAGCGACAGATCGACTACGACGCTTAGACAGCAGATCGGCAACTTTAATTTTGTAATACTCTGCTACTGTCTTCTGAATATTGTCTATGGTGATCAGCTTTTCCTGCAGCGCTAACAAGTCGCGTAATGCTTCGCGAACAAAGTCGATGGTAATAGGACGACCAGTAAAATTTGCGTTAGCAATCACCCTGTTCAACGCCCCTTCCAACTCGCGAACATTTGAGCGCAACCGTTTAGCAATAAAGAAGGCCACTTCGTCAGGCAAGTGGATCGCATTTTCTTGCGCTTTGCGCATCAAGATAGCGACACGGGTTTCCAACTCAGGCGGATCAATAGCGACCGTTAATCCCCAGCCAAATCTTGATTTCAGACGATCTTCTACGCCATCAATCTCTTTTGGATATCGATCACTGGTCAAGATAATCTGATGATTACCTTCCAACAGTGCGTTAAAAGTATGAAAAAACTCTTCCTGACTACGATCTTTATGGGCAAAAAACTGAATATCATCAATAAGCAAGGCATCAACGCTACGATAGTATCGCTTAAACTCTTCTATCGCATTGTTTTGTAGCGCTTTAACCATATCTTGTACGAAACGTTCTGAATGCATGTAAACGATTTTCGCGTCCGGCTTTCGCTCAACGATGCCATTACCTACTGCATGTAACAGGTGAGTTTTACCTAAGCCGGTGCCACCGTATAAAAATAACGGGTTATATGATCCACCGGGATTGTCAGCAACCTGACGCGCAGCGGCGCGTGCCAGCTGATTCGATTTACCTTCAACGAAGTTATCAAAGGTATAATTTAAATTGATGTTACTACGCTGTCCGGCAGGTTTAAGCGCTTCCGCGGGCGCAACTGCAGGTGCAGCCGCACTGACATCGGCTTGCACCGGTGCCGCCGCAGGTTTACTTACCCGCTCAGCGCTTTGTGTATTCACGGCCGCTTTAGGCATAGACCCCACATCAAATACCAATTGGGGGGCACTGTCCTGAGCAAATAACTCGATGGTCTGGTTAATCCGCAGCAGATAGTTATCCCGCACCCAATCCAATACAAATCGGTTAGGTGCGAACAAAGTTAAACGGTCGGATGACTCTTGGGCTTGTAACGGCCGGATCCAGGTATTGAACTGCTGAACCGGCAAATCGTCCTTAAGCACCGACAAGCACTGTTCCCAAAGGCTGCTGGGCACGGAAAATACTCCTTATCCCGATAGCATTCGCCATCAGGGTGAAAACCAGAAATGTTATAATTAGCTAGTGACAGGGGAAGACCGACTACTTTTTATTTAGTAGCTCTTTTCGCGTCACCACTTTTTGGACCCTTATTATGGATCGAAATGGGTAGATCATCCTAGATCGATCTGATCTAATAATGCATGTGTTATAAGATCTATCTCTCTGTTTTTTATTGACAAAGAAAACTCTTTCAGATCCTGTCCACAGGTTATACATATACATTTATTATGCCATGGATCCGCCAAAGATCATTTTTGATCGCTTAAAAATATGGTTTGACTTTCACCACTACAAAGGTCTAAAATTCGCCCTCTTTTTTTGGGTGCTGGCAGCCAAAAAAGGCAACCAACACCTTTATGTAACTTAAATCGGCGGATCAGCTATGAAACGTACATTTCAACCGAGCGTTCTAAAACGTAAACGCTCTCACGGCTTCCGTGCTCGTATGGCAACCAAAAATGGTCGCGCTTTACTTGCTCGTCGTCGTGCCAAGGGTCGTGCTCGTCTGAGTGCTTAACCCGCCAGTGATGGCAAAGCACGCATTCGGTCGGGAGTTAAGACTCTTAACACCCGACCAATTTCAATTTGTATTCGCTAAGCCCGTTCGGGCAGGTTCCCCGCAACTTACTCTTCTCGCTCGTCATAACCAACTAGACCATCCGCGTCTAGGCTTAACTGTGGCAAAAAAACACGTTAAACGTGCTGTTGGCCGCAATAAGATAAAGCGCCAAATGCGAGAGTACTTCCGCCAACACCAAGCTGAACTGACCAATATCGATATTATTGTCGTAGCGAAGCGCGGTATTGGTGAATTAAGTAAGCAGGAACTCTACGAACTAATGAAGCGCTTATGCAAACTGTTAAACAAACGCTGCAAGCCGCACTAATCTTGTTGATCCGGGGCTACCAGATTATCATTAGCCCCCTGTTAGGTCCGAGGTGCCGTTTTTATCCAAGCTGCTCTGAATATGCGATTCAAGCAATCAAAGCGCATGGATTAATCAAGGGCGGTCGCTTGGCCTTACGCCGGATATCTCGCTGTCACCCTGGTAATCCAGGTGGTCACGACCCGGTGCCACCACCACCTAATAAGAAATAAGCTGAATTAGCCATGGAATCACAACGCAATTTACTGCTTATCGGGTTTCTACTGGTAAGCTTCCTACTGTATCAGCAGTGGGTATCTTACAGTCAGCCAGATACGGCACCTGTCGAAACCAGTTTAACCACGCCAAGTGCCACAGACGCACTACCTAGCGCACAAGCAACTGGTGGCGAAGAGGGTATTCCAGATATCGCCCCAGCCGCGCCACAGGCACCTGCCGCAGATGATACACTGGCACCTGTTTCGCGTTTAATCACGGTGACAACAGATAAACTACGCATCACTATCGACACCTTGGGTGGCGATGTCGTGCACGCCGACCTGATGGAATTCCCATTAACGCTGGATTCAGACGATCCGTTCGTGTTGCTACACCAAAGCAATCAATTCCGTTACATCGCCCAAAGCGGTTTAACCGGTTTTGATACACGGGACAACCGCCCACTTTATGCAGCTGCACAGCAGAACTATACCCTCGCCGATGGCGAAGATATGTTGGCAGTGCCATTGAGCTACCAGCGCGATGACGGCGTCATGATCGCTAAAGTATTCAAGTTCAGCCGTGGCAAACACTCTATTGATGTAGATTTCCGCATCCATAACGGCACCAGCCAACCACTGAGTACCCAGGTATGGGCGCAGTTGCGTCAAACGATGGCGGGTGAAGGCGGATCAATGTTGATGCCAACCTACCGCGGCGCAGCTTACTCGACAGCCGACTCACGATACGAA
Source organism: Corallincola holothuriorum (assembly GCF_003336225.1). Classification (NCBI taxonomy): domain Bacteria; kingdom Pseudomonadati; phylum Pseudomonadota; class Gammaproteobacteria; order Alteromonadales; family Psychromonadaceae; genus Corallincola; species Corallincola holothuriorum. The sequence continues at coordinate 46,147 of NZ_QPID01000010.1, forward strand.
AAATTCAGCTTTGACGATATGAGCGAGAAAAAGCTCAATAAGCAAACCCAAGGCGGCTGGGTGGCCATGCTTCAGCACTACTTTGTTAGCGCTTGGGTGCCAGGCGCCGATGACAATAACGAGATCTATAGCAGCACCAGTAATGGTCAGGGCATCATAGGTTTCATCGCCCCCGCAACCACCATTGCAGCGGGTGCCGACCAAACCCTGAATACCACGCTTTTTGTCGGTCCTAAAGATCAGGATGCACTGTCAGCATTATCACCAACCCTCAACCTAGTGGTTGATTACGGCTTCCTCTGGATGTTGGCGCAACCTCTGCATTGGTTGCTGGTATTGTTCCAAAGCTGGGTGGTTAACTGGGGTATCGCAATTATCCTAATCACGCTAACCGTCAAAGGCAGTATGTACCGCCTCACCAAAGCGCAGTTCAGCTCAATGGCGAAAATGCGCAAGTTGCAGCCAAAGATGGCTGCACTGAAAGAGCGTTATGGTGATGATCGCCAGAAGATGTCGCAAGCGATGATGGAGATGTATAAGAAAGAGAAGGTTAACCCCATGGGTGGTTGCCTACCTATTCTTATCCAGATGCCTATCTTTATTGCTCTCTATTGGGTACTTCTGGAAAGCTATGAGTTACGTCAGGCTCCCTTCTTCCTCTGGATCGACGATCTGTCAGTACAGGATCCATATTACGTATTACCGTTGTTGATGGGCGCCTCCATGTGGTTGATGCAAAAGATGTCGCCAAATACCATTACGGATCCAACACAGCAGAAAGTGATGCAGTTTATGCCGGTCATATTCACTTTTATGTTCCTCTGGTTCCCGTCAGGGCTGGTACTGTATTGGTTGGTATCCAACCTGATATCCATTGCCCAGCAATGGTATATCTACCGCCAAATGGACAAAGCAGACGCCAAAGCCTAACTAACAAGTTGAGCTAACAGTGAAAAGGGGCAACCAAGGTTGCCCCTTGTTGCTTTATAATGACGGTAATTATCCTAATTATTATCGCCATTATGCCTAGTCATATAGATACAATTGTCGCCCAAGCCACCCCTCCAGGCCGTGGTGGCGTTTCTATCATTCGTGTTTCCGGTCCCGACGCAGAGCTGGTCGCTGAAACCGTTTTAGGAAAAGTGCCAGCGCCTCGTGTCGCCGAGTACCTCCCCTTTAAAGATCACAAAGCACAAATATTGGATCAGGGCATAGCCCTACTGTTCAAAGCCCCGAACTCCTTTACCGGTGAAAACGTACTCGAGCTGCAAGGCCATGGTGGGCCCGTGGTTGTCGATATGCTATTGAAAGCGATCTGTCGCATTCCCGGTATACGCATCGCCAATCCAGGGGAGTTTAGCGAACGTGCTTTTCTAAATGACAAATTGGATCTGACACAGGCAGAGGCGATCGCTGACTTAATAGAAGCAAACAGTGAAGCCGCGGCCAAAAGTGCCCTGCACTCACTGCAAGGTGTATTTTCCCAGCAGGTACACGCGTTAGTAGAACAACTCACCCACCTACGGATCTACGTTGAAGCAGCTATCGACTTTCCCGATGAAGAGGTCGACTTTCTCTCTGACGGCAAGATCAGCGGCGACCTCAGCGCCATCGAGCAGCAACTCGCGGAAGTACAATCACAAGCCAAACAAGGCAGCTTGATCCGTGAAGGAATGCGCGTGGTACTGGCGGGCAAACCAAATGCCGGCAAATCAAGCTTACTCAACGCATTAGCAGGCAAAGAAGCTGCTATCGTCACAGAGATAGCAGGCACCACCCGAGACGTATTGCGAGAGCATATCCATATCGACGGGATGCCACTACACATCATCGACACAGCAGGCCTTAGAGAGAGCCCAGACAAAGTCGAACAGATAGGTATTGCACGCGCCTGGGAAGAGATAAACCAAGCAGACAGAGTCCTGTTTCTGGTTGACGCCAGCGAAACCAAAGAGACTGATCCCCATAAGATCTGGCCAGAGTTAGTCGACAAACTACCAAACGATGTACCACTCACTCTGGTACGCAATAAATTGGATGTTGCAGATATCCAAGCTAAGCCGACCGCAGAAGGTCGCTATCCAATAATCCAAATATCCGCGAAAACGGGCAGCGGTATTGATGAACTAAAAGTCCATCTAAAAGCGATTATGGGCTATCAAGGACAAGGGGGCGAAGGTCAATTTACCGCCCGACGTCGGCACACAGAGGCTCTCAAACAAGCTGAACAGCACCTGATCCAAGGTCGAGAGCAGTTAGATATCTATTGTGCCGGTGAGCTGTTAGCTGAAGAGTTACGGCTGGCACAGCAAGCATTAGCAGAGATCACCGGTGAATTTAGTTCAGATGATCTGCTTGGAAAGATCTTTTCTTCCTTTTGTATAGGTAAATAACCAAATAAAACAATAAGTAATAGTTATAGCTTGGGGATTATGGGTGATCATAAACGATCACTTACCCCCAACTTAATCCTGCCTTATTCACATCAAATACCTTGGCTTACTCACAGAATTAGCCACAAGCGACAGCGAGCGGTTACAATAGCCATCACTTTACTCTGAAGCAGGTTTTTCGATGAGCAATACAGTTCAACTCTTGGTGGGCTCCATGCTAGGAGCGACCGAATATGTCGCAGACCACGCCGCAGACCTGTTGCAACAAGCAGGCTACAGCACAGAAATAGTGATCGACTTTAATCAATGGCGACCAAGAGATGATGAAAGCCAGCGTTGGCTCATCTGCACATCGACCCATGGCGCTGGCGATCTTCCAGATAATATTCAGCCACTGGCCGAATATCTGCTGATGCATCGTCCTAATCTCGCCAGTGTAAAATATGGCGTTATCGGTTTAGGTGACTCCAGCTATGACACTTTTTGCGAAGGCAGTAAGACCCTAGATACCGTTCTTGAGGATTTAGGCGCCTATAAAGTTGCCGAACGACTAGAGATTGATGTCCAAGAAACACCGATCCCCGAAGATGCAGCCGAGGCCTGGTTGCCACAATTTATTGAAAAGATCGCTTAACAACTATGGATCTTAACTGTGTATAAGTAACCTAGTTACCCACAATACACACTGAAAAAACCAGATTATCTCTCCCCATGTATATGCGGTTGTGGATAAAACAGTGTTTCATCCACGATCAATACCCGTTAGATCCCAACGATCACACAGCTTTCAAACAATCTAACTTGTTGTAATTAATATAATTAACACCTTAATCCACAGAGATCTCCGTACTAATTAAAAGATCAGTAAAGATCGATCTAAAGATCTTTTTGATCTTATTTAAGCAAGTAAGATCCTTTGTTCACTTCACGCCAGCCCTGCCATCAAGTAGAATATGCGACCCTTAAAGATCCTAAGGATCGCGATCCTAGAGATCCTAATGCGTGAGGTTGAGATATGTTGTTCGATGAAAAGTTTGATGTGATCGTTGTTGGTGGTGGCCATGCTGGCACTGAAGCAGCAATGGCATCAGCGCGAACAGGTGCGAACACACTTTTACTCACCCACAACATAGATACTTTAGGACAGATGTCCTGTAATCCCGCTATTGGTGGCATAGGTAAAGGCCATTTAGTGAAAGAGATTGATGCTCTGGGTGGTCTGATGGCCACAGCCATCGATCATGGCGGGATCCAATTCAGAACGCTCAATGCCAGTAAAGGGCCAGCGGTAAGAGCGACACGAGCACAGGCTGATCGTCAGTTGTATCGTTCCTTCGTGCGTCACGCATTAGAAAACCAGCCCAATCTGAAAGTTTTCCAGCAGTCCTGCGATGATCTTTTAGTTGAGAACGATCGGGTTACCGGTGTGGTAACTAAAATGGGGCTGACGTTCAAAGCTGATGCGGTGGTGCTGACGGTAGGTACCTTTCTTGGTGGTCAGATCCATATCGGCATGGAGAACTACAGTGGTGGACGCGCAGGTGATCCACCATCGATCGCATTAGCACAACGAATGCGAGAATTGCCGTTTCGGGTTGGTCGTTTAAAAACCGGCACCCCACCCCGTATTGACGCTCGTAGCATTGATTTTTCTGTGATGGAGCCACAACCCGGTGATGCGCCAACACCGACCTTTTCTTTCATGGGAAAAGCATCGCAGCATCCCCAGCAGATCGCCTGTTATATCACCCATACCAATACACAAACCCATGAAATCATTAAAGGCGGGTTAGATCGATCACCCATGTATGCCGGAGTGATCGAGGGTGTGGGGCCAAGATATTGTCCATCAATTGAAGACAAGGTGATGCGCTTTGCGGATAAACAATCCCATCAGATATTCGTTGAGCCTGAAGGGCTAACTACCCATGAGGTTTATCCGAACGGTATCTCGACTAGTTTGCCATTTGATGTCCAGTTAAACTTAGTGCACTCGATTGTTGGCTTTGAAAACGCCCATATCACTCGACCTGGTTACGCCATCGAATATGATTTCTTTGATCCTCGGGATCTTAAAGCCACGCTGGAAACCAAGTTTATCCAAGGGCTATTTTTTGCTGGTCAAATCAACGGTACAACCGGTTATGAAGAAGCGGGCGCACAGGGATTAATTGCCGGTGTTAACGCTTCGCGCTTGGCTAATGAACTTGAGCAGTGGACGCCGCGTCGAGATCAGGCATATATGGGCGTATTGGTTGATGATCTTGCCACTTTGGGAACGCAAGAGCCTTATCGCATGTTTACCAGCCGTGCGGAATATCGTTTGTTGTTGCGCGAAGATAACGCTGATCTGCGTTTAACGCCGATCGGGCGAGAACTAGGCTTAGTGGATGATCTCCGTTGGCAGACGTTTAATGAAAAACTCGAAGCTATTGAGCAAGAAAAACAGCGTCTAAAAGAGACTTGGGTACAGGCTAATTCCGTTGCAGCTAGCCAGCTCAATCCAAAGCTGAAAACACCATTGGCGCGGGAAACTAACTTGGAAAGCTTGCTACGCCGACCTGAAGTGACTTATCAGATGCTTTCAGATCTCGAAGGTATCGGGGCTGGATTGGAGCATCAACAAGCGGCAGAACAAGTAGAGATCCAAACGAAGTACGCTGGTTATATTGAGCGGCAGAAAGATGAAATAGCCAAACTGCAACGTAATGAAAATACTCTGCTACCGTTAGATATTGATTACGCCAATGTCCCCGGGCTTTCTAACGAAGTGATCGCCAAATTGAACAACAGTAAGCCAGAAACGATCGGTAAAGCCTCCCGTATATCAGGGATCACACCGGCTGCTATCTCGATCTTACTGGTGCATTTGAAGAAGCTTGGTTTATTGAAAAAGAGTGCTTGATGGAACAGTTTAAAACCCAACTGATAACCCAAGCGAACAGCTTAGGTTTGTCGCTGACGGATGAGCAGAGTGACAAACTGTTAGGTTTTTTGGCGCTACTGAACAAGTGGAACAAAGCGTATAACCTCACCTCTGTGCGTGATCCGCAAGAGATGTTAGTACGTCATATTCTAGACAGTTTGGTGGTCTTACCCCATATGGACGGACTCAAACGGGTCATCGATGTGGGGACGGGTCCGGGGTTACCTGGGATCCCATTGGCAATTATGATGCCCGAGACTCAATTCTTTCTGCTTGATAGTCTGGGTAAGCGCATTCGCTTTCAGAAGCAGGTTTGTCATGAGTTAGGACTCACTAATGTCACTTCTATACAAAGTAGAGTTGAAAAATTCCAGCCGGATCACCCATTTGATGCTGTGATCAGTCGCGCCTTTGCGTCGATAGGTGATATGCTCAGTTGGTGTAGCCATTTGGGCTGTTATTTTCTAGCCATGAAAGGCACTTATCCTGAACAGGAACTTGCACAACTGCCTGCCGACTTTACAGTCAAAGCAGTACATCCGTTACAAGTACCTGAGCTGGATGAAGCTCGTCACTTGGTAGAGATCATACGCAACCAATAACTCGATTGGGGTCTGTCGTGGGTAAAGTCATTTCAGTAGCAAACCAGAAAGGTGGTGTCGGTAAGACAACCACAGCTGTCAACCTGGCCGCGTCGCTGGCCGCCACCAAACGCAAAGTGCTGTTGATCGATCTCGATCCACAGGGTAATGCGACCATGGGTAGCGGTGTCGACAAATATGAAGTGCCGAAAAGCGCTTATGAGCTATTGATTGATGAAGAGCCGTTTAATGACGTGGTGGTCACGGAAACAACCGGTGGTTATGACCTGATCGCTGCTAATGCCGATGTCACGGCGGCCGAAATTAAGTTGATGGAAGTTTTCTCGCGGGAAACGCGCCTGCGTAATGCATTGCATCCAGTGCGAGATAGTTACGATTTCATTTTTATCGATTGCCCACCCTCGTTGAACTTATTGACGGTCAACGCGATGGCGGCATCTGACTCTGTACTGGTACCAATGCAGTGTGAGTACTTTGCTCTGGAAGGATTGACCGCATTGGTTGATACCGTGAGTAAAATATCAGCGGCAGTGAATCCTGGGCTACATGTCGAAGGTATACTTCGCACCATGTACGATCCTAGAAATCGCCTCTCCTGTGATGTATCAGAGCAGCTGAAACAGCACTTTGGTGACAAAGTTTACCGTACTGTTATTCCTCGAAATATCCGCTTAGCTGAAGCGCCTAGTTTTGGTACACCAAGTATGTACTACGATAAAAACTCGACTGGCGCTAAATCATACTTAGCACTTGCAGGTGAGATCCTGCGTCGTGCCGAGCTCAGTGGTGCTAATTCAGAATCAGCCTAACGTCTTAAGGAAATAGTTCAACTCATGTCGACACCTAAACGTAGAGGCTTGGGCCGCGGATTAGATGCCCTGCTAAGTACCAGCCAGGCAGCTCGAGATAGAGTGGATGCTCAGGCTGATGGCGAAGCGCAGTCCGCAGCGGCCATTCCGAAGGGAGAGATGCAAAAACTCCCGATTGAACAACTCACGCCTGGCAAATATCAACCTCGTAAAGATATGTCACCGGAAGCGCTGGAAGAGTTGGCGCATTCTATTGAAGCACAGGGCATTATCCAGCCGATTGTGGTGCGCAAAGTTGCCAGTGGTAAATATGAGATTATTGCCGGTGAGCGGCGTTGGCGTGCTTCTCAATTAGCCGGGTTAGATATTGTTCCCTGCATGGTTAAAGATGTGCCCGATGAAGCTGCTGTGGCTATTGCGTTGATTGAAAATATTCAGCGTGAAGATCTTAATGCGATGGAAGAAGCTATCGCATTAAAACGCTTAATGACTGAATTTCAGCTTACTCATCAGGAAACCGCTGATGCCGTAGGTAAATCTCGCACTACTGTGACCAATTTATTACGCTTAAATAACCTGAATGATGACGTTAAGGTTATGCTAGAGCGTGGCGACATTGAGATGGGGCATGCCCGTGCTCTGTTGACGCTTGAAGGTGAGCAACAATCTGAAGCTGCTCGCATCGTGGTGGGTAAAGGCATGACCGTTAGGGAAGCTGAGCGCTTGGTGCGGAAGATTATGGATCCGCCTGAAGCGAAGCCAGAACCTACCATTGATCCAAATATCACCCAGTTACAAACTGATTTGGCAGAGCGCTTAGGAGCCAATGTAATGATCAATCATACTTCTAAAGGCAAAGGTAAGTTGGTCATTAGTTATACTAATCTGGATGAGCTTGATGGGATTCTTGAGCACATTAAGTAATGGCCTAGCACGGATAGACAATGTCCATTTGCGCTCAGTCAATAAATGCCTTTATACTCCGCTAGCAAATTGGCTTGCCAATAATAAATTAAAGAAAAAAGCCTTGTGATCCCATTAATTTCGCAAACTAGGCGTGTAGCGATAAAACAGGTGCAGATTCTGCTGTTTTTGTCTGTTGCTACCGGTTTATCATGGACTATAGTTGCAGACTACATTGATGGTATCGCCGCATTTTGTGGTGGTCTTTCCGTGTCGGTAGGACAGTTAGTTTTTATCTGGTCGGCACTAAGATTTAATGGAGCCAGACAGGCTGGACTGATAAAGTCAGGTTTCAAGCAGGGGTTACATTTAAAATGGAGCGCGACACTTATCTTTGCTGCTTTAGCGTTAGCGAAGTTCAAGTTACCTCCGCTGCCCTTTTTAACAACTTTTTGTGTAATGGTATTGGTCAGTGCATCGATACCGGTTATGTTTTCAAAAAAATAAAATCAGGATGAGCTATGGCTGCCTCAGGTGAACCTTTAACTTCGACCGAGTACATCCAGCACCACCTCACCAACCTTCAGGTTTGCTCGACCGAGCATGGCCTGCAGTGGGGACACCACTGCAGTGAGGCTGGTTTCTGGGTGTTGAATGCAGACTCACTTTTTTGGTCGATCTCTCTCGGTGTATTCTTTCTATGGTTATTCCGCCGAGTGGGTAAAAAAGCTACAACCGGGGTGCCCGGTAAACTTCAATGTTTTGTTGAGATGCTTGTCGAGTTTGTTGATGGCAGTGTTCGCGATACCTTTCATGGAAAAAATAAGTTAATTGCGCCATTGGCTTTAACTATTTTTGTTTGGGTATTTTTGATGAACCTGATGGATCTTATCCCGGTTGATTTGATTCCCTATGCGGCTCAAGTAAGCGGCGTTCCATATCAAAAAATAGTATCGACTACAGACCTTAATTTAACATTTGCCCTAGCTCTTGGCGTTTTTGCTTTGATGCTGTTCTATAGCGTTAAAGTGAAAGGCCCTATCGGTTTCCTGAAAGAACTAACCTTACACCCTTTTAATAGCAGCAATGTATTCATTCAGGCGCTATTTGTACCGGTTAACTTCCTTCTTGAAAGTATCACCCTACTGGCTAAGCCAGTATCACTCGGCTTGCGTCTGTTTGGTAACATGTATGCAGGCGAGTTGATTTTTATTTTGATAGCCATTTTATACAGCGCCGGCGCCGTTCTCGGTACGCTTGGTGGTGTGTTGCAAATCGGGTGGGCTATCTTCCACATATTGGTCATCACGCTGCAAGCGTTCATATTCATGGTGTTAACCATTGTGTATCTGAGCATGGCACACGAAGATCATTAACTCGTAACTAACTATTTGTTCGTTAAAACCATCAAAGCTAATAACTGGAGATTAAGATGGACGTACTTGGCTTGAAATACATCGCTGTTGCTCTGATGATGGGCCTTGCAGCCCTGGGTACCGGTATCGGTTTCTCTATTCTAGGCGGCAAGTTCCTAGAAAGCTCTGCCCGTCAGCCTGAGCTGGCGCCACAACTGCAAGTAAAGATGTTCATCGTTGCAGGTTTGCTTGATGCGATTCCAATGATCGCAGTTGGTATCGGCTTGTACCTATTGTTCGCTGCATAAGCTAACTATTTCATTAATGCGAACAGCAGTGAATAAGGAGGATGTGTTGTGAGTATCAACGCTACCTTGTTTGGACAAATGATCGCTTTTGCGGTGTTCGTGTGGTTCTGCATGAAATATGTGTGGCCACCGCTGATAAGTGCGATCGAAGAACGTCAGAAGAAAATTGCTGACGGCCTTGCTGACGCTGAACGTGCTTCAAAAAGCTTAGAATTGGCGCAAAATAATGCCGCGGATAAGTTAAAAGAAGCTAAGCAGCAAGCCACTGAAATTTTAGAGCAAGCTAACCGTCGCAAAAATCAGATTGTTGAAGAAGCACAAACTGAAGCGCGCGGTGAACGGGAAAAAATCCTCGTTCAAGGGCGAGCTGAAATTGAAGCTGAACGAAATCGAGCACAGGAAGAACTGCGTAAGCAGGTCGCGGTACTGGCTGTTGCTGGTGCTGAGCGAATTCTGGCTCGTTCGATCGATAAGGCTGCTAATGCCGATATCTTAGATCAGTTGGCTAAAGAGCTGTAATAAGGGAGTGGCGACATGTCTGATTTGACTACGATTGCGCGCCCTTATGCTAAGGCAGCTTTTGACTTTGCTATTGAGAACAATACGCTGTCGGATTGGAACGAAATGTTAGCGTTTGCCGCTGCTGTTTCATCTGAGCCGCAGGTTTCAACATTACTGGCTGCTGCCGGTAATGCTGAAAAAGCAGCGGAGGTGTTTAACACTCTGTGCGACGAGCAACTCAACGAGCATGGTCGTAACTTGATCAAGGTAATGGCCGAAAACAAACGTCTTCAAGCACTACCAGAAGTGTTCCGCTTGTATCAGATTTTGAAAGCGGAGCATGAACTAGAGATTGACGTATACTGCACCTCAAACACCGATCTAGATGCTGCTCAAAAGCAAGCAATTAGTCAGGCAATGGCAGTACGTTTGTCACGTAAAGTTAAGTTGATTTGTAATGTAGACAGCACACTGCTTGGCGGTGTTGTGATCAAAGCTGGCGATTTGGTGATTGATAACACTATTCGCGGCAAGCTGGATCGCATGGCTGATTCATTACTGTCATAAACGGGAAAGCAGAGCATGCAACTGAATTCCAATGAGATCAGTGAGCTGATCAAAAAACGGATTGAGAAATTCGATGTTGCCAGTGAAGCCCGCAACGAAGGTACGATCGTATCTGTTAGCGATGGCATCATCAGCATCAACGGCCTAGCCGATGTGATGCTTGGCGAAATGATTGAATTGCCAGGCAATCGCTTTGCTATGGCATTGAACCTTGAGCGCGATTCTGTTGGCGCGGTTGTTTTGGGTTCTTATGAAGGTTTGGCTGAAGGTCAGATCGTTAAGGGAACAGGCAATATTCTTTCGGTTCCTGTCGGCCGAGGGTTGTTAGGCCGCGTTTTGAATGCCTTGGGTGAACCTATTGATGGTAAAGGCCCTGTTGAGCATGATGGTTACTCACCCATTGAGGTGATTGCACCGGGGGTTATTGAGCGTCAATCAGTTGATCAGCCTGTTGAAACAGGTTATTCAGCGATCGATTCGATGATTCCAATTGGTCGTGGCCAGCGTGAATTGATTATTGGCGACCGTCAAACCGGTAAAACTGCCATAGCAATTGATGCCATCATCAACCAAAAGCGTTCAGGTATTAAGTGTGTTTACGTTGCAATTGGCCAGAAAAACTCGACCATTGCAAATGTCGTACGTAAGCTCGAAGAGAACGGCGCTATGGAGTACACCACGGTGGTTGCGGCATCGGCTTCTGAAGCTGCTGCATTGCAATACTTGTCAGCCTACTCAGGTTGTACCATGGGTGAGTATTTCCGTGACCGTGGCGAAGATGCACTGATTATCTATGATGACTTGTCAAAACAAGCCGTTGCTTATCGTCAAATCTCTTTGCTGCTAAAACGCCCTCCGGGTCGTGAAGCCTACCCTGGTGATGTTTTCTATCTTCATAGTCGTTTGCTTGAGCGTGCAGCTCGTGTGAATGCTGACTACGTTGAGAAGTTCACTAATGGTGAAGTGAAAGGTCAGACAGGCTCATTGACTGCACTGCCAATTATTGAGACGCAAGGTGGCGACGTTTCAGCGTTCGTTCCAACCAACGTGATCTCTATTACCGATGGTCAGATCTTCCTTGAAACCGATTTGTTTAACTCAGGTATTCGTCCTGCGGTTAACCCTGGTATCTCGGTATCTCGTGTCGGTGGTTCTGCGCAGACCAAAGTGATTAAGAAACTAGGTGGTTCCGTTCGTACGGCTCTGGCACAGTTTCGCGAAGTTCAGGCATTTGCTCAATTTGCATCGGATCTAGATGATGCGACATTGCAGCAGCTTGAGCACGGTCAGCGAGTGACAGAGTTAATGAAACAGAAACAATATGCGCCGTACTCTACTGCGCTGATGGCTGTTTCGTTGTATGCCGCTGAGAATGGTTACCTCAAGGATATATCACTCGACAAAATCGGTGACTTTGAAGCGGCGTTGCACTCTTACGCGACTAGCGAGCACAGCAAGTTGATAGACACCATCAACGAAACCGGCGCATACAGCGATGATGTTGCCAGTGGTTTGAAGACGGTTCTTGATGGCTTCGTGGCTGGTCAAAGCTGGTAATACAGGTTTTTCTGTATTTCACTTTATACGAGGAGTGAGAGATGGCCGGTGCTAAAGAGATTCGAGGTAAAATTGCGAGTGTAAAAAGCACTCAGAAGATCACGAGTGCGATGGAAAAGGTAGCTGCTTCGAAGATGCGTAAGACGCAAGCTCGAATGGAAGCTTCCCGCCCTTATGCTGAAAGCATGCGCAACGTGATTGGGCATATTGCCCTTGGCAGCTTGGAGTATCGCCATTCTTATATGAATGAGCGGGAGACCAAGCGAGTTGGCTATTTGATCATTTCCACTGATCGTGGTTTGTGTGGTGGTTTGAACTTTAATTTGTTCAAAGAAGTTTCACAAAACATGAAAGAGTGGCAAGACAAAAATGTTGAAGTGGATCTGGCCTTAGTGGGCAGCAAAGCGGCAGCGTTCTTTGGTCGCCATGGTTGTAAGGTACTCGCTCAGACCTCGGGGCTGGGGGATGAACCAACGGTAAAAGAGCTGATTGGTACAGTCCGTGTCATGCTTGATGCCTACAACGAAGGCAAGATCGATCGTCTGTACTTGGTGTACAACCATTACATGAACACCATGTCGCAGAAGCCCAACATTAGTCAATTGCTGCCTTTGCCTAAATCGGATGATGAAGAGCTGATGAAGCACAAGTGGGACTATATCTATGAGCCAGATGCCAAAGTTCTGCTCGACAGACTTTTGGTTCGTTACATAGAGTCTCAAGTGTATCAAGGTGCGATTGAAAACCTCGCCTGCGAACAAGCAGCTCGAATGGTTGCGATGAAAGCCGCAACCGATAATGCGGGTAGTCTGATTGACGATCTACAATTGGTGTATAACAAAGCCCGTCAGGCGGCGATTACCCAAGAGTTGAGTGAGATCGTCGGCGGTGCAGCTGCTGTTTAGGTAGAGAAACGCAAGATTTAGAGGACAGATAATGAGCATAGGAAATATCGTCCGGGTGATCGGCGCCGTGGTAGATGCGGAATTTGCACAGGATGCAGTACCGCAGGTATACGACGCACTGGTTGTCACCGAGGAAGGTCAGAACAAAGACCTAGTGCTGGAAGTTCAGCAGCAGCTAGGCGGCGGTATCGTGCGTACCATCGCCATGGGTGCCTCAGAAGGTTTGAAACGCGGCCTTAAAGTTGAGAATACCAATGAGCCGATTAAGGTTCCTGTGGGAACTCAAACGCTTGGCCGCATTATGAACGTATTGGGCCAGCCTATTGATGAAGCAGGCCCCATCGGCGAAGAAGAGCGGTACGCGATTCACCGCCCTGCGCCAAGTTACGAAGAACAGTCAAGCTCTAATGACCTATTAGAAACAGGCATCAAGGTAATCGACTTGATTGCACCGTTTGCTAAGGGCGGTAAAGTTGGGTTGTTTGGTGGTGCTGGTGTTGGTAAGACCGTAAATATGATGGAGCTGATCAATAACATCGCAAAAGCACACAGTGGTTTATCTGTGTTTGCGGGTGTTGGTGAGCGAACTCGTGAAGGTAACGATTTTTATCACGAAATGAACGATTCCAACGTACTTGATAAAGTTGCGATGGTTTACGGTCAGATGAATGAGCCTCCTGGAAACCGTTTGCGTGTTGCGCTAACTGGTTTGACTATGGCTGAAAAATTCCGTGATCAAGGTAAAGATGTACTGCTGTTTATCGATAATATTTATCGTTACACATTGGCCGGTACAGAAGTATCAGCGTTGCTGGGTCGGATGCCTTCTGCGGTAGGTTATCAACCGACTTTGGCTGAAGAGATGGGTGTGTTGCAGGAACGTATTACATCAACCAAAACAGGATCGATTACCTCGGTTCAGGCGGTTTATGTACCTGCGGATGATTTGACCGACCCCTCTCCTGCAACTACGTTTGCGCACTTGGATGCGACTATCGTATTGAGTCGTGATATTGCTGCCCAGGGTATCTACCCGGCCATTGATCCATTGGACTCTTCATCACGTCAGTTAGATCCGTTGATTGTTGGCCAAGAGCACTACGAAGTTGCTCGTGGCGTGCAGACAACTTTGCAGCGTTATAAAGAGCTCAAGGATATCATCGCGATTTTGGGTATGGACGAGTTGTCAGAAGATGACAAAATGACCGTTTCCCGCGCGCGTAAAATCCAGCGCTTCTTATCGCAGCCGTTCCATGTTGCTGAAGTGTTCAACGGTGTACCAGGTAAACTGTGTTCACTGAAAGACACCATTCGCTCATTTAAAGCGATTCTTGCGGGTGAGTATGATCACTTACCTGAGCAAGCGTTTTATATGGTCGGTACCATAGAAGAAGCTGTTGAGAAAGCGGCTGATCTGTAATCATCCTCGTATAACAGAGTTAGGAGGATTTTATGGCTATGACGACACAGTTAGACGTTGTAAGTGCTGAAGCTGAAATTTTTAGCGGCCGCGTTGAGTTCTTGCAAGTCACTGGTTGGGAAGGTGAGTTAGGGATCCTTCCTGGTCATGCTCCACTATTAACCCGGTTAAAGCCGGGTATGGTGAAGCTGCGCAAGCAACACGGTGAGGAAGAGGTGTTTTACCTCTCTGGCGGCGTTTTAGAAGTGCAGCCAGGAACGGTAACCGTATTGGCTGATACGGTTATCCGCGCCGACGAAATTGATGAAGTTTCCGCTAACGAAGCGAAGCGCCGCGCAGAGGAGCATATTGCTAATCCGGGTGCAGACTTCGACTATGCGCAAGCAGCAAGAGAATTGGCGAAGTCGATTGCTCAACTTAAAGTGGCTCAATATAGCCGCAATAAGATAGGCTAGAGTTCTTTGTTGATTCAATAAAGCGACCCATTTGGGTCGCTTTTTTTATGTCTGTTAGAGAGCAACTAGACGTTTTGAGTAAAACAAATTCTCGGGTAGAGCTATTTGTGGACGGTTAGCGTGTACAACCATCTCGGTTAATACTGGGATACGAACTGGAAAAGGCGACCTTAGGGTCGCCTTTTTTGTATACTTAATTCAATTTATTACTGAACTCGTCACTCTATGAGGACCTTATGTCACTGACTGTCGTCATTCTCGCCGCTGGTAAAGGAACGCGGATGCGTTCCAAACTTCCTAAAGTGCTGCATCCGGTTGCTCACAAGCCGATGGTTCAGCATGTGATTGATGCCGCTGCAGGTGTCGGTGCCGAAAAAACCTGTTTGGTCTACGGACACGGTGCTGAACAGATTACGACAGCGCTGAAGGACCCTGATTTGGTATGGGTTGAGCAAGCTGAACAACTAGGTACCGGCCATGCGGTTGCGCAGGCTATCCCTCACCTTGCTGACAAAGATAAAGTCTTGGTGCTCTACGGTGATGTGCCGCTGATCTTGAGTTCAACATTGCAGCAACTGTTATCTGTACAGCCTGACGGTGGTATCGGTTTACTGACAGTTAATCTGGATGACCCCAGTGGTTATGGTCGTATCCTGCGAGATAACGACGGCGGCGATGTCTGTGGCATCGTTGAACAGAAAGATGCTAACCCTGAACAGCTCGCCGTACGGGAAGTGAATACAGGCATTCTGGTCGCCAATGGTGAGGATCTTACCCGCTGGCTGAACAACCTGTCGAATGACAATGCTCAGGGGGAATACTACCTCACTGATATTATTGCCATGGCCTATGGCGAAGGTCGTAAGATTGCAACGGCGAACCCAGCTACTGCTATCGAAGTGGAAGGGGCAAATAACCGCCTGCAACTCGCCACTTTGGAGCGGGCGTATCAACAGCGAGCGGCAGAGCGGTTGATGACAGAGGGTGTGACACTGCGCGATCCGGCCCGCTTTGATCTACGCGGTGAACTGACTGCTGGTGAAGATTGCGTTATTGATATCAATGTCATTATTGAAGGCAAGGTCAGTCTTGGTAAAGGTGTGCAGATCGGTGCTAACTGCAGCTTGATTGATTGCGAAATTGGTGATCATAGTGTTGTGAAAGCTAACTCTATTGTTGAGTCCTCTTCGGTGGGAGAAGCTTGTTCCATCGGACCTTTTGGTCGCTTGCGTCCAGGTTGTGAAATGGCTAATGACAGCCATATCGGTAATTTTGTCGAGATGAAAAAAGTGCGATTAGGTGAAGGTTCAAAGGCCAACCACCTAACTTATCTTGGCGACAGTGAGATTGGCAGCGGCGTGAATATAGGTGCGGGTACTATTACCTGTAATTACGATGGCGCGAACAAGTTTAAGACCATCATTGGCGATAACGCCTTTATTGGCTCCGATAGTCAACTTGTAGCACCAGTCACTGTTGGTAAAGATGCGACAGTCGGTGCAGGTAGTACCATAACCAAAGATGTACCTGATGCGGCGCTGGCGATATCACGCAGTAAACAAGCACATATACCAGCTTGGCAACGGCCGGTTAAAATCAAAAAATAGTAGTATCAATCGCGTATTAAAGGGCAGCCATCGGTTGCCCTTCTTTGTCCAGGGTGAACCGTCGTAAAGTGTCCTGCAATTCAATATTTCCCCTGCCCGTGGTAGTTGGTGCGCCCTGCATTACAATTGTAAAACTGTTCTAATTATGGGTGTTTGTTCGCCAAAACCCTTATGGATAGCGTGACTCAATCAAGTGAACGGAGCGCTCTGTCACGCTAACGCAGACAATAGTAAACAGATTAGTTGTGGTGTGCTCTTATTGGGTAATTTGCTTACGAAAAACAGTGTTGCTTGCTTTGGCTCGCAACAAAAGAAAAAACCACACAAAAATTAAGATAATCATTTGCACCGTCTTCTTTATGTAAATATATTCGACACTACTTACATACATTAAAAAACGCTGAAATTTTAACCGGTTAGACCGCCCTTGTGGGCGGTCTATTTACTCGTTTTTTAGCCGTTTGAGGAGTTGTCGTAGTGGCCTATGATTTTGGCAGTCTTAAATTAGGGATAAAAAACCCGTTTAAACAGGAAGGGATTATCAGCACCCTCGCTGGTATCGCGATCGTTGGTATTGGCCTTGGACCGCTGTTAAGTGTGGCGAGTGTGATCCAAGAAGATCGCACCCGTGCTTGGTTGTATGCTGGGCTCGGTTTGTTCCTGTTAGTGCTAGGCTTGCGTCGCGCCGGTCGTGGCTTGTTTCAGCTATTTCGTTTCTTCGTAGGGCGCTCGGTGCCAACCTCTTTGGCGTATAACTGTAATCCCAGTGAGCAAGATAACGCCAAAGCAGAACACCGATTTACCGCTTATGATGCTAAACAGCTCGAATCGATGTTGATGGGGCGTAAAAACACCACATTCACTGAGCCGCAAGGTTGGTTATCGCGGCTTCTACATAGCTTGATCCCCAGTCTGATCACCACGCCCTATCCGTTGCGTAATTTGGCGCAGGAGTTGTTTGGCGTACTGAGTGTCACCTTTACCGCCATTATTGCTTTTGCTGTGGCGTCTTTTGTATGTGCCACTGGATTAGCTGGTCCCGTTGGCGATCTGATCATGCCGCTGATGTCGGTTTTGCTGCTGGTTTATATGACGTTTGTATGGCGCGCGACCGGTTCGCGTTTGCAAAGCAACCAGATGGGGCGTTTGCAGGCAAAGGGGGCTGGTGGTCTGGCGCGTCTGCTTGGCTTCTCTATTTTATTGCCGATCATTATTGGTTACGGCTATCAGCAATTGAACCTTGATTCCGAGCAGGCCGTGCAAGTTAGCCAGCTGTTTGAATTAGTGACGTTCAATGCTTGGCCGAATCTAAGCTATTTGGGGTTGATGGTAATTGTGGTGTTAGCTGCCACTGTGGTGCTGTTTATTGAGCGATTGAAGTTGTCTAATCCGACCACCGAAGTCAGTGAATACCGTGATAACTTGCAGGAGTCTATCCACCCGAATGAGATTTTTATAAACACTGAATCCATTGTGTTAGCTAACCGTCGGTACAACGAGATCCCTAATCGTACCTACCGAGCATTTGATCCGGCGCTGAATGATCAAAGTGAAGGTAAAGGCTCCTTTGGTGGTGAACTACTAATTGAAACCCAGCCTGCTTATCGCGAGCTGGAGCATTCTCCCTTATTTAAGTTGTGCCGGAGTGCCGCCACTTTGGTAGCACAGATATTGTTGGTGGTGGGGGTGGCGACGTTTGCCTCTGTCATCATGAATGGTTATGACGTCTATCTGCTGGCCAATTCAGTGTTCTTTAATCAGTTGGTGCCTGCACTGCAAGGTGTCCGGGATGAAACCTTAGCACTAGAAATTGCAGCGCCGATCCTGACGCCGGTAGCCGATCAGATATCTGGTTTGATCACCTTGCTGTTTATCAGTCTGGCATCTACCGCTGCTGGACACATTCTGTCCCGTGGTGCCAACCTGTTCTGGGCTGAGATGCATTGGGACAGCTTGTTGATGTGGATGAAAATGGAAGGCACATACACTGAATCAAAAGTGTCTACCGGTATGTCTATTCACGACTCTACACGTTCTGAAAATGTGGTCGTACGTAGTTCAATAACACCGTGGATCATTAGTTCAAGGGTGCGTACTACTTGCTTTGCCACCAGCGGCAACTACAACCTTGAACTGCCTCGTTATATTCTCGAAATGCAGAAAAATGATGGGGAGCTGGCGGGGATAGTCGATGAAATTAAGTCGTTCTTACGTGGCCGTGAGAGTATTGCATCGATTACCAACGAGAATGATCTGGCCAACGCCAAGAATATTTATGATGTGAATCAGGCGAGCCGTACTCCGCTCGGCGCTCCGCAACAAAATGGCCAACTTAACATCGAAGAACAGGCTGCGCATCAACAGCGTCAGGAAGCGATAGAGCAAACTGATTAGCCGACAAACGGCAGTGTGTTAATTAGTAAAAGGCCTCGAGAGAGGCCTTTTTCGTTGGTGACGAGCAGGAAATTAATGCCGTCTGGGGATACTTATTTCGCAGCAGGTTTAAGTGCTGGTGGGTTCGGTAGTTGCTGCATCCATGCTGAGCTCTTCAGCCATTTTGCTTGCATCAGTGTCAACATGCCGCTCTTTTCAATGGTATTGAAAAAATTGGTTATCAGATTGGCGAACTGTGGGTCATTTTTGTTGATAGCAATCCCTAGTGGTTCTAGATTGAACGGTGGCTCTAAGGTCATCAGGTTGTCTTCTGGGAACATCAGTTGCGCCATCACACAAACTGGCATATCCGCTACCATGCCATCCGCCTCACCGTTGCGCAGCTTCTCCACCCCTTCCAGGTAATGATCAACTTCTATCAGCGTCGATTTTTTCAGTTTATTACCAACGAAGTCAGCACTGGTAGAGCCTTTCAGTGCTACTACGCGATATTTTGCTTCGTTAATGTCATGGGGCTTGGCTAATTTTTCCAGCGTCGCTTTGGTGGTCAGAAGTGACTTACCGGATAGCAGGTAAGGGCCAACAAAATTGAAATTCTTGCTTCTTTCGAGAGTCACCGCCATACCTGAGATCACCATATCTACTTCGCCTTTTTCCAGGGCGGGTAGCAGTTCTGCAAATGGCTTGCGCACGATGGTTAATTTTACGCCCATCCCTTGGGCCAGGGTGCGAGCCAGATCTACATCCAGCCCCATGGCGACACCGTCTTTACTGATCACGTTAAATGGTGGTTGCTCTGCGGTCATACCGACGCGGATGATCTGATCCGCAATAATGCGGTCAATTGCTGATGCTGCTACTGATGTGGTGGTTTGTGCAGGGGCGCTTGTGTCGGCGGTGGTGCTGGCGCAGCTGACAATGAATGCCAGAACAATACCGATAGGTAAGATACGTTTAACGAGTTTACTCATCATGGTGTGGCTTCCTTTGCAAAGATTAGTACTGATGGTTTTAGTTGTAGCTTTGTTATCAACCTCTAAGTGTAGGAGATGATTGGAAAAAAGTGTCAGAATAAGAGTTTTATCTGTGTTACCGCCGTTGCAGTAGTCTTCGCCTAATAACGCGAGGCTTGCGGCGGCTGGGGTTTCTTTCGTGTTAGGTTTGGTATCTGTGCCAGATCGGCGATAATGGCTCTATCACTCCATTGTTGTGTCCAGATAGCCGTTTACTATGCGCCTAGATAAATACCTAAGTACTTATGCTGATTTAACCCGGTCACAGGCGAAACGCGCCCTCCATGCTGGCGAGGTGACCTGTAACGGTGAGCCTATTCGTAACCCCGGTTTTAAAGTGTCTGCGGATGATCATATCTCATTGGATGGCATGCCTCTTGATCCTGCGGGTGAGCGTTATCTTATGTTGCATAAAGCCGAGCAGACCGTGTGTTCCCATGTCGATGATGGTCATATGTCGATTTTTTCCCTGATGGAGATCACCCGTCCGGATAAGCTGCATGTGGCTGGGCGTCTGGACGCTGATACCACAGGTTTGGTTTTGATCACCGATGATGGCCAGTGGTCCCATGCCATCACCTCCCCTAAACGAGCGTGTCAAAAACGTTATCGCGTGTGGCTGGCTGAAGCGCTGACCGAGCAAGCTTGTCTGCAGCTGCAACAAGGGGTGATGCTGCACGGTGAAGAGCATCCAACCAGGCCCGCAGTGGTTGAGAAAGTGGCAGAAAGTGAATGTTTGCTGACCATCAGCGAAGGTAAATACCATCAGGTGAAACGCATGATGGCGGCCGTGGGTAACAAAGTGGTGGCGCTGCATCGCGAGCAGATTGGGGCGATTGAATTGGATGAGGAGTTGGAACCGGGTGAGTGGCGTTATCTGACTCCTGAAGAGGTTGCCTCGGTCGAGAAACGTTCGTGAATAAGACGAGCCTAATTATCTGTTTGACAGAACGCCCCTATTTCGGCTCGATGGAGATACGCTGATGGCACGACAGGTTAAATACAAGTTCAAGAAGCAGAGTAAGGTGATCCCGTTTGCTTTTGATAAGTTTAACGACCCCCATGAAGCGGTAGCCGCTGCGGAAGGGATCGATATCAGCGCTTTTCTGGCAATGGAGCAGCAGGTTGCAGCAACCACCAAGGAGAAATCAGCGATCAAAGATTTCCGGATAAAGAGCTTTGCCAAGTGGGGCATCACTGATGTTGGTTTTGTGCGTGATGAGGAAAGCTAACAGTTCACAATTGAATTAAGAACAGATGGAAAACAGTAACCAATACTTTGGTTACTGTTTAAGTCTTTCAGATCTAAGCATCCCGCTTTGTTCACGCCGGATTGAACTAGTCTTAGAGGTAACTCAGCTAATCAGAGAGTGAGTTATGCCCATAGGCTCTGTATATGCCGCCGCGAGTTATCCGGTGTCGAATGTGACTGCCTCAACAACATCGGCCACACTCAACACAAATCAACCGCAGCCACCTCAGAATGACTTGCAACAACGGCAACAGATCCAACAGGCATCGGACATAGCAGCCGACCAACGCGTATCGGGAGATCCC
The DNA here is from genome assembly GCF_003336225.1 of Corallincola holothuriorum. NCBI lineage: Bacteria > Pseudomonadati > Pseudomonadota > Gammaproteobacteria > Alteromonadales > Psychromonadaceae > Corallincola > Corallincola holothuriorum. Next base: position 67,419 of record NZ_QPID01000010.1, read on the forward strand.
GAAACATCCTCTGCGCTGATACAGTCGCAGGACACACAGGCGTCCGGCCTTGCTACAACCGACAACTCAAACTCTGGTGAAGCGGAGTCGATTGATGAAGCAGACTCTTATGACGTTTCCGACAGTCGACGAGCGGCAGGCGCCGCCCTGAATGAAGCGAATGTGGCGGCTCAGCCACGGATTGATGTCTTTGTCTGACTTTGTTATTTCAACCATTTAACGCCAAAGAAAGGTCACCTCGGTGGCCTTTCCTCTTTCTATGGGGGCTTTAGCGGGTTGTGAGGCTATAGTGTGGTTTTGTCCGTCAAATGAGCTAACGTCGGTGCTGGGCGGTCGATGTCACCAATATCTAACACTGGCGCTGCATCGATATCTTCGGCATCCATCATGGTGGCTAAGCGCTGTAATGATGACAGGATCATGCTTTGCTCCCAGCTTTCCAGCTGTTTGAACTGACGAACAAAGCTCTCTTGCAGTGGTGCCGGTGCTGAAGCTATTTTTTCGTGCCCTTTTTCACTCAGGCTGACCATCACTTTGCGCCGATCATCCTCTGAGCGCTTTCGTGTTATCAGCTGTTTGGCCTCAAGTCGGTCCAGAATGCTGGTGATAGTGGCTTGACTTAAGTTTATCTCTTTGGCGATCTCGCGACTGATCATCGCCTGTTTGTTTTTCAGTGCTTGCAGCACCAGTAACTGTGGCGATGTTAAGCCTGAGGTCTTATTTAGGTATCTGGAGTGCAGATCAGTCGCACGCATCAGCCGTCGTAAAGAGGTCAGTACTTGTTCGTAGTTTTCCATGGTGTGACAGATACCCCAGTCATAATTGGCCGATTATATGCGCTGATCTTTTACTGCGATAGCTGCGATTAAGTGACATGACTTATTAAATCGATCTAATGCGTTTTCGTATGTATGAATGGCGCCAGCTATGTTGCTAACGCCATCTAACACAGGCTTCAAATAGAGTGAGCAGAGCGCCGACTTAGGTGCGGATCTGTCCGCTACCGTTGACCAGAAACTTCTCGGTGGTCAATGAATCAAGCCCCATCGGCCCATATGCATGAAGTTTGGTCGTGGCGATACCAATCTCTGCGCCTAATCCCAGTTCGCCGCCATCAGAGAATCGTGAACTGGCATTGACCATCACCACAGAAGCGTCAACTTGTTGCTGGAACGCTTTCGCAGCTTCTGGTGACTGGGTGCATATCACTTCAGTATGTTTACTGCCGAAACGGTCAATATGTTCGATAGCTTGATTAAGGTTATCGACGATCTTTATCGCGATTTCGAGACGGAGGTACTCTTCACCGAACTCATCATCTGCTAACACATTTGCTTGCTCAAAGTAGGCGGCGGCGCGCGCGCAGCTATTCACTGTGACACCCAATTCTTTCAGTGTGTTGGCAACCAAAGGGAGAAACTTCTCGGCAATAGACTCATCTACCAGCAAGCATTCCAGGGCGTTACAGACACCTGGACGTTGCACTTTACCGTTGAGGAGAAGCTCCAGTGCTTGTGCCGGCTCCGCTGATTCGTCAACGTAGAGGTGGCACACCCCTTTAAAGTGCTGGATCACGGGGACTTTACTGTGCTCTGTAACGAAATTAATTAGGCCTTCGCCGCCGCGCGGGATCACTACGTCGATAGTGTCACGCTGTTGGAGCAGTTCCAGCATGATCTGGCGATCGGTATCAGGAACCACAATAACTGCTTCTTTCGGCAAACCAAACTCCACAAGCACATCTCTCATGATGTTAGCGATGGCCAGGCTGGTTTGCAGTGCTTCTTTACCGCCACGCAGAATAATGGCGTTACCAGATTTCAAGCACAGCGCTGCGGCGTCAGCCGTGACGTTGGGTCGCGCTTCAAAAATCATACAGATCACGCCGAGTGGCACGCGTACTTTGTCGACACTGATGCCACTAGGTTGCTTGCCCAGGTGACGCTTTTGGCCAACGGGGTCGGGTAAGGCGGCTACTTGGCGTAGTCCATCGACCATTGCGTCGACACGTTCTGCTGACAGTGTCAGGCGGTCGATAAAGGCATCATCGTAGTCACCGTTTTGGGCATTGCCGACTTCGATGCCATTGGTAGTAATGATGGCATTTTGATGCTGGTGGATCGCGTCAGCCATCGCCAGAAGAATGCTGTTTTTCTGTTCTGTTGTTAGTAGTGCAATAGCTTTGGCGGCTTTGGCAGCTTGGGCTGCGAGAAGAGTAGCGATGCTCATTGGGTCTCCAGAATGGCAAAGTGATGATTGGAAATAATGGGAGTCTTATCGACCGTTAGCGCAAGCAGCGCGTCTCCAGATGATTCACGGGTGATTAAACTAAGAACACAGCTACTGTGCTGGGTGGTGGCTTTGGCGAGCTTAGTGCCATTCTTCGCCCGGATCAGAATGGTATCACCACTGGAAAAGTCGCCTACTACATCCAAAATATCGGTGTGTTTTAACTCTTTTCCGCCGGCTAGCAAGCGTGATTCAGTGCTGTCGCAGACAATGATTTCGCCCTGTGCCTGTGACGTGTGAGTCATCCAGTGACGTCCATCCTGCAGCGGTGTCTCATGGGGCAAAAAGACGGTGCCGGGGTTGCGTCCGTTCTGCAAATCATACATCGCTTGCTCAGAGGAGCCATTGACGATGTAAGTTCGAACACCACTGGCGGTGGCTTTCTCTGCCGCTTCCAGCTTGGTGCGCATGCCGCCGGTACCCACATCAGTGTTTGAATCTCCCGCCATCGCGAGCACGGTATCATCGATTTTTTCGACCTGCTCTATCTTCTCTGCATCAGCATGCAACTGCGGGTTTTTGTTGTACAGACCGTCAATATCCGAGCAAATAATCAGTGCGTCAGCAGACACGGCGGAAGCGATCATGGCCGCGAGATTATCATTGTCACCCACCTTGAAGGCGTCTGTGGTAACCGCGTCATTTTCGTTTACGACGGGCAAGATATCATTGTCCAGTAGCTCAAACGCTGTCTCTTTGATGCTGCGATAACGCTCTCTGTCTTGCAGATCGTTTTGGGTTAACAGCAGTTGGGCTGTTGGAAAATCAAACAGTCGTTGCCACGCAGCCATCATCGCCATTTGACCTGTCGCGGCCATGGCTTTTTTCAGTGCTGGGGCGGCATTTGCTGTGCTCTTGAATGATTCTGCACCCGCCGCGACAGAGCCGGAGGAGACCAGTACCACTTGACAGCCATTTAGCCGGCAATGGACGATAAACTTGGCAATCGATAGCAGATAACGTGAGCTGCACCCTTTGCGCGTTGGCGCGATAAGGGCACTTCCCACTTTAATGACGACTCGTTGCCATGGTAACTCTGACAAAATAGATCCTTATTCGTTTAAACGATATGGTTATCGAGCGAGTGCAAGTTCTTGTTGAACTTGATCGAAAGTAATAAGTACTTGCTCATTCGGTTGTGCGCTCAGTCGGCTGACGACGATGATTGAGAGTGTGGCGACAATGAACCCAGGCACGATTTCGTAAACCAGGCTACTCAATGTCGCACCGTCAGCAAGGAGCGGCACATGGCTCCATAGCAGTACAGTGACGGCGCCGGAAATAATGCCGGCAATAGCGCCGTGATAGGTCATCTTTGGCCAAAACAGGCTTAACAGCACTAAGGGGCCAAAGGCTGCGCCAAATCCTGCCCAGGCATTACTGACCAGGTTAAGGATGGAGTTTGTGCTGTCCATAGCAAGCAGTGTCGCCACTATTGCAACGATAGCGACACAAGCGCGCCCCATCAGTACAGCTTGCTTTTGGCTCATCTCCTTTTTTGTCAGCGCGACAAAAATATCCTCGGTGAGTGAGCTTGAGGACACCAACAGCTGCGATGAGATCGTACTCATGATCGCGGCAAGAATGGCCGCCATCAAAAATCCACTGATGTAGGGGTGGAACAAGATTTCGGAGAAAACAATGAATATGGTTTCGGGATCATCTAGCTGCAAGTTGAACTTACTGACATAGGCGACACCGATAAGCCCTGTGGCCACGGCGCCCACGATGGTCACTAGCATCCAGCTCATCCCTATATTGCGAGCCGTTGATATCTCAGTCACGGAGCGGATCGCCATAAAGCGGACGATAATGTGGGGTTGTCCAAAGTAGCCAAGGCCCCAAGCAAGACTTGATATCACTCCCAATACGGTGACTTGCGTCAGCATGCTGCTGAAATCAGGGATGGTATTCGCTGTCTCGCTTAATACCTCTGCGCCGCTATTGAAATACTGGTAAGCAACGACAGGCACCAACACCAGAGCGATAAACATGATACAGCCCTGAACAAAGTCAGTCAGGCTGACAGCAAGAAAGCCACCCAGCAGTGTGTAGGCCACAACAACGCCCACGGTGATGATAATGCCTAGAGAGTAATCCAAGCCTAAGGTTGCCTGAAACAGTTTGCCTCCTGCGACCAAGCCCGACGAAGTGTAGAGAGTAAAAAACAGAATAATGACGATACCGCTGGTGATCTGCAGGGCGCTGTGTTTGCGGCCAAAACGCTCACCAAAAAATTGCGGCAGCGTCAGCGCATCGTTAGCAGCTTGGGTGTATACCCGTAATCGTGGTGCTACTAATTGGTAGTTAGCCCAAGCACCGAGTAACAGGCCGAACGCGATCCATAGGGTTTCATAACCCATGACAAACATGGCTCCGGGTAAGCCCATTAACATCCAACCGCTCATATCGGAAGCGCCGGCAGAGAGCGCTGTGACCTGTGGGCTGACCTTACGTCCACCCAACATGTATTCAGACAGATCGCTGGTGGACTTACGATAGGCAAACAAACCTATCAACAGCATGGCGATGAAATACACGGCCAAAGCGATGGCTTTCTCGAAAGACATTAAGAAACCTTATTTATTAGAGTTCGAACCAATTTCTGTGTGGCGAGAGAGGGCGGCGGGAATAATGCAGACACCAATAATTAGCCAAAAACAAACATTTTCAAGCGTTTGTTGGCCTATCTTGTTTATGTAAGCCTTGATTGATAAGACTTTGCGACTGCTCATTTAATACCTTTTAGTGATTAGTTTAGTAAATGTATGTGTACTAATCATTGTCAAGGTTAAACAATGAGCGAAGTCGTTTCAACTGTTTAATTTCTTATGAAAAACAGAATTTGTTCATAAGTAATTGAAAAGTAAAATTTAAGAAGGTTTGTGCGGTTGCTTTTTAAAACAGGTTTTATTAAATGCTAGCTGCATTGTGGCCGTTTGACAGTCCAAAACAGCGTCATAATGAATAAGTTCAGCGCACTTTTCCCTCTTGATTAAGAAAAAAGTGCTTTGTATTCGATTGAATCTCTGTGATCTGTTCGGCGCTATTTATATCTGCACGCTAAAATTTTCGCTGTGGTGCTTTTGTTGAGTAGCAGCGGGGGGCAATGGCTTAGGCCATTTCCGCCAGTAACACACCTTCTAAATTCAATAAAAAACGCTTGCGTGGTAATCCGCCTCCATACCCTGTTAGTGCGCCATTGGCACCGATCACTCGGTGACAAGGTACCAAAATAGCCAGCATGTTATCGCCGTTGGCCTTCGCTACTGCGCGGGTGGCTGTCGGTTGACCTATTGCCTGTGCCTGTTCGCTGTAGCTTCGTGTCGTACCACTGGGAATGGTCACCAATTGCTGCCACACGCGTTGTTGAAAAGGTGTCCCGTTCATCACCAATGGCAGATCAAACTGTTTGCGCTGGCCACTGAAATACTCATCCAGTTGCTGCTTTAACAGGCCAAATAGTGGGTGATCACCGGGGGCAAATACGCCGTTCATTCGTTTGGTTAAGCGTTTTAGTTGGGTGGCCAGCATCCAGCGGTCTACGAACTCCAACAGACAGATCCCCTGCTCTGTTGCGCCTGCCAGTAACGGCCCTATGACCGAAGGGATCCTAGTTAGCGTGATCAGGGTTTTGTCACCGGTTTTTGTCGGTGGTAGGTCAAACTGCTTTTTAAACGCCTGCTGAAATCCGCTGAGCGACTCATAACCCAAAGAGAATGCTGTATCGATTACTGATTGGGTAGCAGTGTTATCGTAGCTGAGTTGGCCCAAGGCTTGCCCCATTTTGGTGGCACGTTGGTAGGCCTGAAAGCTCATCTTGTGGTGTTTTTGAAACCAGCGCCGCACTCGCTCTGGCGATATCCCCATCTGCTTTAGATCGAAATCTTTGAAGCGGATATCGGGCTGTTGGTGAAGTCGTTCCAACAGTGGTTTTAACCATTCCGGTGGACTGTCTGCAGGGGCTAATGGTCGGCAAATTTTGCACGGGCGAAAACCACTGTTGGCAGCCAGAGCTGCATCGGCAAAGAAAGCGATATTCTCCCGCTTGGGTGTTTTGGCTCGACAACCAGGGCGACAAAATATCCCTGTGGTTTTAACACCAATAAGAAACTGACCCTCATAGCGTGTATCACGATCACAGATCGCCTGATACATCTCATCTTCAGACAGTGTGAGTTCATTTAACGGCTGGTTCATGGTGAGATGCTCGTTCGGGCTGCGGTTTGATACAGGCACTGTAGCCGATCCTATGTTTAGCCAACACCGAAAAATCGACAACTAATTTGGCACGCCACTTATCTGTAAAATAGGCTTGGATTTAGCGGCTGGTTGGGATGCGTATTCGATCGATGGTGATGCTAAAAACGGAGGCACATAAGGTGCGGGCGAAAACCAAATCTTTGATTCGGAAAATCCATAAATGGCTTGGTTTAGTATTGGGTTTGCAGTTATTGCTGTGGATTTTAGGTGGCTTGTATATGAGCGCCATGCCTATCGATACTGTGCGGGGACGAGATCTTGCCCGTTCATCGGCGGCAATCGCGGTGCCTGACACACTGTTCCATGTGGAACAATTACTAGAAAATCATTCACTTCTATTAGGTGATCTTAAATTTCTGCAACTGCGCCCCTGGCTTGACCGGTGGGTATATGAGTGGGCAGATCAGAACGGCGTTAAACTATTTGATGCATCTACTGGTGGGCTATTGTCGCCGCTTAGTGATGGGTTGGTTCGTGATGTCGCTAATCAAGACTATACGGGCGCAGGCCGGATTGTCAGCGCCAACCTTCTTACTGAACTGCCTTGGGAAGTGGCAAGCAGAGGTCAGCCGCTATGGCAGGTTAAGTTTGATGATAGTCGTGGGACGCACCTTTATATCGATCCGGATAGTGGTAAGGTGGTTGCCCGTCGTAATACCCAGTGGCGCATTTTTGATATTTTGTGGCGGGCACACATCATGGACTATACGGAGGGAGAAGATTTTAATAATCCGCTGCTCATCGTGTTTGCTGCTACGGCATTGATTTTTACCTGCTCGGGCCTTTGCCTACTGTGCCTCTCTATCAAGTGGCGCCGCCGTCGAATGCACTCCGCACTGTAATGCGAATTAATATCTAACTCGCTTCACGAATGTTCACCTAATAACAAAAACCCGTAGGGCGAACAGCTACACTATGTTGGATATGAACATTCTGACTAAGCGCTAAGCTTGTCTCCACGGAGTTGATGATGGCAGACAACCAGCAGCGTGTTGCACTTGAAAAAGTGCGTCAGCTGTATCTGTATTATCGCTATTCGATGCCTGTGAACGTGGCTATCGCCCTGACTTGGGGAGCGGTACTGTATGGCTACGTGCCGGATCAGCAACTACTGGCTTGGAACTCATTGGTTATAGGTGTGGTAGCCGCGCGTATGCTGCATAGTCGGCGCCGTACCTTACAGGGGTTCACCTTGCCTGCTCGCCGACTCGAATGGGAGTTTTCAATCGGCTCAGCTTTGATGGGTTCTCTTTGGGGGGCTGCATCGTGGCAGTTTCTACCTGCGTTACCCGGTTTTTACCAAGCCTTTTTAGTGATCACCGCTTATGGCTTGGTTAGTGGTGGCTTCGTTTCTATGATCACCTCGCGCCTCTCTTTCAACCTGTTTGCTTGGCCGACGATTCTGCCACCATTAGCTGTGCTGGCTGGTGGTAATTTGGAGATGCAACTGCCCGCCTTTGGATTGGTGCTGTTTGCGGGCTTCTTTATCTTTTCCACCTACCCGCGGATGGCGCGCCATGTTGAGATGGGCATTCGTAGCAATATCAAAAATGAATTGTTGGTGGAGGACCTCCGTTGTGCCAATGAGAAGATCACAGCGATGTCTTTACAGGATGCATTAACCGGCATCAGTAACCGCAGAGCCTTAGATCAGCATTTGGATGAGCACTGGCGTCTTGCGGCACGGCATAAAGATCATATTGGTTTGATCATGATAGATGTCGACAAATTCAAAGACTATAACGATGAATTAGGACATCTTGCCGGAGATGAATGTTTGCAAATAGTGGCGCAAGCCATTGCTAGCTTTAGTCGTCGTCCGGCTGATATGGCTGCACGTTATGGTGGCGAGGAGTTTGTTTTGCTACTGCCCGATACTGAGCAAAGTGGTGCTGAGTTGTTGGCTGAAGAGGTTCGCGCGCATATCGAACAACTTGCCTTGTCTCACCCCACGGTCGCTGGTGGCGTAGTGACGGTCAGCTGTGGTGTTGCCGTGACCGAGGTGTCATCAGATATTTCTTACGATGTTTTAATTAAAGCCGCTGATAATGCACTGTACAGCGCAAAGAATAAGGGCCGAAATAGGGTAGAATTAGCACCAGAATTGATAAAATCTGGAGAGTGAGATGAACGATCACCGCATTTCTGAGCTGCTAGAGTTGCTAGAACCTTATTGGAAAAAACAGGGGCAACTGAATCTGACCGAACTATTGGCGCAGATTGCCGCTGCCGCCGGGCACACCTCGGGTCTGGAAACCCTGACTGATGACGTTGTCTTTTATCATCTGAAGATGGCTCTGTCAGATAAAGACGCGATGATCCCTGGGATTGCCAAGGATTGTGAAGATGACTTTAAAACCGCCATCCTCAAAGCCCGTGGTGTGATTAAAGAGTGACAGTAGCAGCCCCACTAATGAGGTTGAGGTTAGTCGTATTATCAACCCGCTGACTGTCATCAGACATCACCCTGTTTCGACCTAGTGCTTTAGCCTGATACAGGGCGATATCTGCCCGTCGATAAAGCTCTGTCTCTGGCATGTTGGCTTGATAAGCCACAACGCCGATACTCATGGTCACTTTCGGGACTATGTTGGTGTGCTCAATCTCGTTGCGTAACCGCTCGGCGACAGAAATTGCCGCCGAGATCTCGGTGTGTGGCATCAGCACGGCAAACTCCTCACCCCCCAAGCGGGCAAAGAAATCTGTTTCACGTAGCAATGGATGGATATGGGAAACAACCGTCTTGAGTACTTCATCGCCCACATCATGGCCATGGGTATCATTAACGGCTTTGAAATGGTCGAGATCGAGGATGGCCAAGCAAAACTGATTGTTGGCGTAGCGATCCGCTATTCGGCTTAATCGGTTTAACTCTTCATCAAATCGGCGACGGTTATAAGCACCTGTTAACGCATCGGTGTTAGATAGTTTAACCAGTTGGCTTTCTAATCTTTTTTGTTTGGTGATGTCGATAAAATTAGCCACATAGTAGTCGACGTTTTGTTGACCCTTTCCGCTATGGATCGCGCTGGCTTCAAGCCAGATATTCAGTGTTCTGCCATCTGCGCAGATACAACGCATCTCCCCTTGCCAGCGCCCATGGTTGGCAATAATGCTCTTTACGGACCCTTGGAATTCTTCAAATGATTGGTTTATAGCTTCAAACATCTCCGGCACTTTCTTAACGATGTCACCGCTTTGATAGCCGGTGAGTTGTTCAAATGCTCGGTTAACGCCTACCAAACGGTTATTCTGATCGGTGATGATGACGGAAGACATGCTACTGATGGCCGATAACATCAGCTTTTGGGTTTTGAATCGGGTCAGCCAGCGCTGTAACCACAGTGAAGCCACAATACTGATGGACAAGATCAGCGCGAGGCGAAGTAGCCATGAGCTATTGGCTGTGCTGATTGCTTCATGGGTAGCCAATTGAATGTCGTTGTCTCGGATATGCGTCAGAATAAGCAGGCGTTGGGTGGAGTGAGGCATTAAGCGTTGGCGCAAGTTGAAGTTCACCCAGCGATAGGTCAGGTAACCCTTGTCTAGGCGAAGCACACCTTCACTATCTGCTTGCATCTTCTGCCATGTGTTGTTGTCGCTCAGCGCTAAGCTAAATTTTTGTCGTGAAGGGAGGACGTGACCGTAAGCATGTGCCGGATCTTCACTGCGGATATAGTGGCCATCATTGGTCATCACTTCGATGGATAACTGATTAACCCTCTCCTGTTCATCAATTAAACTCATTACCTCTGACATATCCAGATTGAACAGCACATAGCCTAAACGTTGACCATCAATGGTTAATGGGGTAATCACCCTACCCGCCTGTTTCAGGGGACGTACAATCTGACCAAATTCTGATTCTACATCGAAGGCGATCACCGCCACTTCACTAGGTTTGAGGTTTTTTGCTTCCAGCATATAGGGACGGTTGCCTTTATATTGAAGCTTGTTGGCAACGGCGGCCTCGCCAGATTCTGCGTTGTAGTTGATCCGGATCTTTTCCATTCCTTGGGGGTCGATGAAACGTATCTGTGTATACAGGCCAGAGTTTTGTGACAACAAAATCCATTGTTGCTCTACGATTTGGCGCATCTCCGCTGAGTGAGTTTGGGCATAGTGCTTTAGTGGTGAGTTCTCAGCGAGTAAGCGGATGCTGTCTTCAATATGTTGGAACTTCTGCTGCAGGATCTTTTCCAGCAACAATTGTCCCTTGAGCGCTGCTTGTTTGGCGACGGTTGTGCGTTCAGATATCAAGCTCTGTTTATGCCAATGGTAGTTATAGTAAGACGCCACCGACAGAATGATTAAAAAGCCCAGCAGCAGAGGCCAAAGATAGGGCGTGAGCTTTTTACACTGTGTGGTCAACAGCAGGTCGTGGTTATTTTTCATGGTAGCTCAAGTGCTTTATTGGCTTAGCAAGGAGCGGCGATTTTACGCGCAGCGAGTTGCTTGAAAAATAGCCGTTTAGGTATACTGCTATTCAGTAATTGAATACCTTGCTATCGGTATGAAGAAAAGAAGCTCATCAGAGCATCAATAAACACCCGCTCTTTTGGTGGTTGATACTGCCTGCCACGATAGATGACATAAATGGTTTGCACGGTGCTGAAGTCGTGCTGGAATACTTTCACCAATTTGCCCGAAGTGACTTCGGCTTTGACTTGGGGCTCAGCTAACCAAATCACACCACGGCCATTGAGCGCAGCAAGTACGGCCAGGTTGCCTGTATCAACGGTAATGGCGCCTGTGACGTCTAGTGGGAAGCTCTTATCATCTTCGATGTAAAACCATGACTCGGGCTTACCGGGGGCAAATAGAATGCGTATACAAGGGACACCAATAAGTTCTCTTGGATGGTTAAACGGCCCATATTTCTCGATAAACGCGGGTGTCGCATAATAGTCTCTGGCAACGTTACAAAACGGGCGCGCCACCAGTTGTTCGTCTTTGGGAAGTGAGAGATGTAATCGCAGGTCCACGTTAAGGGGGGCATCCCCCTCTCTTAGCGTAATGGTGTTTATACCCAATGATATGTCTGGATAGTCAGCGGCGAACTGATGCTCAAACTCGCCCAAAAACATCATTGCTATACCAGGGAGTGTTTCTATCTCAAGGTGACCACTGGGGCGGCTGCGGCTGCCTTCTGCAAACTGTGCGGCATCTTTGTGTGCGGATTGGATCCGTTTTGCATGATCGAGAAAAGCGCGGCCAAACTCGGTGAGCTGAATATGACGCGCCTTACGGTCGAACAAACGTAGTCCTAACTCATCCTCTAGTTGCTTTATTTGCCGACTGACGGTGGGCTGTGGCACATGATGTTTATCTGATACAGCTGTGAAGCTGCCAAGTTCGGCAACGGCGAGAAAAAACTCTATTTGCTCAATTCTAAATGACATGACTAAGGGGGCAACGGGTTGTTATCCACAGCTTAGTCTAGGGGACATGATTATTCACTAATTGAATTTTAGATAAAAGAAAGCTCGGGGATCACCCGAGCTTTTAAAAAGGCTTTTGGCCCATCTCCAGGGTGGTTACTTAGATGAAGCATCCACAATTTGTTGCATGTCGGTCATATAACCGCGTAGCTCCTGACCGATCCACTCCACTGGGTGGTTTTGGATTGCGTCATTCACTTCATTTAAGCGAACGTTATCAACGCTGGTGGAGGTCAGAGAAAGTCCTTTACCGATCACGTCAGTACCGATGTTAGGCATGAACTTCTCGCGCAGCAGTGGTACCGCCACATGAGAGAACAGGTAACAACCGTATTCAGCCGTGTCTGAGATCACTACATTCATTTCGTAAAGACGCTTACGAGCAATGGTATTAGCGATCAGTGGTGTTTCGTGCAGTGACTCGTAGTAAGCCGACTCTTCGATGATGCCAGCAGCGGTCATTGCTTCAAAGGCCAGTTCAACACCGGCTTTCACCATGGCAACTAACATGATGCCGTGGTCGAAGTATTCTTGTTCGTCGATAGCTACATCGCTAACCGGTGCATTTTCAAAACCAGTTTCACCGGTTTCTGCACGCCATTTCAGCAAGTTGGCATCGTCGTTGGCCCAATCTTCCATCATGGTGCGAGAGAATTCGCCAGTGATGATGTCATCCATATGCTTTTCAAACAGTGGGCGCATCAACTCTTTCAACTCTTCAGCCATGTCGAAAGCTTTCAGTTTGGCTGGGTTGCTCAGGCGATCCATCATCAGGGTGATGCCACCGATCTTCAGTGCTTCAGTCACGGTTTCCCAACCGTACTGGATCAACTTGGCGGCGTAGCCAGCGTCGATACCGTCAGCCAGCATTTTCTCGTAACCGAGGATGGCACCGGTTTGCAGCATGCCGCAAAGAATGGTCTGTTCACCCATCAGGTCAGATTTAACTTCAGCGACGAAAGAAGACTCAAGTACACCTGCGCGGTCACCGCCAGTCGCTGATGCCCATGCCTTGGCAATGGCTTCGCCTTCACCGTTAGGGTCATTCTCTGGGTGAACGGCCATCAGGGTTGGTACACCGAAGCCACGCTTATACTCTTCACGTACTTCTGAACCCGGGCACTTAGGTGCAACCATCACAACGGTGAGGTCTTTACGTACTTCCATACCCTCTTCAACGATGTTGAAGCCGTGGCTGTAACCCAGTGTGGCACCCGCTTTCATCAACGGCATTACAGTATTAACAACGTTGCTGTGCTGCTTGTCAGGAGTCAGGTTACATACCAGATCCGCTGTTGGGATAAGCTCTTCGTAGGTACCGACGGTGAAACCATTTTCTGACGCGTTTTTCCATGATTGACGTTTTTCTGCAATCGCAGCGCCACGCAGTGCGTAGCTAACGTCCAAACCGGAATCGCGCATGTTCAAACCCTGGTTTAGGCCCTGTGCACCACAGCCGACGATGACGATTTTTTTGCCTTTCAGGTATTCGCAACCATCGGCGAATTCTGAGCGGTCCATAAAGCGACATTTGCCCAATTGAGCAAGCTGCTGACGCAGGTTAAGGGTATTGAAGTAGTTAGCCATTGCTTGGATCCTGTTCTTTCTTTGGGTCACGGATACGTGACCAATTTTGACGCAGTCATAGTAGGCCAAGCTTTCTATTTCTTAAACTGATATATTTGCAATAGTGTATTTCACAAAATGAAACGTTATGGATATTCGCTCGCTGCGCCTGTTTAGCCATTTGGCGCGGTCACTGCATTTTGGCCGCACCAGTGAAAGTTTGCATGTCAGTGCCCCTACCCTAAGCCGCGTCATACAAAGGTTGGAAGAGGAGGTGGGTGAGCCACTGTTGATGCGAGATAACCGCACAGTGGCGCTGACACCGGCCGGAGAAAGTTACCTGCGTTTTGCTGAACGCGTGTTGGATGATTGGCAGCAGTTGTCACAAGAGTTGAGTGTCGATAGCTCCGCGTTGACCGGACGTATCAGTTTGTATTGTACCGTCACGGCGGCATACAGCTATCTGCGGCAGTTATTGGTGCCGTTTCGTCAGCGTTATCCGCAGATTGATATCGATCTGCAGACGGGGGATGCTGCCTTCGCGGTGGAAAAGGTGCGCGAGGGGGAAGCGGATCTGGCGATCACCGGTATTCCCGATAAACTGCCCACCCACGTGATTGTGCATATGCTGGCCGATGCGCCACTGGTACTGATAGCGCCCACCCTGAGTTGTCCGGTGCGTACCGCCGTTCTGCAGGATCCAATTGACTGGGCGCAGTTGCCAATTATTTTGGCTGAGCGCGGCTTAAGCCGAGAGCGGCTATTAGGCTGGCTGAAGCGCAAACAGGTAAAACCCAATATTCATTCAGAAGTGTCTGGCCATGAAGCGATTGTGTCTATGGTGGCGCTGGGCTTTGGCGTGGGTGTGGTGCCAGCCCCTGTGTTAGCCCATAGCCCGCTGCGGGAAGAGGTGGTGGAGTTGCCTGTTACCCCAACTTTTGAACCATTCCGGGTCGGCCTTTGTGCTGATGACCGACGCCTGAAAGATCCTCGTTTAGCTGCTTTCTGGCGGCTAGCGGTGGGATAACAGTGTCATGTAGAAGCTCTCTGCATGGCTCTGTTATATGACGCATACCCTTTAAAGTACTTTTTCAGTACGTTGCCTAATCAGCGAAACCTCTTTCATCTACCTGAATAAAAGCCACTTTTTTAACCCGTTTGCTGTCGCTATAACTCAAGTTGTTTTTGTAGATCTTGATCTGAATCATATTGCGAGTGATAACAATTCCTATTTACATTTGTTTCTGAATAGCGATAATACCCCTATAAATATTGCAAATTTGTTATAGGGATCTTGTTATGAAGTTACGCGCACTCTCTTTAGCTGTCGCGCTGGCGGCTTCTGGCCAGACGTTTGCTACTGAAACAGACACCAAAGCGCAGTTAGATGCGCTTAGCAAACAGCTGGAAGCACTGCAGGCTAAAATTAAGCAGCTGGAAACTGCCAACGAAGAGCAGGAAGAAGCGATTGAGGCGACTGCCGAAGCGGTTGAAAAGACCAGCGGCCTGGCTGAGATTGTGAATAAGGTTCATATCGGCGGCTATGGTGAGCTGCACTATAACAACCTGGACGGGAGTGGCGGCGCATCAGACAAAGATGAAATTGATTTTCACCGCTTTGTACTGATGTTTGGTTATGACTTTACTGACAACATCCGTTTCTTCTCTGAATTGGAGCTGGAACACGCGCTGTCTGGTGACGACAAGCCTGGGGAAGTGGAGCTGGAGCAGGCCTACATTGATTTTGATATCAACGACTCCGTAACCGCCCGTGGTGGTTTGTTCCTGCTGCCTATCGGTATTCTCAATGAAACTCACGAGCCAGCGACTTTCTATGGGGTTGAGCGTAACCCGGTAGAGAAAAACATTATTCCTACCACGTGGTGGGAATCAGGCGGTGGTATCTATGGTGAAGTCGCTGAGGGTGTTCGCTATGATCTGTATATGCACTCGGGTCTGAAAACATCTGCGGATAAGAGCTACAACATCCGGAGCGGCCGCCAAAAAAGCGCCAATGCAGATGCCGATGATTTCGCGTATACCGCAGCGATACGTTACACCGCTATTCCTGGTCTGGAGTTAGGTGGATCATTCCAGTATCAGGGCGATATGACCCAGAGTGAAGACCCTGAAGCAGGCAGTGCCTTTATGTTAGAAGGCCATGCGGCTTATCAGAAAGGTCAATTTGGCTTGCGTGCATTAGCTGCTTATTGGGATTTGGATGGTGATGGCCCGGCAGATATGGGTGCTGATGAGCAGTTTGGTTTCTTTGTTGAGCCAAGCTGGCGTTTCAACGAAGAGTTCGGAATCTTCGCTCGCTACAACTTCTGGGACAACCAGGCTGGTGAGAGCAGCATTGAAAGTGAGAAGAAGCAGTACGATCTGGGTGTGAACTACTGGCCTCACGCACAAGTAGTGCTGAAAGCCGACTACCAGATCCAAGACAATGAAAATGGTAAAGAACAGGATGGTTTCAACCTGGGTATTGGCTACCATTTCTAATTTAACGCGATAAGCGTTTATAGTTAGGCGACCCGTTCATTGAACGTGTCGCCTTTTGTCGTTTTATCAGGTGGTTATGAGAAGACTTAAATTACTTATCATTGGTCTGTTTTTTTCGGCGATCGCCCTTCCTGCTCAGGCAAAGGAGGAGATCTATAAAACGGCAGATCAGTTTCTGGCGGAAGCCTTTGATGGTGATGTACCCAAGACTAAAGTACTTTGGTTAAAGCGCGATGTTAAAGCGCTAAGTAAAGAGATATTGGACCATGCCTATCCTGCTTTGAGGGTCCGCTACTGGATGCGTGATGACCAGTCAGTATGGATATTGGAAGAGATAGGCAAAGAACGCCCTATCACTATGGGGATGGTGGTGAAAGGCGATGAGATCAGATACAGCGAAATTCTGGCTTATCGAGAAAGCCGAGGTTGGGAAGTTCGTTACCCGCAGTTTATGGCGCAATACGCTGGGGCGACGTTAACTGAAGAGAAAAAGCTCGACCGTCACATTGATGGCATTACCGGAGCGACACTCTCGGTCCAAGCGGTTACTCGTATTGCTCGGTTGGCCTTAGTTTTCCACCGTCACGTTATGCCGAATACAACATTAGCTGAATCCAAAGTCAGCGGGGATAGTAATGGCTAGGGTGTTAAGGGCGCTGCACTGGTGGCACCGCAAGCTTGGGTTGGCTGCGGCATTGTTTATCTTTTTGCTTAGCTTGACCGGTATCGCACTGAATCATACTGATGGCCTTAAACTGAGTCAGCATAACTTGGATTGGCCATGGCTACTGCGCTGGTATGGTATTGAATCGCCGCAGCCGCAAGCTTATCCCGTGGCGGGCGACTGGCTTATTGTCCAAGGGCAGCAACTTTACCTTAATGAACAACCATTGATCGCCGTGGATGGTGACGTGGTTGGTGCGCTTGTCTGGCAGACGATGCTGCTGGTAGCTACCGACAAGCAGTTGTTGCTGCTTACCGAAGAGGGCGAGTTGGCGGAAAAGGTTAGCGCCGAGTTAGGTTGGCCTCAAGGTGTGACGGCAATGGGGCTGGATGAACAGCTGGTGCCGACTATTCGAATAGAGCAGCAGCTTGCGCAAGCGGATGAAGATTTGCTTGCGTGGCATCCGGTGACGCAGGCAGAGGTGAACTGGAGCTCGCCTGCAGCGATCCCCGAGGATTTAGCGCAGGCGTTACCCGCGCACGGGGCCGTTGATTTAGAGCGTGTATTGCTAGATCTGCACAGCGGACGCATCGTCGGCGTCTCAGGTCCTTGGTTGATGGATATGGCTGCGGTAGCGATGATGTTGTTAGCTGCATCAGGTATATGGATGTGGGCAATGCGCAGGCGGGGTAATCGGCGGCGCTGAGTCGTTGCGATGCTGACGGCAAATAGAAGATATTGCTTAGCTTGATTATTTGCCGGTCTGTTTAATTACGCTTTGCTTAGTTAAAAGCGGACTACACTTGCTGATAGTACCTCGCCAATCGACTTAATCTATTGATGTTTAAAGCGACTTTAGCAATTTGGTTGAGCCGTAGCGTTAATCTGATCACCCAGGTTGCTCCAGGTGAGTTGCGTCCAGCCCTGTGGTTGACACTGAAAGCCTTCCTTCTGCTGTTTGCTTACTATCAATTAAAACCGCTGCGCGAGGCGTTGATCCTGAGTGAGCATGACGCCACCATCCGTAGTTACGCGACGGCGATCCAAGCGTTAGTGCTGTTTCTATTGATGCCGCTTTATGCCTATCTGGTGCGTCACTTGGGGACCCAGCGAATGTTCTCCGGTGTGCTAGTTGTCGCGGTGATCTCTCTTGCTCTGTTTTGGCTAGGTCATGGACTGCAATTGCCTGTAGCAGCACCTTTCTATATCTGGTTGGGGATATTTAATGTATTCATCATTGCCCAATTCTGGGCTGAATGTGCGGCCTATTACCAACCAGAGGCAGGTAAACGGCTGTTTCCGCTGATTGCAGCGGGTGCCACTGTGGGGGGACTGCTTGGTGCTGTCTCTGCCCACTGGGTGTTTATTGTTAGTGGTGTTGGCGGCGCGTTTGCTGTTGCCATTTCGGGGTATGTTGCCGTTTGGCAAACGCCGCGCCCCATCTCTTGCAAAGTGGCGCAAGCAAGCGCTGACAGATCTGTTGATGCTAAACAGCATTGGTTTCGAGGCTTAAATCACCTGCTGCTAAATCCCTATCTCATGCTGATCGCGCTGTTTGTGTTGCTGCTAAATACCGGCAATAGCTTGGGTGAATATATTTTGGCGCGTTGGGTTGAGCTGCAGTATAGCGGTGCGGATCAGATAGGCGCTTTTTATGGCGGGTTCTACAGTTGGGTGAATTTCGCCACCGTGCTCTGCCAGCTGTTTTTGGTGTCGAGAATGATTCGTTGGTTGGGCGTTTCTTCCGCACTCTTGCTGGTGCCTTGCTTGATGCTTGGCGGCTATTTAACACTATTTTTCTTGCCGCTATTCTGGCTTACTTATCTCTATAAAGTGGCTGAAAACAGCCTGGATTACTCGTTGCAAAATACCCTACGTCACACGCTTTTTCTGCCTCTTTCAGGGGTGCAGCTGTATGAGGGCAAGGCGGTGATAGATACGATTTTTTGGCGTTTGGGGGATCTCATCCAGTTGGTCATCGTGTTGCTCGGTAGCCACTGGCTGCTGTTGGATCTATCAGGTTACCTGCTGATCAATGTTGGCCTGGCGTTAGTTTGGATCTGGATCTGTCTGCGGTTGCAGCGGCATATCGCTCTGCTTAGCGCTGATCTTTCCAGGCGCGGAGCAGCAGATCCCGGCGCTTAGTGATGGCTCTTAGCTGATCACTGTCCAACCACCGGCCTAACACTTGTTGTAGTTTTTTTCGTGACAACAGCTGCAGTTGCTGCCTAACCAGTGGCGAATAGATCAACTTAGCCTGCGCAAGATATTCTGGTGCGCGAGGTAACGTCCTGAATGCCCGCGAATGGTCTATCCACCAGAGCTTCCAGTTGGATCTTTGATACAGCATGTTGGCACGGGTACGGTCATCATTGTGGATTAGTATATCGAATAGGTTCATCAAGCTGTGTTGATAACTCAGAACGCAACTTTCCGCAGGATAAAGGCCCTCTTTTAGCCGTTTGCTCTCATTAAATGTGTTATTGACCCAAAGCTGCAGTGCGCCACTTTTACCCTTAATTGTGCGCTCCACCGTGGGAGGGATCTCGGTCAGTGCCATTGCGCGGGCAAGCTGATAGGCGGCGATATCAAAACGGAAGCTGTCACTGAGTTGATGATGTTGGTTGCGCCGCCGTGGCCGCACATCTTCGGTTTTGAAAATGGCGTGAAAGGTTTCACCGTTGGCGCTCAGCGTCACTTTTTGTGGTTGGGTGACGCCTTCGCCAACGGCTTCCATCTCAGTGATCTCTGCGCTCGTCAGTAGCTGCTCCCAATCTTCATAACGGCGGCCTTTGTATCCGTCAGGGGCGCTCTCCGCTCGCCATGATTGCCATCTGCCATCAGTGAATACCTGCATCTGTGCGTCATCAGTGATTTTTAGCAGCGCTGGTTTGCCACGGTAGTAAGCGGTGTTCATGCCGGTATCGACATCGATCACTAAGCCGCCTAAATACGCGGTGATCTCCCGGCTGGGGGTCGGGGTATGTCCGACAATCAGTTGCTCAATATTCAGGTTGGCCAAGCGTTCTTTAAGCATAGGTTGCTCAAACAGCGGGTGGCATATCACATTGCCTCGATACCAGAGCGGGCCTTCGTTATTGAGCAGGGGGTTGTTGCCAGCCTTGTATACCAGCTGGGCTTGTTTTTGGATCTGCGCATCGCTGCTTTCGGTGGCTAGTAATTTGGCCTGCTCCAGCCGTTCAAACCAACTATAGCCGGTCAGGTCGTGCCCCTGCTCGAGTAGGTTCTGTTGAGCGGTGACAAATTGGCGAATGTTTGTCTGGGTCATTTCGTTTATGGCGCCGCTGGAGAGCCCTGCGATGACACTGGATAATCCACCGTGAACAAAACCTAAGCGACCAATGACCAACAGCGTGGGGCGTCTGATCAACCATTTGCCGTAGTCGCCATCCAGTGCCATGGCTGCACGGTGCCCCAAGTAGCCAGGTTGATAGTGTTGTTCAAATTTTTCCATCAAGGTGGCGGTAGATTCGATGTCCGGATGCAGTTGCGTGAACTGTTCGAATCGTTGGTTACGCAACTGACTGGTTTCCAGCTCGATATAGCTGGCAAATTCTCCTGGCGTGACATAGTTGAGTTCACCCATCAGGTTCATCTGCTCATGGTTGCCCATCAACACATAGACGCGGCCGCCAGCATCGCGGGCTTCCTTCTCTAGCCGTCGCAGCAGATCCATTACCCAGCGGGAATCGTCACCGCGATCAAGCAGATCGCCAACACTGACCAGATAGCTGGTACCACCGATCCAACGTTCATCTTCATCAATGAGTTTGGCGCCCTGGAGCAAGGTGGAGAGCTCTTGGTAGGCGCCATGGACATCACCCAGCACGTAAAGCGTGCCGGGCATGGGGTAACGGTGTTTTTCGCTAAAAGCCCCCTGCGAAAAAAGCAGTAGGGCTAAGCAGAATAGGTGTTGCCAGCGTTGCATAGGCGGTCATTTTTGTCGGCTATTACAACTCATTGTAGTCAAAACTAATTTATACCAAGTTTGTCGCGCGCGTAGTCACACATTTTTGCTTGGCGCTCCTCATCCAACTTGGGATGAGCTTGTGGATTTTCGGGGTTACAGAACTGGTAGAGGTACTCCTCTTTGGCTTTGACTGAGGCGTCTAATTTGCGACGGAAGTTCGCCAACGTGGTATCCACTTTCATCCCATCCGCCATCTGCTGTTTTAGTTTGTCGGGGTGGTAGTCGCCAAGCAGCTCGTTGAGTTTTTCCAGCAGCGGTTGTGGTCCTTCGGTGATCGCTTCTCTGACATACTCTGAACGCGAGGCAACCATGGCGATCACCACCAGTAACATGGTCAGTAAAATTTTTTTCACGGTTTATCAGCTCCTTGTGATGCTGCTTCTGTTAGCTAACTGTTTCGGGTTGTAAACTGTTTACTGCTACAATGCAACGCCGCCTAATCAACGACGGCTGTCGAGAGCGCCTTTTGTAAAGCAGTGAGGACAGTGATGAGCGATAAAATCGAGGTGCGTGAAATCAAGCCTTCCCGGCCCCGCCCTGCCGCTAAAACCAAGATGGGTGACCAACCCGTTCATCCTAACAACACCATTTACGTACGGGCGATGAAAGGCGTTTTTCAACGCTTGCGTCGCTACGGTGGCTGGTTCTTGATGGCGCTGTTTATGCTCACCCCCTGGATCCCTTACCAAGGGCGTCAGGCGATCTTGCTCGATATCGAAGCGCAGCAGTTCAATTTCTTCTCGGTCACTCTGTTTCCACAGGACCTCATTCTATTGGCGTTCGTGTTTATGATCGCCGCTTTTGCCCTGTTCTTCTTTACCACTTTCTTAGGTCGTGTTTGGTGCGGCTATACCTGCCCACAAACGGTCTGGACCTTTATATACATTTGGTTCGAAGAAAAAATTGAAGGCGCCCGCAATAAACGGGTAAAACTTGACCGAACAGCTTGGAACTTTGAAAAACTCTGGCGTAAAACCTTCAAGCATTTCTGTTGGTTAGCCGTGGCCTTGGTGACCGGTATCACCATGGTGGCTTATTTTGTGCCAGCCCCCGATGTGGTGTTTGGTTTGGTTACCGGTGAGTTGAGCTTTGCCGCCACTTTCTCAGTGATCTTCTTTATGTTGGCCACCTATGCCAACGCCGGCTGGATGCGTACTATTGTTTGTACCCACATGTGCCCCTATGCCCGCTTTCAGTCCGCCATGTTTGATAAAGATACCTTTATCGTTGGTTATGACGTCGATCGTGGTGAAGCCCGCGGCCCCCGTAAACGTAAAGAAGATTACAAAGCGGTTGGGCTGGGCGATTGTGTTGATTGTAACCTCTGTGTCGAGGTCTGCCCCTCCGGCATCGATATCCGGAATGGCCTGCAGTATGAGTGCATCAACTGTGGTGCTTGTATCGATGCTTGCGACCAGACCATGGACAAAATGGGTTATGAAAAAGGCCTGATCAGCTACACCACCGAGCATCGTTTAGCTGGAGGCACCACAGAGTTAGTGCGGCCCAAGCTGATTGGTTACGGTTTAGCGTTGGTGGTGATGATGATTGCGTTTGTCGTGACCGCCAATCTGCGGGTTAATTTCGAAGTGGATGTGTTGCGCGATCGCAACCAGATGTTCCGCGAAACCAACGAGGGCTGGATCGAAAACACCTATACCCTGGTACTGGTGAACAAAACTCAGCAAGCCACGCAGTTCCACCTGAGTGTTGAAGGGCTGCCGCCCCATGAGTGGAGCGGCCCACAGCAGATAGAGGTGGCCGCTGGCGATGTCGCCGATGTGCCGATCAGCCTGGCGGTTGACCCCTATGAATTAACGAGCCCCATGACGCGGATAGAGTTTGTTGTGACTACCGATAGCAGTGATGATGCCCGGCGCGTCGACAGCCGCTTCTTTAGCCGACGATAGTCATGGCGATACCCCTTTAAATAAGGAAATGACCTCCCTGTGAGTCAATTTCACTTTGCTAAGCTCACGCCTGAGCTGATCCTCGATGCCCTGGAAAGTCAGGGCATTCGGGTCGACTCTGGCTTGCTGCCCTTGAACAGCTACGAAAATCGCGTTTATCAATTTCTTGATGAGGAGCGCCAGCGTTACGTTGTTAAGTTCTACCGCCCTGAACGCTGGAGCGATGATGCGATCCTGGAGGAGCATGCCTTTACCCAGCAGTTGCTTGATGCGGAAGTCCCCGTTGTTGCGCCGCTGACCTTTGCTGGCAAAACACTCCTCAAAGCGGAAGGCTATCGCTTCGTGGTGTTTCCCAGTGTCGGTGGTCGTCACCTGGAAGTGGATAACTTGGATCAGCTGGAGTGGGTGGGGCGTTTTGTTGGCCGCTTGCATATGGTGTCCAGTAAACAGGATTTTGTGCATCGCCCTACGTTGGATTTTGACAGTTTTGGTGCCCAGTCGGCTGAGTATCTGCAACAAGCTAATATGTTGCCCGATTCGCTGAAAACGCCTTTCTTTACCGTGCTTGAGCACCTGCTCACAGCCTTGCAGCGGCATCTGGCTGAAGCGGCAGCCTATACGCCGATCCGCCTGCATGGTGACTGCCATCCTGGCAACATCTTGTGGCGTGATGAGATTGGCCCGCAGTTTGTCGATCTGGATGATGCCCGTATGGGGCCAGCGGTGCAGGATATATGGATGCTGCTGTCAGGCGAACGCGCCGAACGTATTCTGCAGTTAGAGTTGATTCTGGAAGGCTATGAGCAGTTCTGTGAGTTTGATAACAAGCAGTTGGCATTGATCGAGCCGCTACGGGCATTGCGTCAGATCCACTACATGGCATGGCTGGCGCGTCGCTGGCAAGATCCTGCTTTTCCTCAGGCATTCCCCTGGTTTAACAGCGATAAATATTGGGAAGGACAGATCCTGGCGTGTAAAGAACAGTTATCTAGCCTGCAAGAACCACCTTTAAGCTTGCAGCCTTGGCAGTAAATCCCTAGCATCAGACATTCTGAACTGAATTAGCTGAGCTTACTTTCTAGGAACCTATACGAATGAAAAAGATCCTCTTATCTCTGTTGGTATTGCTGCTGCCGATCACGGCGTGTGCAGAGCGTTTTCAAGAGGGCAAGCACTACACTGTTGTTCGCAGTGTTGCCAGTGCCGAGCCAGAGATCACCGAATTTTTCTCCGTGCTTTGCGGTCATTGTTATAGCTTTGAGCCTATCGTGCATGAGCTCAGCAAGCAGCTTCCGCCAGGGGTGAAGTTTAAGCGTAACCACGTGGATTTTGTTGGTCGTGATATCGGCCCTTTGTACACCCGTGCTTATGCCACCATGTTAGTACTAAAAGTTGAAGACACCGTGTTACCCGCGATCTTCAATGAAGTGCATGGCAAGAAAAACTTCCTGCAGACCCCAGCGGCACTGCGTGATTTCTTTATTAAGAACGGCGTAGATGCCGGTCAGTATGATGGTGCCGTTAGCAGCTTTGCGGTTAATGGTCTGGTGAGCCAGATGCAGAAAGCCACCAAAGATTACAAGATCACCGGTGTGCCAAGCTTCTTCGTCAACGGCAAATACAAGGTTAACACCAGCTCTATCAAGTCAGCGGATGAGTTCGTACAGTTAGTGTTGTTTTTGTTAGAGAAAAAGTAAACCTGATAGCGTTTAGATGACGATTGATCCGGTTTAAGCAAAAAGGCGCCTGTAGGCGCCTTTTTTTGCGGGGTGATATATTGAATCTTGTTCTCACTTAGTAAATATTTTATGTTTCGTTTATGGTTTTTTTATCAGTAGCGGTTCCCAAATAGTGCTAGACACTTGCGACCCACTGGCTGCTTCAATCATCGAAAAAATAAGCTGTTCTGCAGACACACCTTGTTTATCTATGAGCGCCTGGAGTGCTAAATTGGCTGTGTTAAGCGTATCGATCATATCGAACTTCCATTGGTTGTTTTCTCGAATGAACTGATATTTATGGGAGGTTAGTTTTTCACCTATCTTCACGACCGCACTTGCTTGTTCTCCCTGAAGTTGAATATCCGTGATGGTTGTTTTTACAACTGTTTCATTACTAATCCAATCATGATTAGTGGCATATATAAAAGCATCTTTTCCAGTCATGGAGCGTAATTGTTCTAAAGGGATTTGGTGCTTAATAAGAAGCACCTGAAATTTATTGATAATCGATAAGTTCTTGAGGGTTCGTCTGTCAGCGTAAAGAGCCCAATCGACATACTTCTGATACTCATCAACAGTGCGTTGGCTGACATATTTCACCGCCCTTTTTCCTTGGCTACTTAGAATTGAGTGCTTGTATTCACTAAAGCAGGCCTTAACGGCATTGATATCCTCTGTGGAGCGGTCTTGGCATGCGAATAATGAAAATATTAGCAACAGACAGGTAAGTATTCTTCTCACTTCTTATTCCCTTAGAATTTATTCAATGATAGAGAGCTTTGTATAATATTGTTTATCGATTGTTTAAATGCTCATTTTATGACTATGAATATACGCTATTCTCTTGGTTCTAGGAAATAAAAGCAGCGGTGTATTATACCTGTGGATATTTAATTCAGTTTTGCTGGTAACAACAATAGATGGATGAATTGGGTTACCGTTTGCGAGTTAACATCATGGCTATTATTTGGATTCGACCATTGGCAGAAGTTATCAGTTTTTTATTTCTGGCGAGTTGTTCGGTCACCTCAAACACGTGTCTTTATTTGCACGGGCGGGGCTTAGTCTGCGCATTGTAATCATTGCCTATTGGCTCGGAATCTCCTAATAATAAATAGTCATCACTACAGAGTTATCATGGAAAAAATTCTCATCAGCGCCTGTTTACTAGGCGATCGCGTGCGTTATAACGGCGAGATCCAGCTATGTCAGCATCCGTTACTTAAACGTTGGCAGGCGGAAGGGCGATTAGTCAAAGTGTGTCCGGAAGTGGCGGGGGGGTTATCTGTGCCCCGCCCAGCGGCTGAGCAACAGCCGGGTGGCCGGGTGATCACGCAACAGGGTGTGGACGTGACGGCTGAGTTTGAAGCTGGCGCCACGCTGGCGGTTAAGTTGGCACAGCAGCAGGGGATTCGTTTGGCTTTGATGAAGGCACGGAGCCCCAGTTGTGGTAGCGGCCATGTGTATGATGGCGCGTTTCAAAGGCGTCTAATCGCGGGGGATGGTGTGACGGTGAGCCATTTGCGCCGTATCGGTGTACAACTGTTTGATGAAACCCAGTTAGACGCACTCGCGGCGGAGCTCCTGCGGTGTGAAAGTGGCAAAGACCCCTCACCCTAGCCCTTTCCCTTTGGAGAGGGGATCACAAGCGGAGCGGTTGTTGTTTTCTGTTTCGCTCCTTCTCCCCTAGCGGGAAAAGGCTGGGATGAGGGGGCGCTTTTGCGTCTTCATGGTTGTTTGATGAAACCCTGTTGGATGCGTTGTCGGCGGCGATCCTGGAGTATGGAAAGGGCAAAGACCCCTCACCCTAGCCCTCTCCCCTTGGAGAGGGGATCACAAGCGGAGCGGTTGTTCTTTGTTGTTTCGCTCCTTCTCCCCTAGCGGGAGAAGGCTGGGATGAGGGGGCGCTTTTGCGTCTTCATGGTTGTTTGATGAAACCCAGTTAGACGCACTCGCGGCGGAGCTCCTGCGGTGTGAAAGTGGCAAAGACCCTTCACCCTAGCCCTTTCCCCTTGGAGAGGGGATCACAAGCGGAGCGGTTGTTCTTTGTTGTTTCGCTCCTTTTCCCCTAGCGGGAGAAGGCTGGGATGAGGGGGCGCTTTAAACCCGCTACCCCAGTGGTACAGAATGTTAGGTAATCCAATATGACTCACAATGGTTTTGCAGGCGGTTTGTTGTTGCTTAGTGCTGCGCTGGCGCTGATCTCTGGCTGTGCTCAGCCTTTGCCAGACAATCTGACGCTTAAGCCTGATACCCAAGGCGAATGGGTATTTGAGCGGCCTTATAAAGCGCGTAATACGGGGCGTCGTTTGCAGTACAGTAAGCATATTATCTGCGTCACGCCCATTGGTTCATGCCCTATGCCGGGTAGCAGTCCAATAGATATCTTTTGTCAGTGTGCAGTGGAGCCCGAGGGTTACTTACAAGGCGTGACAGAATCTGTGATTGTCGCACCGGTATTTTCGCCCGCCAGCAGTTCAGATAACTGATCATCCTTTGCCTGCCACCAGCCATTGAGTTTTTGCTGAAACTGATGACGAAATGCGGCGTCATCAAAGTAGTCGCCAATCAGCTCATCGGTCACCGCAATTGCTTCAACCTTTAATACCACCCGCTTTAGCTCTCCTTTTAGTGCCGCTGGCATGGCTCGCTCTCTGTTGTCGGGATAACAGAGTGTGGTATTGAGGATGGCATCAAACTTCATCGCGTTTAGGGCAAAGGCGATCCCACCCGCTTTAGGCGCCAATAGATGTTGATAAGGTGCTTGCTGATGTTGCTGTTTCTCTGCGGTAAAACGTGTGCCCTCAACAAAATTGATCACTGTGGTGGGGCTATGACGAAAGTGGGCACAGGCAGCGCGCGTGGCATCAATATCTTTGCCTTTGAGGTGCGGATATTTGGCTAAAAACGCTTTGGAATAACGTTTCATAAAGGGCATATCTAATCCCCATGCCCCGATGCCGAGGAAAGGCACCCAAATTAGTTCCTGTTTTAAGAAGAATTTGCCGATTGGGATACGACCATGGAGCTGGGAGGTGAGAACCACGATATCCAGCCAACTCAGGTGGTTACTGATCAGTAGGTACCAGTGCTTGGTATCAAGCTCGGCTGGCAGCTCGATTTGCCATTCAATGCGATTGGTTAATGCTAGCGTACTGCGCATACACAGGGTCCAGGCTTGATAAAAGCCATGTAAGAATAGATTGATTAGCTTGCGCCAAGGGGAGATGGGTAACAGTTTTAGTAGGCCACCGAGAAAGATTAATCCGCCCCACAGCCCCAGCCATAGGCTGATAAAAAACAGATTGATAATGGCTAACAAAGGGCCCGGAAGAAAACTCAACATCGCGGATCAGCTACCTTGTGGTGTCGACGGAATGAACATCGAGGGAAGGGGTTGCTAAAAGCCTCATTGCGAGGCTTTCATCTCTGCAAGTTTGAGATCCTTCTCTTGCCACAGTTGGTTTACCCAGCCCTGAAAGCGTTGCTGGAACTGCTTGTCGTTCTGATAGTCGCCGATCAGGTGCTCATCAATCGGTAGTACGCGCACATCGACTTTGATCTCTGCTACTTTACCACAGACAAAATCCCAGAAGCTGGGGCGCTGTTGCGGATAAAGAATGGTCACATCCACCAGCTTGTGCAGTTGATTACCCATGGCATTTAACACAAAGGCGATACCACCCGCTCTGGGCAGCAGCAGATGCTGATAGGGGGATGCCTGTTTTTCATGTTTTTGCTCTGTGTAACGGGTGCCTTCAACAAAATTCATGATGCTGGTGGGTTTAAAGCGAAATTTGCGGCAAGCGTTGCGCGTTGCTTCGATATCTTTGCCTTTCAAGTGCGGGTGTTTCTTTAGGAAAGCACTGCTGTAACGGCGCATAAACGGGAACTCTAACGCCCACCAGGCGACGCCTAGAAATGGCACCCAAATGAGCTCTTTCTTGAGGAAGAATTTCAGAAACGGGATGCGATGATTGAAGATCCGTTGCAGTACCAGAATATCGACCCAGCTTTGGTGATTGGCCAGTACCAGATACCACTCTTTACGCACGACTCCCTCTAACCCCTGCACTGTAATGCGGGTGCCCGTGAGTAGCCGCTGGTTGACGTTGTTGATGCTGATCCAGGCAACGGCACAAGCATCTAACAGGTAGGTACAGAGTTTGCGCCACAGGGTGATTGGTACCAGCAGCTTGCAGAATGAAAGCAGCAAGATCGGCAACACCCAAAAAATGGTATTCACGATATAGAACAACAGGCCTAGGGGCCCTTTAATAAAACTAGGCAGAAAACTCAGCATGCTTAGTCCTCGAAATAGGTGTATCCGCTGACCCCTGCTTCCAGCTCGATCAGTAGCTTATTTACTTCTTTCCGGTTGCCTACTTTCGCCAGTTGGCGACGGTAGCTTTCAACCAGGCGACGTGGCTCAAAGTGAACATAATCTAACACTTGAGCAGCGGTATCGCCTTTCATTAACCTGCTGAGACTGTAGCCGTCGTCAGTCAGTTCAACGTGCACAGAATCGGTATCACCAAACAGGTTGTGTAGATCACCGAGGATCTCCTGATAGGCACCGACCATAAAGAAGCCCAGTAGCTGCTCTTCATCTTGTTTCGCCTTTGGCATTGGCAAGCTGGCTTCGATCCCTGCGCCATCGACATATTGCCGGATCTGACCATCGGAATCACAGGTAATGTCCTGAATAATGGCGCGATCTGTGAGCGGACGATCCATTCCTTGCAGTGGCATCACTGGAAACAGTTGCTGAATGCCCCAGATATCCGGTAGTGATTGAAACAGGGAAAAGTTACAAAACAGTTTGTCGGCCAGCTTTTCGTTGAGCTCGTCTAATACTTCACGGTGGGCACGGCTGCTGTGTTTCAAGTGCTTGCGTACTTCGTGACAGATAGCGAAGTAGATCTGTTCTGCCTGTGCCCATTGGCTGATGTTGAGCATGCCGTGGGAGAACTGGCTTGCCGCTTCACCGATGCAGTACATCGCCTCGTGGTAGGCTTCCAGAGCACTGTGGGCGTCGACACGCTGATGACACTGCCATAATTCATAGATCATGGAAGGCGCTTCGTCACCGACCTCTGGTAGGTTTTCACCCTTAGGTTGGCGCTCGTTGTCGATCACATTGGCTACCAAGACGGCGTGGTGGGCGGTCATTGAACGGCCCGACTCGCTGATGATATTGGGATGTGGCAGGCCGTGTTCGTAGCAGATCTCATCCAGCTCGTGGACAACACGGTTGGCATAATCAAATGGCGTATAGTTGACGCTGCAACCGTGACGGCTGCGGCTACCTTCATAATCCACCCCAAGACCACCACCAACATCAACCGTGTCGATGGGTACGCCAAGGTGGCGAAGCTCGGCATAGTAGCGGGCGCATTCATGGATCGCCTTCTGAATATCGCGAATGTTCGCTACCTGACTACCAATATGGAAATGCACCAAGCAGAGATATTGCTCTTTACCCATCGCTTTCAGGCGTTCAACAGCTTCCAGTACCTGATGAGCGGCCAAGCCAAACTTGCCCTTTTCACCACCGGTGTTCTGCCATTTGCCTTTACCGGTAGAGTTTAAGCGGATGCGGATGCCGATACGCGGTTCCACTTCAAGATCCGCGGCTTCTTCCAGCACCTTATTCAGCTCACTGAGTTTTTCTACCACGATGTTAACCGTGTGCCCCATCTTCTGGCCGATCAGCGCTAGGCGGATAAACTCGCGATCTTTGTAGCCGTTACAAACGATAGTGATCGGGGTATCTGAAACCCCTAAAATCGCCAGTAGCTCAGGTTTAGAGCCGGCTTCTAAGCCGACTTTGCCGCTGGTATGACTGAGTAGCTTTTCCACCACGCTGCGCTGTTGATTCACTTTGATTGGGTATACCGCGGTGTAGCCGCCAGGGTACTCACAATCTTGCTTGGCTTTTTCAAAGGCGCGGATCAGGGTATCAACGCGGTGATAAAGAATATCGGTAAACCGGATCAGGATCGGTAGTGATAAACCATGGGCGCGGATATCTTCCACCAGATCTGGTAGCGGGATAGAGTGCCCCGCGCTATTGGCGGTCGGATTGGCAGTCAGGTTCCCTTGTTCATCGACATCAAAATAACCTTCGCTCCAATGAGCGACATTGTAGGTGCGACGTGCGCGTTCGGTGGCCGAATTACTCAATGGCGTGATCTCTGAATAGGTTAAATAAACAACAATTTTAAGGGCGCCATTCTAATGCTAGATCCGCCACTCGCCTAGTTTTTTAGGCTGTGCTCAACGGGGCTTTGCTTGCCACAGGCTACCAGTGGATGAAGTTTAGCTGAATTTGGGCTGCTCCAGCCGATAGGGAGAGGCCTGAAGAGGGGCAAAACGGCAGCTTTGGGGCGCTGAATGACGGGCGCAAACAGAAAATAGGCGTGGCATTGGTAGCGGGAAGGGCGGTAGAAGTAAAATAGTTTGCCCTAATTATTCTGACGCTGCTTATGTCTATTTTGCTTGCCCCGTTTTGGGGCGTCACTCAAGCTGCTGTTTTTAGTGTTTATCTTTATTTTTTAAGGTACTTAAAAGCTGATAACTCCCTGGTTTTTACGTTGCATTACTTTTACTAATCGTAACAACAAAAAAGAATCATTTTTCTTGCCTGAAAGCTTGCTTTATAAAGCGCTCCTAAACCGGCTAACGCCAATTTTTTCTACATTTAGTCAGCGAGTTAAAAGAAGTAGTCATGGATCTGTTCAACTTTATTGGCGCACTTGGTGGAGTGCTCTATCTTGCCTCATATCTACTGCTTAATGCCGGTAAGGTAAGCGGTAATAGTTATGAATATATCGGTTTGAACCTGGCCGCCTCTACTTGTATGGCTATTTCGTTGTTTGTACATTGGAATGGACCCTCTTTTACCGCACAACTTTGTTGGATTGTGATCTCTGGTGTTGGGCTAGTGAACTGTTATCTTGAATCTAAGCACAAGGCAAAAGAGAGTGTTGAGCAGCTCGCTGCCGCGCCGCAGATACAACAAGAGATGCCAACCCAGTTGAATGCTTAAACATGGAGCGCGACCAAGTAGCGCGCCCAGCCTTGAGATCAAGCCGCCGCTAACCTCGCCAACAATCGATCAAATGCTCGAAAGCCTAATGCTTCGCTGAGATGGCCGCCGTGTATGTTCGGTGCCTGTTCCAGATCCGCAATGGTACGTGCCACGCGCAACACGCGATGGTAAGCGCGGGCGGAGAGCCCAAGTTTGTCGATAGCCATGCCCAAAAACCGGTTATCTTCACTGGTTAGGCGGCAGTGCTGATCCAGTTGTTTACCACCGAGTTGTGCATTGGCGCAGCCTTGGCGCGCTAATGCCTGCTGATGGGCGGTAGCCACTTTAGCGGCAATGGTGGCAGTGTCTATTTGTGGGGTGTCGATATCCGCCAGTTCTGCGGGTGATACCCGCGGTACGTCTACGGTGAGATCGAAACGGTCGATAAATGGGCCGGACAGCTTGCTCAGATAGCGCCTGACCTGATCGGGTGTCGAGCGACTTTGTACACCAGGTACACCCCAAGTGCCACATGGGCTGGGGTTCATGGCGCCGATCAATTGGAAACGTGCGGGAAATTCCGCTTGGCGAGCGGCTCGGGAGATAGTGACATGGCCTGTTTCCAGAGGCTCCCGCAGCATCTCTAGTACTTTGCGGTCATATTCTGTCAGTTCATCAAGGAATAACACGCCGCGGTGTGCCAGTGAGATCTCTCCAGGCTTCGGTTGGCTACCGCCACCCACCAGGGCGATGGCTGAACAGGAGTGATGCGGTGCGCGAAATGGGCGTTGCCGCCACTGTGCTGGCTTAAAGCCCTGACTACTGACCGAGTAGACGGCACTGGATTCGAGCGCTTGCTGTTGATCCATGGGGGGTAATATTCCGGGCAAGCGGCTGGCGAGCATACTTTTACCTGTACCAGGAGGACCAAATAGCAGCAGGTGGTGGTTCCCTGCGGCGGCGATCTCCAGTGCTCGCTTCGCCTGATGCTGGCCTTTTACATCTGCCATGTCAGGATAGTTTGGCGTGGCTGTCTCTGCGGGAGTACTATCCATCAGCTGCAAGCTTTGTTGTCCATTTAGTCCAGCACAGACCTGCAGCAGATGATCGGCAGCCAGCACCCGGCAGTTGTCTACCTTGGCCGCCTCTGCGGCATTGTGTATGGGTAAAATAAGTGCGCGCCCGGCTTGTTCGCTAGCAATAGCGAGCGGGATAGCGCCGGTAATTTTCCGCAGAGAACCATCGAGCGCCAGTTCACCGGCAAACTCATAGCGACTCAGTGCGTCGAGGGGGATCTGCCCTGACGCCGCAAGAATGCCGATGGCGATAGGAAGGTCGAAGCGACCGCCCTCTTTTGGCAGATCGGCCGGTGCCAGATTGACGGTGATCCGTTTGGCGGGAAACTCAAATCGTGCATTGAGCAGGGCGCTGCGAACCCGTTCGCGGGCTTCGCGTACTGATGCTTCCGGTAATCCAACAATGCTGAAAGCAGGCAAGCCTGCGGCTAAATGGACTTCGATATCTACTTGTGGGGCGATCACGCCAACAGAGGCGCGACTATGAACAATCGCTAAAGACATGGTGCGCAATTCCTTTTGCTGCAGTAAAACCTATATCAAATCTATTTCTCTAGTGCTGGTTGTATCTGGTTGAGCAACTCGGTTATCGCCTGATAATCCGCCGCAGCGACAAACCCTTTTATCCCTGCTGCAGTGGCAACCGGACTACTCGCCGATAAGCTTAGCAGAGCCATTTTAACTTGAGAGATCTGTTGCGCAGTTAAGCTATCGCTCACAACGACCCCCCAGTGTGGATATTTAGGGGTGGTATGAGGGCTATCGGCAGGATTGGCTGGCGGTAACACTCGAAACAGAGTGGGATCATACTCCTTCGCATCGGCAATCAGTCCACTGCGGACAAACCCGGCATCGACCTGCTTATTGGCAACGCGTTGCAGAATGGCGTATTGATTATTCAGGGTGGCAAACTGCACATAATTGGATAGTGGCTGCCAACCTAGTTTTACCAGTTCATAGGCCTGGAACAGGAACCCTCCTGCAGATGTCGATTGATTAACCACGCCGATCACCCGGCCTTGCAGTTGCGCCATGCTGTGCAGCGGACTATCGCGATGAACGATAATATCCCCGGCGAATGCATCGCCATAGGCTTGACTGTTTAACGTGGCGACCACCTGATAGTTGGGTTGGTACTTTAAGAGTTGGCTGGTGACGACCGGGTTACTCAGCAGTAGGTCGGTTTGCCCCGCCAATGCTAATAGTTCGGTGTGCTGCAACGGTACTAACGTCACTTCGGTTTGTAATGTGGTGGCGATAAAGTCAGCCAGGGGTTGCCAGCGCGCGCGGGCGACATCTGCACCACGGAAGTCCAATACCGCAAGGGTAAGTGCTGTTTTCGCTGGCTTGGCGTAGGCGTTTGCTGCAAGTAGTGTAAATAACAGCAGCAACAGGGATAACACACCGAAAAAATTGATGTTTTGCTGGGGCTTTCGATGAATAACAGGAACTGCTGCGCGATTCATTTGCTAAATCTAGCCCAAAAAAATTGTGATCTGTCAAAAGCTATGGTATTTATTTCGGTAATGTATCTGTAATCACAAATTTACGCAGAGCCAAGAATAGTGAACATGTTGTCTGTAAGCCTACTTATTATCGTACGTGTCGTGGTGGTGATTAGCCAACCGCGCGGGGCGTTATTTGGGTAGACAACACTGAATATCGAAACCCCCGCGCCGTAAGGCTCGGGGGTTTTTTTTTACCGCATTGACGTTGATGCGGGTGACCGAGATAAAAGACAGGAATTCGAGATGAATGGAGCGCAGTTAGTCATTAAGGCGCTGGTACAGCAAGGGGTATCTACCTGTTTTGGTTATCCTGGTGGCGCAATCATGCCGATCTATGACGCTTTTTATCAGAGCGAAATTAAGCACATCTTGGTGCGCAACGAACAGGGCGCTGCCCTGGCCGCGCTGGGTTATGCCCGTGCCAGTGGTGAGGTTGGTGTTTGTTTAGCCACCTCAGGCCCTGGCGCGACTAATTTGATCACCGGTTTGGCTGATGCTTATTTGGATTCTATTCCTGTGGTTGCGATAACGGGTCAGGTAGCTAGCCCGCTGATTGGCACGGATGCGTTTCAGGAAGTGGATGTTTTAGGTCTGTCTTTACCTATCACCAAACACAGTTTCTTGGTTGAAGATATCGCCGAATTGGGTGATGTTCTGCAGCAAGCTTTTGCATTGGCTAAAAGTGGCCGCCCTGGCCCTGTGCTGGTCGATATACCGAAAGATATTCAATTGGCTGCTGCTGAGTTGCCTCCCCTGTTAGTCTCTGATGATGCTTTGCCTGCTGCGACCGCGGATCAACTGGCATTGGCGCGGCAGCTGCTGAGTCAGGCAGAGCGACCGGTGCTATATGTTGGCGGCGGTGTGGGTATGGCGAAAGCCGTCCCTGAACTGCGTGCTTTCCTTGAACAGACGCAAATCCCCGCAGTGACCACGTTAAAAGGGATCGGTACCTTGCCGAAAGATCACCCTCGCTTCCTTGGCATGCTGGGCATGCACGGTAATCAGGCGGCGAATCTGGCGGTACAATCTAGTGATCTATTGATCGCCATTGGTGCACGTTTTGATGATCGGGTGACAGGCAAGCTGGATACCTTCGCTCCGGATGCCAAGGTGATCCACTTTGATATTGATGAAGTGGAGTTCGGCAAGCTGCGTCGCCCTCACGCACTATTACATGGCGATATGAAACCGGCATTGGCGGCTTTGGCAATGACATTATCTATTGATGAATGGCGTCGTCAGTGTGACCAACTGAAAACACAGTATGCATGGCGTTATGACGCGCCGGGCGAAGGGATCTACGCCCCAGCCTTATTGCGTCAGCTGTCCGACCAATTGCCTGATGATTCCGTGGTGAGCTGTGATGTTGGACAGCACCAGATGTGGGTCGCACAGCATATGCAGTTCGATTCGCCTCATGACCATCTGTCCAGTGGTGGTTTAGGCACCATGGGGTTTGGTATGCCGGCCGCGGTTGGTGCGCAGTTAGCTCGCCCTGATGCCACCGTGGTGAATGTGACCGGTGATGGCTCTATCATGATGAATATTCAGGAGTTAGGCACAATTAAGCGCTTTAACTTGCCAGTTAAAATCGTCCTTATCGACAACGAGCGGTTGGGCATGGTGCGTCAGTGGCAGGAGTTGTTTTTTGATAAGCGTTACAGCGAAACCAATCTGTCAGACAACCCTGACTTCTTAACACTGGCCAGTGCTTTTGATATCCCTGGCCAGTTAATTACCCAGCGGGAGCAAATCCCCGCGGCGTTAGATGCCATGTTGTCTGCAACGGGTCCGTACCTGTTACATGTGGCTATTGATGCCGAAGAAAATGTATGGCCCCTGGTGCCACCAGGCGCGGCAAATCAACAGATGATGGAGAAACAGTCATGATGCATACCATGCATATCGAGGCTAAGGATCGCCCAGCGACATTAGAGCGGTTACTGAGGGTGACACGCCACCGCGGTTTTGCGGTGCGGGAAATGCAGATGAATGCCTCAGCTGAACGGGATAGTGTTACTATTAGCGTCACTGTGGCTAGCGACCGTCCCATCAGTCTGTTGCAAGGCCAACTTAGTAAATTAGTGGATGTTGCGTCGGTGAACATAGAAGCCCAGTCGCAACCCCTTTCGATCACCGCATAAGGAAGTTTTTGATGGCTGCTCAAGCTGAATTTATTTGGTTTAACGGCGAACTCATGCCCTGGGCTGACGCTAAAGTACACGTATTGAGTCACGCAATTCACTACGGCTCCTCTGTGTTTGAAGGTGTGCGCGCCTATAACACGCCGAAGGGCCCTGCAATTTTCCGTCATCAAGAGCACACCCAGCGCTTGTTTGACTCGGCCAAGATCTATCGCATGAAAGTCGACGTGACTGCACAACAGATCATGGATGCGACCAAAGAAGTGATCCGTGCCAATAAGCTGAATAATGCGTATATCCGTCCGGTGATCTTCTATGGTGATATCGGCTTGGGTTTACGGGTTAAAGATGATGCCAAAACTGATGTGTCGATTGCCGCGTTTGAGTGGGGCACTTATCTGGGCGACGATGCGCTGGAACAGGGCGTTGATGTCGGCATCTCCAGCTGGAACCGTTTAGCAGCCAATACCATGCCAACCGGCGCGAAAGCTGGCGGTAACTACCTTTCCAGCCAGTTAATTGGCCAGGAAGCTAAGCGTCACGGTTATCAGGAAGGTATCGCACTGGATATCAATGGTTATATCAGTGAAGGTGCTGGTGAAAACCTGTTTATCGTTAAAGATGGCAAGTTGCTGACCCCACCGACTACGGCCGCGATCTTGCCGGGTATCACCCGTGCGACAATCATGCATCTGGCACAGCAGCGCGGTATCGAAGTGGTTGAGCAATCACTGCCCCGTGAAGCGCTTTACCTTGCTGACGAGATCTTCCTCACGGGTACTGCGGCAGAAGTGACGCCAGTGCGCAGTGTCGATGGTATCCAGGTCGGTTGTGGCAGTCGTGGCGCAGTGACCACCACCTTGCAGAAAGATTACTTTGACCTGGTGAAAGGGGTCAGCGAAGACAAAAAT
Organism: Corallincola holothuriorum; assembly: GCF_003336225.1. NCBI lineage: Bacteria > Pseudomonadati > Pseudomonadota > Gammaproteobacteria > Alteromonadales > Psychromonadaceae > Corallincola > Corallincola holothuriorum. Next base: position 104,438 of record NZ_QPID01000010.1, read on the forward strand.
GGTTGGTTGGATTACGTCGAGTAATCTACCGAATGAACTAGCTCTGAGCCGCATTTACTGCGGCTCAGTTGTCTAGTAGACAGACAATTTTCAGTACAGAGAGTTTAGTTATGCCACGTAAATTGCGTTCAGCGACCACGACTCAGGGTCGTAATATGGCCGGTGCCCGCGCCCTTTGGCGTGCCACGGGTATGAAAGATGGTGATTTCGATAAGCCGATTATCGCCGTTGTTAACTCCTTTACCCAGTTTGTTCCCGGTCATGTGCACCTGAAAGATATGGGGCAATTGGTCGCAGGCGCAATTGAAGAAGCCGGTGGTGTGGCAAAAGAGTTTAATACCATCGCCGTCGATGACGGTATCGCCATGGGCCATGGCGGTATGCTGTATAGCCTACCTTCCCGTGAGCTGATTGCTGACTCGGTGGAGTATATGGTGAATGCACACTGCGCTGATGCCATGGTTTGTATCTCTAACTGCGACAAGATCACCCCAGGTATGTTGATGGCGTCACTGCGCCTGAATATCCCAGTGATCTTTGTTTCCGGTGGGCCGATGGAAGCGGGTAAAACCAAGCTGTCTGACCAGATCATCAAACTAGATCTGGTTGATGCCATGGTGCAAGCGGCAGATCCAACTATCTCTGATGAACAAACCGAACAGGTTGAGCGCAGTGCCTGTCCAACGTGTGGCTCTTGCTCTGGCATGTTTACTGCCAACTCTATGAACTGTTTGACGGAAGCCTTGGGTCTATCTCAGCCCGGCAACGGTTCTTTGCTGGCGACTCACGCTGATCGCGAGCAGTTGTTCCTCAATGCGGGTAAGCGCATTGTTGACCTGTGTGAGCGCTATTATCAGCAGGATGATGATAGTGCCCTGCCACGTAATATTGCGACCTATGAAGCGTTTGAAAACGCCATGGCGCTAGATATCGCCATGGGCGGTTCGACCAATACTGTGTTGCACTTATTGGCTGCGGCACAGGAAGCGGAAGTTGATTTCACCATGGCGGATATGGATCGATTATCTCGTCGGGTACCTAATTTATGTAAGGTTGCGCCTGCGACCAGTAAATACCACATGGAAGATGTGCATCGTGCTGGCGGTGTGATCAGTATTTTGGGCGAACTGGCGCGTGCTGGCTTGCTGAATACCGATATCCCTACGGTATTGGGCCAAACCATGGGTGAAAACCTGGCCGAGTATGACATTACAGTAACCGACAGCGAAGCCGTGAAAACCATGTATCGCGCAGGTCCTGCAGGCATTCGTACCACCAAAGCGTTCAGTCAGGATTGTCGCTGGCCAACGCTGGATGATGACCGTGAAAACGGCTGTATCCGGAGTAAGGAACATGCTTACAGTCAAGACGGTGGTTTGGCCGTATTGTTCGGTAACTTGGCAGAAAAGGGCTGTATCGTAAAAACGGCTGGGGTTGAGGAAGAGAATCTCACTCACCGTGGCCCAGCCCGTATCTATGAAAGCCAGGACGACGCGGTGGCCGGTATTTTGGCCGGTGATGTTAAGGCTGGCGAAGTTGTGTTAATTCGCTACGAAGGTCCGAAAGGCGGCCCGGGTATGCAGGAGATGCTTTATCCCACCAGTTATCTGAAATCGATGGGCTTAGGCAAAAAGTGCGCTTTGATCACCGATGGTCGTTTCTCCGGTGGTACGTCCGGCTTGTCGATCGGTCATGCTTCGCCAGAAGCCGCCGCTGGGGGCAACATTGCACTGGTAGCGCAAGGGGACATCATCGATATCGATATTCCTAATCGTAAGGTACATCTGGAAGTGTCTGATGAAGAGCTGGGCAAGCGCCGTGCCGCGATGGAAGCGAAAGGCGAGGCTGCTTGGCGTCCGGAGAATCGTGAGCGTGCAGTGAGCTTTGCGCTGAAAGCTTATGCGGCCTTGGCAACGAGTGCCGACATGGGTGCTGTTCGTGATAAAAGTAAACTGTAAACTGGGATAGTCGATGAATAACCTGTTACCTCACCTGAGTGCTCGTCAGCCGAGTGCTGCCGAGTATCTGCGCCGGATATTGCTTGCCCCTGTTTATGATGTGGCGGTGAAGTCAGATCTGACACCGATGCGTAAATTGTCGGAACGTTTGGGCTGTGAAGTGCTGCTGAAACGTGAAGATCAGCAACCGGTGCACTCATTCAAGATCCGCGGTGCTTACAACAAGATCGCCGGTTTGAACGCGGATCAGCAGGCAAAAGGTGTGGTGGCAGCATCGGCAGGAAACCATGCGCAAGGGGTGGCTTTATCTGGGCAAAAGCTCGGTATTAAAGCCACCATTGTGATGCCCAACAACACACCGGACATCAAAATTGATTCGGTGCGGCGCTTGGGTGGCAACGTGGTGATCCACGGCAATAGCTTTGACGAAGCATCTGCAGAGTCCCGTCGTTTAGCCGAAACCGAAGGTTATACCTTGGCGGCACCCTTTGATGATCCTGATGTGATTGCGGGTCAGGGCACTATTGGTGTTGAGCTGTTGCAACAGGCGCGGGATATGGACTATGTGTTCCTCCCTGTGGGTGGTGGTGGCTTGGCGGCTGGCGTGGCTCTGTATTTGAAGAGCTTGAAGCCGTCTATTAAGGTGATCGGCGTTGAGGCCGAAGATTCCGCCTGCTTGCTGGCGGCGCTGGAAGCCGGAGAGCGAGTGAACTTGGATCAGGTTGGCTTGTTCGCTGATGGCGTTGCGGTGAAGCTTATCGGTGAAGAGACCTTCCGCGTATGTGCGGCGTTTATCGACGAAGTGATCACGGTTTCTACCGATGAGATCTGTGCGGCGATCAAAGATATTTTTGATGATACCCGTGCTGTTTCGGAGCCTGCGGGGGCGCTGGCGCTGGCGGGCTTGAAGAAGTTCCAGGCACGCTACAAGCTTCAGGGTAAAAAACTGACCACGGTGTTGTCAGGGGCCAATGTTAACTTTCATAGCTTGCGCTATGTGTCTGAGCGGACTGAGCTGGGTGAAGGACGGGAAGGCGTATTGGCTGTTACCATCCCTGAACAGAAAGGCAGCTTCCGCCGCTTCTGTGAACTGTTGGGTGGTCATGGTATTACTGAGTTTAACTACCGCTTTGCTGATCCTGCGAAAGCCCATATCTATGTTGGTGTGCGGTTGGCGGAAAAAGCTGACATGGCTAACCTGTTAGCCACTTTGGGTGACAGCGGTTATGAGGTGCATGACTTAACTGACAATGAGCTGGCGAAGCTGCATGTGCGTTATATGGTTGGCGGCCGCCCATCGCAGCCATTGATTGAGCGTTTATATGGCTTTGAATTCCCTGAATCCCAAGGCGCGCTGATGCGTTTCTTGAATCGCCTTGGTGAACGCTGGAATATCACGCTTTTCCATTATCGTAATCACGGCGCCGCTTATGGTCGAGTGCTAGCTGGTTTTAATGTTAGCGATCAAGAAAAAGCTGAATTTGAAGCCTCTTTGAATGACGTTGGCTACGAATGGCGTGACGAAACGTCCAATCCTGTCTATGATTACTTCTTAGCACATCGCGATTAATACTGATTTAAATAGATACATGGCTCGCCGGATCGCGAGCCACAAAAATAACATGGAGGTACACTATGCGCCCTATTACATCTGTCGCCTTATCCCTTTCTCTTGTGGCATCCAATGCTGCTGCTGATAACGTCCCAAAACCTTTCGTTGAAAAAATGATCGCCAAAAGCATGCAGGAACAGTGTGCTAGCTCGGCCTATCTGGCGTGTCGCGACATTTCTGCTGCTGAATGCCAGAAGCAGGGGGAGCTGTATCTGAAAACCTGTATTGCCCCGCTGCCCGACCAGATCCCAATGGGAAGTGCGGCGTTTGAGAAGGAGATGGAAGCCTGCGGTGTGAAGCTCGCGGACAAGCTGGGCATTGACTTAGATAAAGCAGAAGCCTGTGATGATGCGATGGAGATGGCTGAGGAAGAGTCTGTTTACCATGATGAGTTGACGCCGGAACAGCTTGAAGAGTTGATGCGTGCAGAGCAACTTAAGCAGCAGCAAGAGATGCAAGCGTTTGTTGATATGATGCGCGAGGCAACCGGCAGCGGCAATCGCCTTGAAGAGATCACTTTGCCGCTCTATGAACCCTATGAGTTGGGGATCCATATGGCGGATGGTGCCGCTTGGGAGGAGCTGAGGGGGTTACCCGCTGTAACATTCCGCGTCAACGCCAGCAAAGATGAAGTGTTGGCTTTCTATAAGCAGAAATTGCCAACTTTTAAAGTGGATCCTAATGATCCCTATCGTTTAGTGGAAAAGGTGCTACCTGGCGAAGAGACAATCGCTAAGTACATTAATGTTCCTCACGTGGCAATCTATGGCGATACTTTCGTTCAGCTCACCTACCGCCGCTAATATAGATGCGCCAGTCCCTTGTACTGGCGCAATCCCCTTCCCTGATGTTTTCCGTTAGAATGCTGCGCCTAAATATCTAGCCGGTAGCGTTTTGATGATCTCTATTCAAGCATTTAGCCTGAGCCTGACCTTGGTCTTTTTGGCGGAAATAGGCGATAAAAGCCAGCTAGTGTGTATGGCTCTGGCCGCACGCCATCGCGCCTGGCCTGTGCTGCTTGGCTCTGTGGCGGCGTTCTCGGTTTTGAACTTACTTGCGGTGCTCTTTGGTGCGGCGCTCGCTGAGTGGATCCCAGCGTCATGGCTGGCGGTTGGTGTGGCGCTGCTGTTTCTTTGGTTCGGGATCCAGTCGCTACGTAATGGTAGCGAAGAGGATGAGGAGTGTATTCAGCGTCCTACGCACCGCTTGATCCTGTCGACTTTTATGATGATTTTTGCCGCAGAGTTTGGCGATAAAACTCAACTGGCAGTGGCGGGATTGGCTGCGCAACAACCTCTGCTATCGGTCTGGCTGGGGGGCACCTTGGCTTTGGTTTTTACCTCTGCCTTGGGAGTGTTCGCGGGACGTCGTTGGCTGTCGAAGTTGCCCGTAAATTATTTGCATAAGGGCAGTGGGGTGCTGTTTTTGCTGATGGCAGCGCTCAGCGCCAGTAGCTTAGTTTGGTCTTTTTAACGAGCTGACCTGGCAGTAATAAATAGCCCCGAGTACGGGGCTTGACTGTTTTCAGGGCTTACCAGAACTTATAGCTGACGCCCATGAATACGCTGCTTTCTGCATCGTCGTCAACCAGTGGGCTATCTTCAAGCTCGCTATCTAACCATGAGTAGTTAGCGCCAGCAGACACGCTCCACTCTTCGGTAATACGGTAGGCCGCCGCCAGACCAACGCCATATTTCAGTGCCGAGCCTGTGTCATAAGCAGAGACACCGCTACGGGCAGATTCTTCTTCTGAAACGCCATAGTAGTAGTTGGCATAGTCTGAATCCATGTAGCTCAGGTGAATGTTAGGGATCAGCATTAATTCGGGTGTCACTGGATAAGGGTAGCCGTAGCCCAAGTCGGCTCGGATACCGTTGTGGTCATCACTGATATCTGTGCTGAGTTTGGCGCTGAATTGGCCATAGATACGATCTTGAAAGCGGTAAGAGACGCCAGCATCAATACTGCGATGGCGGGTATCTAACGTACGGAAACGATTGGTGTTCTTTGGATCCCACTCCTCTTTGCCTACCCCGATGGCGATACCGACGCGGTGTTGTTGATTTTCAAATAGTTTGTAACCGGCTCCATCTTTATCGACAAAGAAGTGCTCGTTTTCAAACTTCACCAGAGGAATAACGCGATTGTCGTCATCATAGTCAGCGTAAGCGCTGTTTTGCAGTACAAATCCGGCACCAATACTTAGGCTTTCTTTTGTGTCTGCGCAAGTCATAAAAGGCAGCAGAGAGGCTGCGAAAAGAGCTGTGTACTTCATAGGGTTCTCATTCATGTGACGTTTGGGGGGATTTACGCGGCACTATACGATAAAGATCAAAAAGTTAAATCTGATTAGACGTAAGCAAATGTTATTTATCTGAAAAGCGGCATTTAGAATAGTTTGAGAAGTATATTTTGTATGCAAATGGGGTGGCGGAATGTCGTTGCCGTGGGAAAAAAAATAGGGATGAGTGTCCACTCACCCCTATTATTCATATCACTTGAATGCTTTAGAATTTATAAGCAACGCCAAGGAGGCCACTGGTTTCATTATCGTCGTCTAGCAGAGGGCTCTCTTCCAGATCATCATCTAACGAGGTATAGGTGACGCCAGCATAGAGTTTCCAATGCTCCATTACTTCATAACCAGCCATGACACCAACAGAGAAGTTGGTAGCGCTGCCAGTATCGTAGGCCGAAACTGCGGCGCTGGTGGCGGCATCTCTATTGCTGATGCCGTAATAATAGTTGGCGTAATCCTCGTCCATATACTTAACGCGAACTGAAGGCACGATAAACAGCTTGTCATTGATCATCCAAGGGTAAGCGTAACTCAGTGTCGCGCCGTTACCTTCGTGCTCATCACTGATATCAGTAAAGTATTGTGCTTTAACCACACCCCACTTAGCTTTGAAGCGGTAACTTGCGCCTAAGTGGTATGCTTGGTCTTTATCTTCAAAACCATCGAATTCCGCTTGGTCATTGTCTGAACCGTCCCACTCTTCTTCACTTGCGCTCAGGAAAATACCGATACGGTGAGGGCCTTTGTCCAGAGCCTTAAACCCAATTTCGCCGCCGCCAGCATAAAACCATTCAGTATCGAATTTGATGATAGGGATTGCGCGTGCGCTGTCGTCATAATTCCGGTAGGCCGTGCTGCGCATCTGTACGCCGGCACCAATTTCTGTGTCACCGGCGGCCATCGCTGTTGCTGGTAGAGAGCTAGCTAATGCCAAGACCAACAGATGTTTCATGTTCATAAGTGCGTCCTTGTTATCTGCATTGGATAAACATTTTTTTACTAATAGCTTAGTTTAGTTGAAATTTTATCAACAAGAATGAATTATTTGGCTTTCTTGTTGTCACGTTGAACGTGGCGTCCGTGTCACTCGTTGTTGTTTTCTTCACTGGCTTGATTGCTTTCAAGCTGAGACAGGCGCTGCTCGAGAGCGGTCAGTTTTTCCCGTGTGCGCAACAGTACCTGCGTTTGTACATCGAACTCTTCCCGCGTTACCAGATCCAGCTTAGCGAGTTGTGCCTGCAACACCTGTTTGGTTTTGGCTTCAAACTCATCAGCAATATTTTTGACGCCGGGCGGTAGTGCATTGCTGATCTGTTTGGCTATCTCTTCGAGTTTGCTGGGGTTTATCATCTTGATACCTTTACTCTATTTTGCATTGCGGATTATCAATGCTGCTATTTTTCCATTGTAGCTAGCTGGTGAGCATGAAACTAGTCAGGGAGTAAAAAGCGCTCTCCCTGACATGCTGTTTATGTGTATGCTCTTTGATCTTTTAACAGGGTCGCGACATCCGGCAGAGGTTTATGGCGTTCCGCCAGATAGCTATAGATCACCGGCAGCACAAAGAGGGTGAAAATAGTGCCGATCCCCAAACCTGCGCAGATAACCAGACCGATACTGAAGCGGCTGACGGCACCAGCACCTTCTGCCATCAATAGTGGGATTAAGCCGGCGATCATCGATACTGTGGTCATTAGGATAGCCCGCAGGCGGACATGGGCTGCTTCAATGACTGCTTCCACACGATCCAGTCCCTTTTCCAGTTGCACCTCTTTCGCCACTTCACAGATGAGAATACCGTGCTTACTGATTAAGCCGATGAGGGTGACTAGCCCTACCTGAGCGTAGATGTTCATGGTGGAGAGCCCCCATGCCATGCTGATCAATGCACCACTTATTGCGAGTGGTACCGAGACCAGGATCACCAGCGGATCTCGTACACTCTCAAATTGGCTGGCTAACACCAGAAAAATGACCGCCAGAGCCAATAGGAAGGTGGCGAACAGCGCTGACCCTTCGGTGACGTACTGACGAGCTTCTCCAAGGTAATCATATTGATAGCCTTGTGGTAATAGCCGAGTGGCAAGCTCTTCAAATACGGCGATAGCATTGCCCATGCTTACTCCCGGTGCGGCAACAGCGCCAATCGTCGCCGAATTTAGTTGGTTGAAGTGGGGCAGTGCTCTGGGCTGTCCCTCAATGGATATACTCACTAAATTCGACAGCGGTACCGGATCACCGTTGACCGAGCGGACATAAAAGTTATTAAGGGATTCAGGATTTAACCGCCATTTACGCTCAACTTGGGGGATCACTTCATAGCTGCGGCCATCGAGATCGATGCGATTGACGTAACCATCGCTGAACATAGCGCTGAGTGTGGTGCCGATATCTTGCATCGTGATGCCGTATGCCCCTGCTTTATCACGATCAATCTGCACCTTCATGGTGGCTGAGTCATAGTTCAGATCAAGATCCAGATAGACGAAGTTAGGGTTGCTACGCAGTTCTTCGAGAAAGCTGCTGGCCACGGCAAATAAGCTTTCAAAATTGTTAGGCGTGGTGATCACAAATTGAATTGGTAAGCCGCTGGACGCACCGGGCAGCTCCGGGAATGGGAAAGCGGTCATCGCCACTGCGGGAACGTCGGCGATCAATGGATTGGTTGCCTGGATCACTTCGGCTTGTTTTCTCTCCCGCTCGCTCCAGGTTTTGAGGTTAACGATGCCGAGTCCTTGGTTGGCGCTAGGTATACCTGCAAAGACCAGCGTGGAACGGACTTCTGGTAGGGTGTCTACCTTTTGTAACCCTTCGACCATCGCGTTTTCTATGAAGTCCAGGTTGGCGTTCGCAGGTGCTTTGCCAAACAGCATATAGCCGCCCTTATCTTCACTGGGCGCTAATTCACTGGGAATAAAACTGGCAAGAATAGGCAAGCTTGCAAAGGCGAACAGTGCAAATACAACCACCACAGGACGATGGTTCATCACACTACGCAGGGCTTTGTCGTAGCCACGGGTTAGCGCGCCTAAATAGCCTTCGACAAAGCGCTCGAAGCGCCCGGGCTTATCGTGGGGTTTGAGCATTTTTGAGCACATCATTGGCGACAGGGTCAGTGCTACAATCCCCGATACAAAGACTGCGCCAGCCAGCGTCAGGGCGAACTCCTTGAACAGTGAACCGGTGATCCCTCCCATTAATGCGATGGGGGCATACACGGCAGCCAGCGTCAGGGTCATTGATATCACAGGGCCAGCAATCTCTCGCGTACCAATAATCGCTGCCTGAAACGGTGTTTTCCCTAGCTTGACGTGACGATCTACGTTCTCCACCACGACGATGGCGTCATCCACCACTAATCCGATGGCGAGTACCATGGCAAGCAGCGTCATCAAATTCAGTGAAAAGCCAAACAACGACATCATCATCGCAACGCCGATGAGCGACAGCGGAATAGTAACAACGGGGATCAAGACTGCGCGAAATGAGCCCATAAACAGGGTGATAGCGATTAGTACAATCACACCTGCTTCGATAATGGTGGCGACCACCTCGTTAATTGACTCCTCAATAGCGATGGTGGAGTCATACAGCACATTCATTTTGATGGTGCTGGGGATGTTATTGGCAAACTCCGGCAGCATATCGCGGATCGCGGCAGTGACCTCTAACGGGTTGGCCGTCGGTGTGGGATCGACTGCGACCACAACGGCGCTTTTGCCATCGGCTACGGCGCGATACGTATCATGGCTCTTCTCCAGTGTGACGTTGGCAATATCATCAACGCGAATGAGTGAGCCGTCGCGGCTCGCTACTACCATGCGTTTTAGCTCATCCACGGTGCGGACCTGGGTATTGGCTTCGGAGTTATATAACACATAAACGCCGGTAGCTTGCCCGGGGGCTGACTGAATATTATTGGCTTGCAGTACCTGCATCACTTCAGTGGCTGTGAGATCGAAAGCCGCCATTCTTTGGGGATCCAACCAAACCCGCATGGCGTATTTCACGCCACCATAGAGATTCACTTTTGCGACACCATTGACGGTGAATAGCTGGGGTTGGATAACCCGCTCCAGATAATCGTTGATTTGACTTGAGTTGAGAGAATCACTGGTGAACGAGATATAGATCAGTGATGTGGTTGAGCCGGTGGACGAGGTGACCGTGGGATCTTCTGCTTCGCTGGGCAGCTGGGAGCGCACCGAGTTCACCTTGGCAAGAATATCCGCCAAGGCTCCGTTGGGATCCGTGTTTAGTTTCATCTGCACGCTGATACTACTGGACCCCATAAAGCTTTGGGAGGTCATAAAATCAACATTGTCGGCCTGGGCGATCGCTTGCTCTAATGGTTGGGTAATAAAGCCCTGGATCAGATCGGCATTGGCACCGTAGTAACTGGTATTGACCGAAATAACTGTATTGGTCATCTCCGGATATTCGCGGATCTGCATCCCTTTTAGTGCTTGCAGTCCCAGTAACACAATCAGCAGGCTAATAGAGATCGCCAATACCGGCCGACGGATAAATGTATCAGTGAATCGCATCTGATTATCCTCTTCCGGGCTTAAAGCGCCGGGATCTCCGCTGGGGTGTTTAGGGCATCACTCTCAACGACTTTGATCTGGCTGCCGTTAGACAGGCGGACCTGGCCTGAAGTGACAATGGTTTCGCCGGGATTCAAGCCGCTCACTCGCGCCACATCGCCACGGCGTTCCTCTACCTTGATGGTGCGCTGTGTTGCTATCAGTTGGCTATCGCCTTCGCGGGTTTCAGCAATAAAAATGGTTTCACCGTACAGGGTGAAGTTTACTGCGGTTTGCGGGATGACGAGTTGCTGTGGCAACGTGGGTAAGATCACATTAACACGCGCAAACATGCCGGAACGCAGTACGCCATTTTCATTGGGAACGTCAGCCTGCACCTGTACCACACCACTTTGGAAATTCACCGCCGGTTCAATGGTGGTGATCTTGCCGTGGAAACTGGTTTCCGGATACGCATCCACTTGTACTTCAATGGTTTGGTCGACAAAAATCTTGCTTAGCTGATTTTGTGGAATAGTGAAGCGAATACGCATGGTTGAGGTGTCTTCGAGCCTGACAATCTCGGTACCTGCCTCCAGATACTGTCCAAGAAACACCTGGCGAATACCTATTTGCCCTGCAAAGGGCGCGCGAATTTCACGGCGAGCGATGGTGGCTTTTTGTGCTGCGACGTCCGCCACTTGCGCTTCATAGTTGGCAACCGCTTCATCTCTTTGTCCTTCCGAGGCGCTGTTTTGTCTCAATAGCACTTCCATACGATGGGCTTGTGCTTTTAGTGCGGGCAAACTGGCTTGTGAGCGTTTCAGGTTAGCGCGCTCAACATCGGTGTCTAAAGACAGCAGTAAGGTATCAGCGGAGACCTTCTCGCCAGATTCGAAGTCGATCGTCTCAATCAAACCAGCGGCTTCACTTTTCAGGGTGACCCCCCGGTAGGGTTCAATAAAACCAATGGAGTCAATGCTTGGGATCCAATCGACCGGAGAGACGGTGGCAGTGGTCACCGGAAAGGTAGGGGCGGGCTGATTGGCCATATATTCGCCGATCATCTTTTGTTTAAACAGGTTAAATCCGATCACACTACCGAATACCAGTACAACCAAAACCAGCATAAGCAGGCTCCAGATAATACGTTTTCCGTTGACCATCACACATTCTCTCTCATTGGTTGGCGATGGCTTGCCAGCTCGCATTCGCGGCGGTGGCGATCATCGCATCATTCAAAATAAAACTGCCTTCAATATGCCGCCGCGCTAGGGCGGCACAGCTTTCAATACCTATCGCTCCGAGCACTTCAACAGGTAAAGGTTTCAGTTGTTGTGCCGCGAGCCCCGCCTCTAACATCGCGGCAAGTGGCAAAAATAGCTGTTGTCGTCGTTTGATTAAGTGCGCGAGCTGCGATTTATCGGTGACATGACGGGATAACTCCCAGCCATGTAATGTGTCTGGGTGGGCGATTAGATATTGAAACAGTGCTTGCCAGATCTGGGTAAATTGTTGCTCCAGGCTGACACCCAGCCGATGTTGTTTGAAGCAGGCATCAGCGATTAGCTCCAAATTGTTTTCCAGAGTCTCCAGCAGCAGGGTCTGTTTATCTTTAAAGTAGAGATAAAGAGTGCCTGCCGCCATATCGGCGTGCTGCGCTATTTCGCCCATGGTGGTGCCGTGAAACCCTTTATTGGCAAGGGTGACACTGGCTGCTTGGAGAATTCGTCGTCGTTTGTCCATCATCGCTATCGCATTATAATGAATGAGCGTTCATTCATTTTGTAAGATTTGTAACAGCTGATGAAAAATCAGCAGTTGATTTCGCTCACGTTCGTGGCTGGCTTGCAGTAAAATCGCCACCTCAAGTTTAGTCTGTGAGTCAGAATGAAGTTAAACCCTGGGCAAGCTAACGCCGTCAAACATATCTCTGGACCTTGTCTGGTGCTTGCTGGAGCCGGTTCCGGTAAGACGCGAGTGATCACTTTGAAGATTGCTCATCTGGTGCGTCAATGTGGCTATCAAGCTCGGCATATCGCGGCGGTGACCTTTACTAATAAGGCGGCGCGGGAGATGAAGGAGCGCGTGGGACAGACCTTAGGCCGCAAAGAGGCTCGGGGCTTGATTGTTTCCACCTTTCATACCTTAGGGCTAACTATTCTCAAGCGTGAAGTGACTACCTTGGGGATGAAAGCCGGTTTTACTTTGTTTGATGATCAGGACAGTCGTGCGCTCATTAGCGAGCTCACCGAGAAAGAGTACGACGGCGATAAAGATCAGATTAACTTGTTGTTGAATCAGATCTCCCGCTGGAAGAACGACCTGATCTTACCGCCACAGGCCATTAAGATGGCTGAAAGTGGTGGTGAACAGATCCTTGCTATGTTGTATGAGCGCTACCAGCGCCACCTGACGGCATACAATGCTCTCGACTTCGATGATCTTATCCTGCTGCCAACGCTGCTATTGAAGCAAAATGAACAGGTGCGCCAGCGTTGGCGTGATCGTATTCGCTATCTGCTGGTGGATGAGTATCAAGATACCAATACCAGCCAATATGAATTGGTGAAGCTACTTGTGGGCGAGCGTGCGCGCTTTACCGTGGTGGGTGATGATGATCAGTCAATCTACTCATGGCGCGGCGCGCAGCCGAAAAACCTGGCCTTGCTGCAACAAGATTTTCCGTCATTAGAGGTGGTTAAGTTGGAGCAGAACTATCGCTCCACGGGCTGCATCTTGAACGCGGCTAATATCTTGATCGCCAACAATGACCATATTTTCGATAAACGCCTGTTCAGCGAGTTGGGTTACGGTGAGCGTTTGCGAGTGCTTTATGCCAAGGATGAGGAGCATGAAGCTGAGCGCACGGTGGCAGAGCTGCTGAGCCATAAGTTTATGAAACGCACCAACTATAAAGATTACGCCATTCTCTATCGCGGCAATCATCAGTCACGACTGATTGAAAAATCGCTGATGACCAACCGTATTCCATACAAGATCTCCGGTGGTACCAGCTTTTTCTCCCGCGCCGAGATCAAAGACATGATGAGTTATTTGCGTCTGTTGGTGAATCATGATGATGACAATGCGTTTCTGCGTATCGTCAATGTGCCAAAGCGGGAGATCGGCCCGGCAACATTAGAGAAGCTAGGTAATTATGCCAACATGCGTGGTATTAGCCTATTTGCTGCCAGTTTTGAGCTGGGGCTAGAGCAGCACCTGACCGGACGCGGTTTGGCTTCGCTGCAGCGCTTTACCCGTTGGATGGTGGAGCTCGCTGATTTTGCTGAGAAAGGCGAAACGATTGAGGCGGTGCGCCAGTTGGTACGGGATATCAATTACGAAGAGTATCTTTACGACAGCTCCCCTAGCCCGAAAGCCGCAGAGATGCGGATGAAAAATGTCTCCGAGCTGTATCGTTGGATCACCGGCATGTTGGAGGGGGATGATCTCGATGAAGCGATGACTTTGCCAGAGGTCGTGACCCGTTTGACCCTGCGCGACATGATGGAGCGAAATGAAGGGGATGATGAGAGTGATCAGGTGCAGTTGATGACATTGCACTCATCGAAAGGCTTGGAATTTCCGTACGTCTTTATGATCGGCATGGAAGAGGGGTTGTTACCGCACCAAAGCAGCATTGATGAAGAGAATGTAGATGAAGAGCGGCGTTTGGCCTATGTCGGGATCACCCGGGCACAAAAAGAGCTGAGCTTTATCGTCTGTCGTGAACGACGTCAATTTGGCGAAAGTTTTCGTCCAGAGCCCAGCCGTTTTCTCTACGAGTTACCGCAGGATGATCTTATCTGGGAAGGTAAAACTCAGAAATCGAAAGAGGAAAAGAAAAAAACCGGCATGGCGCATTTAGCCGCGATGAAGGCGATGTTGAATAAAGATAAGTAGTGGTGGACTAAAAACAAAAAAGCCGCGAAAGCGGCTTTTTTGTTTTACTCGACGGGCAATTAGATCCCTTCAATCATAAAATCGATAGCTGCCTGGATCTCTTCGTCAGAACAGTTACCACAGGTGCCACGTGGTGGCATGGCGTTGAAGCCGTTGATTGCGTGGTCCATCAGTTTGTCCATGCCTTTTGCCAAGCGCGGCGACCAAGCTGCGGCATCGTCTTTCTTCGGTGCGTTCATTGCGCCAGTGCCGTGACAAGCAAAACAAGATGCTTGGTAGACATCGCCGCCAGAGCGAGGGCCTGCCGGTTCGGCTGCCAAAGCTTCGCCAGCAGGAGCATCGCCTTCAATATAATGGTCACCGACAGGTTTAATGCGTGATTCAACAGGGTCTACTTCTGCTGCAAAAGCAGTGGAGGCCATAACCAAGCTGGTGATTCCTGCGACGAGGAATTGTTGAAGACGAGTTGCCATTGGGATCTTCTCTCTCTATTTGTTGTTATGCAGATTAATCATGATCTATATCGGCTGCATCCTGATTTTTCGATTATAACGTTAAAACCCGGTAGCTAAAATGCTAACTGCGCTGATTTTTCAGTCAATAATGATTCGGATCGCAAGAGTTTTTCAGATTCTTTAAAATAATCGTAGACAAGCGATTAGTGCTTTTGTAATATGCGCATCCGCTGAAGGCAGGTGAGCGCCCGTAGCTCAGCTGGATAGAGCGTTGGCCTCCGGAGCCAAAGGTCACAGGTTCGAATCCTGTCGGGCGCGCCAGAGCTACAACGTACTTCATCTTCAGCAAAGTAAGACACTGGTGGCTGTAGCTCAGTTGGTAGAGCCCTGGATTGTGATTCCGGTGGTCGTGGGTTCGAGCCCCATCAGCCACCCCAGTTTTAGTGTCGGCGATTAGCGCAGCTTGGTAGCGCACTTGGTTTGGGTCCAAGGGGTCGCAGGTTCAAATCCTGCATCGCCGACCATTTCTTCAGAGCCCTCGGCAATTATGCCGGGGGCTTTGTCGTTCTAACACCCTATTCTTTCTATCGTTCCCTTGTTTGTTGCAGCAACGCGCACGGCAGAGTTATCCTGCCCTATTCTTGTTTGTCTGGAGCGACCCCTTTGGATCTTCAGTTAGCCGCTATCGCAGCTGGTAGCCTAAGTCTGCTTTTTCTCGTCACTACCCTGATCTACCGCCAGCGGGCGTCGCGTTTAGCGCAGCATTATCAAAGCTCAGAACAGCTTCTGCAGAGCGAGTTGGCGTTTAAGTCGGCAGCGCTTGAAGCGCTACAGGTTGATGTTCAGCAGCTAACAGAAAAAGAGCGGGAGCAATCCCTCAGCGCGACTGCACTCCGAACCCAGTTGGCGGTTGAACAGAGTGCCAATCAGGAAAAAATAGCGTTGCTGGCGCAGTCAGAAGCACGCCTGAAAGAGCAGTTTGAGAATCTGGCTAACCGTATCTTTGATAGCAAAGCACAGCAATTTGATCAGCAAAGCCAGCAGCGTTTGGCAGCCACGTTTGCTCCTTTGAAAGATCAGTTAGGTGCATTTCGTCAGCAGGTGCAGTCAGTTTATGAAACTGAAGCGAAAGAACGTCATACCCTAAAAGCCGAAATTTTGTCTCTCAAACAACTCAATGAGCGGATGAGTGAAGATGCATTGAATCTCACCAAGGCACTAAAAGGCGACAGTAAGCAGCAAGGGAACTGGGGCGAAGTGGTATTGGCGCGGGTATTGGAACAATCTGGGCTGCGCCAAGGCCATGAATACAGCACTGAGGTCAGCCAATCCACCGATGACGGCAAGCGTTATCGTCCCGATGTGATTGTGCATCTGCCGGAAGGCAAGCAGATCATCATTGATTCGAAAGTTTCGTTAACCGCTTACGAGCAGTATTTTAATAGTGATGATGACGTCGAGCGTCAGGCGGCGTTAACAGCCCATGTGCAGTCGCTACGTAATCATATTAAAGGGTTAGGAGCAAAAGATTACCAAGCATTACCAGGGATCCACAGCCTAGATTACGTATTGATGTTTATTCCCATCGAAGCTGCTTTTTTAACTGCGCTGGATCAGCAGCCGGATCTGGTGAAGTTGGCTTTAGATAACAACATTATGTTGGTCAGCCCAACCAATTTGTTAGTGGCCCTGCGTACGGTGAATAATATCTGGCGCTATGAGTATCAGAACCAGAACGCCAAGCTGATCGCTGACAAAGCGGCGGCGATGTACGACAAGCTGCGCTTGTTTGTTGATGAGCTGCAAAAGCTGGGTAAAGGGCTTGAGCAAGCACAGCTAAGTTATGAAACGAGCTTGAAACGTCTGGCCAGTGGCCGGGGGAACTTGCTGTCGCAAGCGGAGGGGTTGCGTGACCTTGGAGTGACAGCGAAGAAAGCGATTGATCCTGAGTGGCTCCAGCAAAAAGGTGTTGTCGTTGAGAAAAGCAGCGACAACGGCGCTGCCAATGGTGAAATGACCCGACCAGTAGCCTCAGAGCGGAGCGCCAACGATGAATAAGGCGTTAGCTGCCAATGCCGTTTCGCCGATTTTTGTTCATGACGACTTCTGGATCTTTAATAAGCCGGCGGGGATCAGCTGTCATGATGAGCCTACAACCGGTGAGCATGGCTATTTTCGCCTGCTGCGGCAGGCTCTATTGGAAGATGTTTATCCTGTTCACCGCTTAGATAAAGTCACCTCCGGGCTGCTGATTGTGGCTCGCAGTAGCGAGGCAGCCGCCCAATTTGGCTCGCTGTTCGCCAATCGAGAGATGCAGAAATTTTATCTTGCGATCAGTGATCGCAAGCCGAAAAAGAAGCAGGGCTGGGTGATCGGTGATATGCAGCGCTCACGTCGGAGTAGTTGGCGCTTAACGAGTGGCAAAAGTGACCCGGCTGTCAGTCAGTTTTTCAGCTATTCGATGAGACCGGGATTGAGGCTCTTTGTGGTTAAACCTTTATCGGGTAAGACCCATCAGATCCGTGTGGCATTGAAAAGCCTTAGTGCACCTATTGTTGGCGATCATTTGTATGCTGGGACGCCCGCAGACAGAACCTATCTGCATGCTTATGCGGTAGAGTTTAATTGGTTAGGAGAGTGTTTGCGCTACCACTGTTTACCCACTGACGGCGTTGAGTTCTCCCCCGTTGAGTCGCTGCTTATGGCAAAAGAGCTGTCTTGCCCTTGGTTGCTCCCTTGGCCACAACGTTAATGACAGTGTTGCGTACCAAGCCAAAAAGCCACCCGACTGCGGTGGCTTATTGTTATGTTTTTAAGCTAGCTTAATTATTGTAATTCAGATAGATAGGCTCGACATAGCCAGCCACGCTTTGGGCTTTTTTCACTGTCCCTGCCGCTGGCGGAGCTGTTCTGAGAAGTGTGTCTAGATCTGTTACTGTTGGATCAAACTGGTAGTTAAGGTAGCCGGGCGTAAATACCCCATTTTTTGAGGTTTTTCCCATCGGCAGCGTTGTCCCCTCGTGACTGATCTTAACTCCATAATTCAAATAGATAGGCTCTTGGTAACCGTTGTTGGCATAGGCGGATGTGGCTAGCAAGGTGGCGCCGAGAAACATTATTAGGTTTTTCATCTCTGTATCCTCCGGGCGAGCCGTGCCAGTGTTCATTGGGTTATGCCAGCTCGCGTAGTGTCTTCCTGATAGTTGACCTACTCCCAGGCCATCTGCTTTTAGACGCTGCGGTTATGAGGTGGCAGTTTAGGGTCTGAAAGATATTTAGCTGTCTAGTTAACTTTGTCTGCATATTGACTGTGCTATGGTGTCGGGGTTAAACCAATATCACGCTTTGGTTGGTTACAAATGTATGGAGAGGCCTGTGGAACAAGTGATGTCTGCCCCAAATACCATTGAGATCTCAGTGGCTAATTTTCAACAAACTATTCAGCAGTTGACGCCTGACCAGCTATTGCTTGTGGAATTCTGGGCGCCGGAGATGGAAGCTTGCCAAGCGATGAGCCCGATACTTGCGAAGGTGGCGGCGGAACATAGCCATGCGTTGGTTTTAGGGCGGGTAAATTGCGCAGCAGACCAACAGTTGGCCATGCAGTGCGGAGTGAGAAGCTTACCCACGGTGATGCTGATTAAAGAGGGCAAAATGCTTGATGGCTTTGATGGTGGTGCGGATGAGATGCAGATCCGTGCTTTGCTGGATAAGCATTTACCTAAAGAGCAGGACCAACTGTTAGCTCAAGCGCGAGAGCACCTGCAACAGCAGCAAGCTGGCGACGCATACCCGCTGTTAAAGCGTGCCATCGAGCTGGATAGCTCTCGGGTCGATATTAAACTGGCGCTATCGGATGCACTGTTGGCGTTAGGCAAACTCGCTGATGCAGAGAGCTTATTGCGCAGTATCGGGATGGCTGATCAGGATGGCTACTATCAGTCGTTGATGGCGCAATTGGAGCTGAAGCAGCAGGCGGCGCAATCGCCCGAATTAAAACAGCTTGAGGAGCAGCATGCTGCCTCCCCTGACGACCCACAAGTCAGTTTTCGGTTAGCAGTGCAGTATCAAGCGGCAAACCGAAGTGAAGAGGCGCTGGCACTGCTGTTGTCTCTGCTGAAGAAAGATCTAAACGCCGCTGATGGTGATGCGAAAGCGGCGCTGTTGGATATTTTGGCTACCCTGCCCCAAGGCGACCCCCTGGCTGGTACCTACCGCCGCCAGTTCTATAGCCTGCTTTATTAAGAGAGCATCGTTGCCGACGCGAGTGGGGCAGGTTTACCCAACAAGTAACCCTGCCCATGCTCAACACCCAACTGCCGCAGCAGTGCCAGATCTTCTTTATCTTCAATCTCTAATGCGACCAAGGTGCATTGCAAACCGCGGCATAGCTGTAACAGTGTCTGAATAAAAAACTGATTGTCTATATGTAGCGCCAGTTGGTGGCTATAGCGGCCATCAAGTTTCAGATAGTTGGGCTTCATTGATGTTAACAGGGCGAAACTGGCTGTCGCAGCGCCAAAATGGTCGATGGCGAAGCGGACGCCCAGTAATGCCAACTGTGAAATGATGTTGCTGATACTGTTATAGCTCGGCGTTAGCCGCCTTTCGTCGAACTCCAAGATTAACCGTTTGGCTAAAGTGGGATCTTTGCGGCAGCGATCAATTAACCAGAGGGAAAAATCCCGATCCTGCAGCGTCAACGGATCCAAATTGACGGAAAAATCACCACCGGGCTGCTGTTTTGCGAAGGCTAACGCTTCTGTGACTATGCCTCGCTCTAGTGCCGGTAGCTGATCCGTTTGCCGGGCTAGTGCCAGGATTGTCGCAGTCGGTAGTGCTTGCCCTTTAAGATCAGCAAAAGTTGGTAGCCACTCTTTGTACAGGTGATTGTCGCGGACCAGCTGCTTCACCCCCTGCCAGCGAAATTCAAAGCGTTGTTCCTTAATGATGGCGTCGATCAGCTGCTGTCGGCGCTGGGTATTGAGCAAAATGGTAGGTAACTCTCGGTTACCTTGATTGAAGAAAAGATTATGTGCACCTTGCTGTCGCGCCTGCTGTTGTGCCAGATCCAATTCACTTAACAGCTGATCCTGGCTATCTCCAGGACGGAAGTAGCATAGCCCGGCGTGGCCTAAGCCTTCATCGGCCAGTTCGCTCTCTTGTTCTGACAAAAATTCGAGCAGGCCTTGCATGGATCGTTCGGCACGTTGCCGGTCGCATTGTGGAAAGAGGATGGCAACTTCATCATCATGTAATCTAAATGACTGGTTTGCAGCTAATTTTTCTTGTTCGATGCGCTGAACTAATCCGCGCCACAGTTGGGTGACCGCACTGTAACCCTGTTTTTGATGCAAGGCTTCGATATTCAGTTTGAGTAGGCCGATACAGCCGATCGACGCTTGTTCACTTTGGGTTAAGTGCTGTAGTTCGGCGATAAATCCACGACGATTGCCAAGCCCGGTTTCATCATCCTGAAAAGCTTGAAGTTGTAAGTGTTCAGCTTTCTCTTCTAGGCCAGAAAATAGCTCCTTGAGTGCGTCAGACATCTGGTTAAAACTGTCAACCAAGCTGTCAATCTCCTGCGTACCAGACATGGCTTGCATCGGTTTAAAGCTGCGTTGACTGATCTGAGCGGCTTGCTTTTGTAGCTGTTGCAGTGGCTTGAGTATTCTTTTCACCAGCAGTCTGGCTGCGATGACGGCGACGAGCAGTATGATTAAAGTGGCGAGCATAAACTGCCAACCGGCAAGCCATAACCGATTGTAGGCTTGGGTGACATCGGCAGTCACCTCCACTCTGCCCATGACGCGCCAGCCGTCACTTAGCTCCATCTTTTGGGTCGGTGCTTGTAACGGGTACAGTTGTTTAAACCACTGCGGAGCACCGTTCTGTTGTTCTAGTGGGGTCTGTTTTCCCGCGATCAGGCGATTATCGTTATCAAACAGTGCTATCTGACTAAAGTAGCCCCGGTCATGCAGTGCAGTGATTGTCGCGGTGATCGCGGCGACGTCCAGGGGTGAGGTGTATGGGGTAAGCGTTAGACTTAGAGCAGTAGCAGTGTCTTGGGCGTGATTGCCTAACTGCTGTTGCATCTCGCTACGGCTGTTTTGCAAGTAAATTAGCCAACAGGCGACCAGCATTAAGCCCAGTAACAGTCCGATCATTCGCAACAACTGCCGCGATAGTGTCATAGAGTCCCTCCTAGATCTGTTTTTCAATGCGTTCCATCAACTCCTGCCAGAATGCGCCGCCCTCCTCTTTCACTTTTCCACCGCGCCCTTGCACCCGTGCCAGCCATTGGCCGTCATCATTGAAGCTGATGATGGGGAGTAGATCGGTGCGCTCACTGGCTGGGCGGATCTCCTGGTCGAGGTTGTCTAGAACCAATGGTATGTCACCGTGGCGAGGGTGGTAGGTTAATACCATGTGGGGCTGATTATCGGCAATATTCTTCACATACATCAGGCGTAGCTTTTCTGACGATACGCCCATCATCTTTAGCGTTGCCAATTTCGCCACCGAGTAGTCTTCACAATCCCCGCCGCTGGTGGCGATAAACTCCAGTGGCGTTGCCCAATAGTCCTCTTGCTGCCAATGCTCCATGTCACTGATGAAAGCCATTTGGTTGAGGAACTGATTGGTGAGCAGCAGCTTTTCGTCATCGCTGCTGAGCTGGAGACCATCATCAATCAGTGTTTGCCAAGCGAGCACGTTGGCCCGCGCATCGACACCATAGGTCTGCTCTATGTTGGCTAGCGCTTGATCCGAAAAATAATTTGATGGGTGGCTATCCATTGCCCACAAGGGAAAAGTTGTCATCCAAAGCAGCGCAGCAAAGAAAGTGTTTTTTATCATCGGCGTAATAGGATTCTCTAATTTATAAACTAAGTGTAGTCGGCAAATTCAACAAATAAACCTTATTGCCGTAGTTTGGCATGTAATTAGCGTTTGGGGAGTCGTGCTATTTTTCAGTACACTGGGCAGCAATAAGTTATTGAGGGGAAAGCAGTGAGCGGATCATCAACGGGCGATACCACCCATTTTGGTTTCAAAACGGTCGCCAAGGCCGAGAAGGAATCATTAGTAGCCGATGTGTTTCACTCTGTTGCGGCCAAATACGATTTGATGAACGATTTGATGTCTGGCGGCATCCATCGGGTATGGAAGCGTTTTACTATCGATTGTAGTGGTATCCGTCGTGGTCAACGGGTGCTGGATCTCGCTGGTGGCACGGGTGATCTTACCGCGCGCTTCTCTCGCTGTGTCGGTGACACCGGTCAAGTGGTGTTGGCAGACATCAACAGTTCGATGTTAAAAGTCGGACGAGACAAACTGCGTAATATGGGGATCTTGGGCAATGTCAGTTATGTGCAGGCAAATGCCGAGGCGTTGCCCTTTCCCGATAACCACTTTGATTTAATTACCATCGCTTTTGGCTTGCGCAATGTTACCGAAAAAGAGCGTGCACTCGCTTCGATGCTGCGTGTGCTAAAACCTGGCGGTCGCTTGTTGGTGCTTGAGTTCTCTAAGCCGCAAATAGAGTTATTAAGTAAGGCCTACGATGCCTACAGTTTCCATCTGCTACCAAAGATGGGGGAGGCGGTGTTGAAAGATGGCGCTAGCTATCAGTATTTGGCGGAATCGATCCGTATGCATCCGGATCAGGAAACCCTGAAACAGATGATGGAACAGCAAGGCTTCGAACAGGTGAGTTACTACAACCTGACCGGTGGCATTGTTGCCTTGCACCGGGGTTATAAGTTCTAGGAGTTTTGGTGATGCCGATCTCGCCGCTGTTAGTAGGCGCATTGGAAACAGTGCTCAATCAATATCTTAAGTTAGATCCTGACTATGCGAATGGCTTGCTCCCTATGGCTGGTAAGCGTTTGCGTATGGATCTGTCGGAATTGCCTTTTCCTCTGTTATTTGTTTTCAGCGCCAAGCAGATAGACCTGCTCTCCGGTGAGCAGGATGATTGGGATTGCCGTATGCAATTAGCTATCCGCGATCTGCCGAGACTACAGGATGGTGAAACGCTGGCGCAGCTGATCAAACAAGACCGGCTGCAGATGGAGGGGCAAGCGGAACTGGCACAACAGTTTGCTGCCATGCACAAAGGGTTGGACATCGATTGGCAAGAGCCGTTGTCCCGCTGGCTAGGTGATCCTGCCACGCACATGGTGGCGCAAGCCCTGACACGTGCCAAAGCGTTTGTCGTTAACCAAACGCAGGAAGGGAAACAGCAGTTCGGGCGCTTCATTACTGATGAAGTCGCACTGCTCGCTCACCCCTTGGCTCTCGCTGCATTTGCCGACGATGTGCAGCTACTTGCCGCAGATGTGGATGATGTCGAAGCCAGAGTAAGACGTTTGGAGCGTTCGCAGGCGGCTCTGTCATGAAGCCCTTTAGGCAGCTGTTTCGATTGTATCTAATTGGCGCGACCTTGTTGCGTCACGGCGTTGATCAGATCATTCCTCGTCAACGCTGGCCGTTATCGCTGAAGTGCTTACGTATTGGGTTGTTTTGGCTACGCAATCAACATCCCGACGCTTCGGAAGCGAAGCGCTTACGCCTCGCCATGGAGGCGCTTGGTCCGGTGTTTATCAAGCTCGGGCAGATGCTTTCTACCCGTCGCGACCTACTTAATGATGATTATGCCGAAGAGCTGGCATTGTTGCAGGATCAGGTTGCCCCTTTTCCTGGCGAGCAAGCCTTAGCTTTAATAGAGGCGTCGCTTGGTTACCCCTTAACTGAGCGCTTCAGTGATTTTGATGAGACGCCGTTGGCTACGGCGTCGATTGCCCAGGTGCATACCGCCACATTGTTGGCTGACGAGCAGGGACAGTCGCAAGAGATTGTCTTGAAGGTGATCCGGCCGGGGATCGACAAACAGATTTTAGCGGATCTGCATTGGATGGAAAGCTTGGCAGAGCTGGTGGCGCGCTTGCTGCCGGATGGCAAGCGGTTGCGGCCGAAGGAGGTGATCCGGGAGTATCGCAAAACTATCCTGGACGAGCTGGATATGGCGCGAGAAGCAGCCAACGCAATCCAGCTAAGGCGCAATTTTGAAGGCTCAGACGCCCTCTATGTGCCGCGTATTTACAGTGATTATTGCCGCCCTCGCCTGTTGGTTATGGAGCGTATTTATGGCATTCCAGTGGGCAATATCGCTGAGCTGGAAGCTAATGGCACCAACATGAAGCGCTTGGCTGAACGGGGTGTCGAGGTGTTTTTTACTCAGGTATTTCGTGACAGTTTCTTTCATGCCGATATGCATCCCGGGAATATCTTTGTTGCCAAAGAGCATCCGGAAGATCCACTGTGGATAGGCATTGATTGCGGCATTGTTGGTACCTTGAATCGCGAAGATAAGCGCTATCTGGCGGAGAACTTCCTAGCGTTCTTTAATCGAGATTATCGTAAGGTGGCTGAGTTACATGTGGATTCAGGTTGGGTGCCTGCTGATACCAGTATCGATGAATTTGAAGTGGCGATCCGTACTGTATGTGAGCCTATTTTCAATAAGCCTTTATCTGAGATCTCGTTTGGCCATGTGCTGATCAATCTGTTTAATACCGCCCGCCGCTTCAATATGGAGGTGCAGCCGCAGCTGGTGCTGTTGCAGAAGACCCTGCTCTATATCGAAGGCCTGGGGCGTCAGCTATACCCGCAGCTGGATCTGTGGCAAACCGCCAAACCTTTTCTCGAAGATTGGATGCAGGATCAGTTGGGGGCGAAAGCGCTGAAGCGCAACTTATTGGAAAATTTACCTTACTGGGGGGAGAAGCTGCCGCAACTGCCAGACCTGATTTTCAATAATCTGCAGCAAGCACAGCAACTACTTCCTCAGTTAGAAACGCTATCTGAGCAGTACCATCAGCAAGCTGACCGCCGTTCTCGCGGCCTGTTTTGGCTTGGTACTTCTGCCATCATCGCCTTGATTACGCTGTTTTTTGATTGGCCATCTATGACTTGGTCGATGCTGGGATGGAGTGGCGTAATTGGGTGCTGGATCTCGGCTTGGCGGTTTAGCAGCCGTTAGAGGTTTTCATGAACAACCATCTGCCTATAATGGGTCAGCATAGCCACTTCTGGCGTTTGGGAGAGTAAAAATGGGTTTTAGTTGGCCTCAGCTATTAATCGTTGCCGTTATTGTCATTCTGCTGTTTGGTACGAAAAAGCTCCGTAGTCTAGGTGGAGACTTGGGCTCAGCGGTTAAGGGCTTTAAAAAAGCGATGAGTGACGAAGATGCTAAAGGCGAAAAAGCCGATGCAGATTTC
This sequence comes from Corallincola holothuriorum, assembly GCF_003336225.1. Taxonomy (NCBI): domain Bacteria; kingdom Pseudomonadati; phylum Pseudomonadota; class Gammaproteobacteria; order Alteromonadales; family Psychromonadaceae; genus Corallincola; species Corallincola holothuriorum. Next base: position 129,477 of record NZ_QPID01000010.1, read on the forward strand.
GACAAGCAGCCTATAGAACACAAACAAGACGCCAGCGCAGATGTGAAAGAGCCGGTAGTCAAGGATAAGGACAAGGCCTAAGCCGTGTTTGATATCGGCTTTTGGGAGCTTGTTATTATCGCTGTGGTTGGGCTGCTGGTACTTGGGCCTGAGCGACTGCCGGGTGCGGTGCGCAGCGTTACGCGTACCATCAGCAGTGTGAAGCGTTATGGCAGTGCGATCCGTAGTCAGGTAGAGCAGGAGCTGGAGATCGAGCAACTGCATAATGACCTGAAGAAAGCAGAAGCCCTAGGCACCAAGGTAACACCCGAGCTGCAAGCATCGTTGAACAAGCTACGTGCGCAAGCGGATGCTGTGAATCGACCTTATGCTGCAGAAGAGCCTGAGGCTCAGGTTGATGGTGATAGTGCTGAGAATAAACTCGACGTTGAAGAGGACCTGCTTTCTGCCAATGATTCCGGTCACCGAGAGTATCCTGGTCCTGATGATGAAGTGGAGCCACTCCCCACCCCCTCGGATAGTAAACGGCAATGAATAACCCCACCCAGCAGCCATTTTTAAGTCATCTGTATGAGTTGCGAGACCGCTTACTGAAAGCGTTAGGCTCTGTGCTGGTGATATTCCTCGGGCTGGTTTATTTTTCCCAGGAGATCTATCACTTTATTGCGGCACCGTTGATTGCAGAGATGCCAGACGGGGCCTCGATGATTGCAACCGATGTGGCCTCGCCGTTCTTTGTACCAATTAAGCTCACCATTGTGCTTTCCGCAGCGCTGGCAGTGCCATTTATTTTGCATCAGGTGTGGGCTTTTATCGCGCCAGGGCTTTATAAACATGAGCGTAAGTTAGCGCTGCCTTTGGTGGTGATGAGTTCACTGTTGTTTTATGCCGGTGCTGCGTTTGCTTTTTTTGTGGTGTTTCCATTGGCGTTTGGCTTTCTTACTGCGATTGCCCCAGAGGGCGTGACCATCGCCACTGATATCGGCAGCTACCTCGACTTTGTGCTGAAACTGTTTTTCGCGTTTGGGCTGGCTTTCGAAGTGCCCATTCTGATTATTGTGCTCTGTTGGGTTGGCATTACGACCCCGGAGAGTCTGAGTAAGAAACGGCCCTATATCATTGTGGCCGCATTTGTTTTTGGAATGTTGCTGACGCCGCCTGATATCTTTTCGCAGACGTTATTAGCTATACCTATGTTGCTTCTGTTTGAAGTTGGCTTGTTGATTGCGCGATTGTATCGGCGTAAAGATGATGAGCAGGAGGAGGAATAATGATCCGAACCACGGTCCTTTTATCTGTGGCGTTAAGTTGTTTAAGCGTTCATGCCGCTCCCGCTTCATTGCAGCAATGCGCCGCGATCAGCGATGATGCCCAGCGCTTGAACTGCTACGACCAACTTGCTGCTCGCACGCTGCCTGACTCTCTTGCCGCCATTGCGCCAGCGCCAGATGCGCAGCCATTGCCAGCCGTGAAACCTGCTGAGGCGGTTCCTGCTGTGGGCGGTTTAGCTGGTGCACCTGACGCCCCTGCCGCCATTGCGCCAGTGCCAGATGCGCAGCCATTGCCAGCCGTGAAACCTGCTGAGGCGGTTCCTGCTGTGGGCGGTTTAGCTGGTGCGCCCGACGCCCCTCCCGTGATAGTAGAAGAACCCACCGCCGAAGAAAAATTTGGCCTCGAGCATAAGCAAGCGGTCGCTGAAGATGCGCCTGAGACGTTAACGTTACGGATCAGCAAGAAAAAGAAAGACGCTTATGGAAAATGGGTATTAACCCTAGAGAACGGCCAAGTTTGGAAGCAGACCGATGGCACACGTTATAGCTTTAGAAATAAAGATGGCTTGGTGGTGATCGTACGAGGTGCAATGAGTAGCTTCTTTATTGGTGAGCCAGATCGTAGTAAGCGGATCCGAGCGAAGCGAGTGAAGTAAGGTGAGCTGGGTTGATATCGGGGTCAATCTCACCAATAAGCAGTTCAAAGATGACGCTGCTGATGTCGTGGAGCGTGCCCTATCGGTCGATGTTGATCAGCTGATTTTAACGGGCACCTCGTTGCTTGAAAGTCAGCAAGCGCTCTCTCTGGCAAAGAGGTGGCCTGGTACTTGTTTCAGTACCGCGGGCATTCACCCCCACGATGCGAAAGAGTTCCAGCCTGAACAGCTGACAGCGCTTGCACAGTTATTGATACAGCCGCAAGTAGTGGCTGTCGGCGAGTGTGGCTTGGATTTCAATCGTGATTTTTCACCGCGACCAGTGCAATGCGAGGTGCTAGAACAGCAACTCTCGTTGGCGGCTGAGCTAAATATGCCGGTATTTCTCCATGAACGCGATGCCAGTGACACACTATTGGCGATACTCAAACCTTGGCGAGATAAGTTGCCGGCGGCAGTGGTGCACTGTTTTACTGGTAGCGAAATAGCATTGCGTCAGTATTTGGAGCTAGATTTGCATATCGGTGTGACAGGATGGGTGTGTGATGAGCGTCGAGGTACTGAGCTTTTAGCTATGATGCCGCTGATCCCCGCCGGGCGCTTGATGTTGGAAACTGATGCGCCGTTTTTGATTCCAAGAGATCTCCAGCCCAAACCGAAGCGCCGCCGCAATGAACCCTGTTATCTGCCCCATATTGCAGCGACTATTGCTGCCAAAAGAGGGGAAACGCTAGCGCAGTTAAGTGAGCACACATTGGCTGCGAGTCAGCGCTTTTTTGGCCTGATGTAATTGATTTGTTTTTCGTGCTTGAAAGTGCGGTTTAAAAGCTAAAAGAAGGCTTTCACTACTAATGCGGATTGAGCGGCTCATATTAGCGTGGCTATGGTTAATACTGATGACTTTCAGTGTTAATGCCTCTGCTGCGTGGGTGTTGAGCGATGATACACAACAAACAGATGCGACGGTTCCCTGTTGTGAACTGTATGTGGCAGACGATAGTTCACTGTCTGCGAGCCAAGTTATGACCTTGCCGCCTGCGGCCTGGCAATCGCTGCCAACTTCCCGAGTCAATTTTGGTTTCTCTGCGAAGACGTTTTGGGTGCGGCTGACAGTCGACAACCGTGCCGCGGCCACTAAACAGTGGATATTGGCGTTGGATAATCCGCTGTTAGATGTCGTTAATGTCTACCTGCAATCCCCCTCTGTGCCGTTGCGTCAAGTGGCAGCGCTCGCTGAAGGCGATACCGGACGTTTGGTTTCTCACCCTGAATACCTTGTGCCGCTGAATATTTCTAATGATCCTGGCGTGTCTACTTTGCTAGTAAGCTTTCAGACCCAGGGGGCGGCAGAGTTATCTTTTTCTGTGTGGGATCGCGACAGCTTTATCGCCGCGGATCATCGCCGTAGCTTAGGTTGGGGACTGTTATTTGGCGCGTTATTGTTGATGGCGTTATATAACGTGTTATTGGCTGTATCGACCCGTGTTATGAGTTACTTGACCTATGCTGCTTATGTGAGCTGTGCGACCTTGTTGATGGCCGGTTTAATTGGCTTCAATAGCTATTACATGTGGCCAAACAGCCCTTGGCTACAGCACTTAACTACCCCCTTTCTAGGTGGGGCGACCTTACTATTTGCCAGTTTGTTCTTACAGCAATTGACGCAAGTCGATAGTAAACGAATCGTAATCAGTCGCTGGCTACGCGTGATCCAACTAGGCACAGTGAGTTATTTGTTACTGGTGTTTGTCCTTGACTACCGTACTGCAGTGCTTGTATTCGCGGGATTGGTCGTGGTGGTTGTGCTTAGCCTGCTCAGTATTAGTTGCTGGCTTTCCTTGCAACGTGTGGCGTTGGCAAAGTACTACGCTGTTGGCTGGTTTGCGTTATTAGTGGGGGCATTCATAAGTAGTTTGGCCTACTTAGGCTGGCTGGAATTACCTGTGTCGAATTTTACTCCTTTTCTATTGGGGGCTGTGACCGAGGTGGTCGTGGTGACACTGACCTTGGCGATGCGGGTGGGGCAATCTTATCGTGGCCGCCAGTTGGCCGAAAAATCGGCGATGGAACAGGCTCACCGGGTGCGGCAGGTACAGGACAAATCGATGCAGATGCAGGCGAAGGCCAACGCTGATCTTGAACAGAAAGTACAGGAACGCACCTTTGAACTTGAGGTGGCACTTCGTGAACTGGCTGACACTAATCGAGAGCTGGAAGAGCAGAATACCCGTGATGCGCTAACTGGCGTACGCAACCGAAAATACTTTGATAAACGCTATATAGCGGAGCAGCGACGTAGCCGTCGTGAACAGACACCGCTTGCTCTGATCATGGCGGACATCGACCACTTTAAGCAGATCAATGACACCTATGGTCACCCCGTTGGTGATATCTGTATTCGGGAAGTCGCGTCGCGAGCTGCTGAAGTGGTTAAACGTCCAGGGGATGTGGTGGCTCGCTATGGTGGTGAAGAGTTTGCGCTGATATTACCCAATACCTCGCCGGAAGGGGCGAGACAATTGGCCGAGCGGTTATGTAGTGCTATTCGTGACCAAGGTGTAGTGACGGGGGTGGGAGAATTACCTTTGACCATCAGTTGTGGTGTCGCTTGTTTGTATATTGATCCCCAACTCCCCCCTGAAACCTTACTCGCGCAGGCAGATAAAGCACTCTATCAGGCCAAACAGCAAGGTCGTGATCGGGTATGCGTTTTTATTACTGAGGAGCAGCAGGTTGAATAGTTATTGGCAAATCGCCGTTGAGCGAAGCGGATTAAGATTAACGGTGATGATAGCCGTCGGCTTGTGCTGCTTTATGCTATTAACGGGGTGTCAGGAGCAAGCCGTAGAGCAGGAATTAGAGCCCATCCAATTCCGTTTGCAGGTGAGCGATTACGGCTTATATCAACGCCCGGACAACGTCAGTGAAGAGTGGTCAAATGAGGCTGAACTGTTGCGGCAGCGGCGCAAGTTAGAACTGGGAGCGCAAACCAGTTTTGGCTTTCGTTTTATGCTGCATGCTGATCCTGCCGAACGTCCAGTGACCCTGACGTACACGGTCAAGCCGCCGGTAAGCGAAAACGGATTGAAGTCGTTACAAAAGAAAGTCGTGGTAATGCCAGAGCAGTTCCCTTACCAAGGTAGCTTTATTCACACCCTAGAAGATGCTGATAGCCTGGTACCCGGTACGTGGCTTATTTATCTCAAAGCTGATGGTGAGTTGTTAAGCCGTCAGCCGTTCCAACTATTACCTTCAGTGCAACCTTAACGGAATATTATTCATGTCTGATGTGATTAACAGTTTTGGTCAGTTTCCTGCGCGCCGCCCCCGCCGTATGCGTGCTGATGATTTTTCCCGCCGTTTGATGGCCGAGTCGCAACTCTCCGTAGCTGATCTTATCTATCCGATGTTTGTGCTTGAAGGTGAGGGGCAACGGGAATCGGTGACCTCGATGCCGGGTGTTGAGCGGGTGTCTATAGACCTGTTGTTGCAGGAAGCTGAAGAGTTGGTTCGCTTGGGTGTGCCCGCGATTGCGCTTTTTCCGGTTACGCCCGACGGGGTGAAATCTTTGGATGCTGCTGAGGCCTATAACCCTGAAGGTTTGGCACAACGGGCAGTGCGTGCGGTAAAAGCTGCGTTTCCTGAGTTGGGGGTGATCACTGATGTGGCGCTTGATCCGTTCACTACCCATGGCCAGGATGGCATTATTGATGAACAGGGCTATGTGGTAAACGATGTCACCACTGCCGTATTGGTGAAACAGGCGTTATCCCATGCGGATGCGGGTGCTGATGTGGTGGCGCCGTCTGACATGATGGATGGCCGCATCGGTGCTATCCGCGCCGCGTTGGAAGCCGCTGGTCATGTTAATACGCGCATTCTTGCCTACTCAGCTAAATATGCTTCTAGCTACTATGGTCCGTTCCGTGACGCTGTCGGTTCAGCCGGTAATCTTAAGGGTGGCAATAAGTACAGTTACCAGATGGATCCGGCCAATAGTGATGAAGCGTTGCAGGAGGTGGCTCTGGATCTCCAGGAGGGAGCCGATATGGTGATGGTGAAGCCAGGTATGCCGTATCTGGATGTGGTGCGCCGGGTAAAAGACAACTTTAAAGTGCCTACCTATGCTTACCAGGTTAGCGGCGAGTATGCGATGCATATGGCGGCGATTGAGAATGGCTGGCTAGCGGAAAAACCGGTAATAATGGAAAGCTTGTTGGCTTTCAAACGTGCCGGGGCTGATGGCATTTTGACCTATTTTGCCAAGCGAGTGGCGCAGTGGCTTAATGAGAAATAGCCCCAGTGTTGGATGCTGAAAATGGCGAATAAAAAAGCGAGCTGAGCTCGCTTTTTTATTGTCTGCTACTTTGCTAGCTAAAGTTAGCCATTCGCTGGGCGATGGCCTTTTGCCAGTTCGCCGGAGCGTTGTCCATCCGCGTGTTCGATTTTAGGTTTCTTCGGCTTTTTCGGTCGCGGAGCACGCCTTGCTTGTGGCGTGCGTGAAGGCGGTAGCGGATGAGTCGGTTCAAAACCAGATAGCTCTTTACGCGGAATAATATCGCCAATAAGTCGCTCAATAGCAGCAAGCAGTTTGAAATCATCGGCACAGACTAGTGATACCGCTTCGCCACTGGCACCAGCTCGGCCGGTACGACCGATGCGATGGACATAATCTTCAGCCACATGGGGCAGATCGTAATTGACCACATGGGGTAACTGATCGATATCCAAGCCGCGGGCAGCAATATCGGTGGCCACGAGAACGCGGATAGCACCACTCTTAAAATCGGCTAATGCTTTGGTTCGCGCCCCCTGACTCTTATTGCCGTGGATCGCTGCGGCGTTGATCTCTTTGGCGTTGAGTTGCTTGGTGATACGGTTGGCACCGTGTTTGGTTTTACTGAATACCAACACCTGTTGCCACTGATTATCTTGGATTAAGCGGGTCAATAGCCCGGATTTCCGCCCCTTATCCACTGGATAAACTAACTGCTCGATACGCTCGGCGGTAGTATTAGGGGGAGCAACGGAGACCTCAACAGGGTTGTTAACCATCCCTTTTGCCAGCGCCCGGATCTCGTTTGAAAAGGTTGCCGAAAACATCAGGTTTTGGCGTTGTTTAGGCAGCAGGGCGAGGATCTTCTTGATGTCGTGAATAAAGCCCATATCCAACATACGATCGGCTTCATCAAGTACCAGTATTTCCAGTTGCTTAAAACGCACCGCATTTTGATTGTATAGATCAAGCAGTCGACCCGGTGTAGCGACCAATACATCCACGCCCCGTCGTAGTGCCATCATCTGTGGATTGATCTTAACGCCACCAAACACCACCGCAGATCTTAAGGGTAGATGTTTTGAGTAAGTTTCAACACTTGCACCTACCTGCGCCGCCAGTTCGCGGGTTGGTGTCAGCACCAGAGTGCGCACCTGGTTGGCTTGTGCTTGCGGCCCTTTCGACAATATTTCCAAGATAGGTAAGGTAAAGCCAGCCGTTTTACCGGTACCTGTTTGTGCCGCTGCCATCACGTCCCGCCCTTCGAGTACCGCAGGAATGGCCTGCGCTTGAATAGGAGAGGGGGTTTCGTAGCCCTGCTCTTTGATCGCTGCAAGAATGGAATCAGAGAGGCCGAGTGAGGCAAATGACATATAAAGGTCTCGTTTTGTTACGGGGGTAAGTGCCTAATGGCGGGCGCGCAGCTTACCCTATAAAGAGCGCCAGCGCGAATAGGCCTATAAAATCGTTATGTGGCCTTGTTAAACAGTGTAGCGGGTTTTAGGGGGCTAAGGAGCTGAGATAAGAGTGCTCAATCAGGATCCTGTCGCCGCAGTGAGCTTTAATTCACCGCCAATCTTCAATGTGTAGCACGCTTCTTGCTGCAACTCACTGCTGACCAGCGGGTGGCTATTTAGCCATGGCTGGGAAAGTTGCAAGCTCAGGGTCTCGCCCTCTGCTGTCAAAATCAGCTCAGGTACCGAGCTGTCTTGGCGGCGGCCACAGAATATAATGGCCAAGCGCAGTAGCCGAGTCAGGCGCATGGCTGTTGTTGGCTCAATGCCGGTCAGCTGCTCATAGCAAGCACTGTCGAGAGGCCCTTGATACTGACCGAGCAGACTTGCCAACAATAATTTCTGACTGTTGCTAAAACCGGGGAGCGTGGCATTTTCGATGATATATTTGGCGTGTTGCTGGGCATTTTGATAGCCAATCAACAGGCCGATTTCGTTGAGTTGTGCCGCACTGGCAAGTAGCTCATTGAGTTCGATATCTTCTAGCTGCCATGGAGCCGCTACTTGCTGACATAAGGCCAATGCAAGTTCACTGACCCGAGTGGCGTGGGGCTGATCGATTCGAAACTGTTGTTTGAGGCCGGCGAGGGTGCGTTGGCGGACATTTTCTTGGCGCTGCTCGCCTAACATCTCGTAGACGATCCCTTCTCGCAGGGCGCCGCCAGAAGTGGTCATCTGCTCAATGCCAAACTTACGAAACAGGGCAATTAAGATCGCCAAACCACTGACAAACACCGGTTTGCGTTCTTCTGATAAGCCGACGATATTCAATGCCTGAAGTTGGCCACAAGCCACTGCTTGCGCCATCATTTGCTGCAACTTAGGCAGCGTGATCCGCTCGTCATATCCTTGCGCCAGCAACACTTCCTGTAATGCCTGTACCGTGCCGGATGCGCCAACACAACGCTGCCAGCCATAGGCGCAATAATCGACGACCAAGGGCGCGACCAAAGCTTCTGCCGCGCTAATGGCTGCATCAAAATTGCTTTGTTGCAGTTGACCGCCGGCGAAATAACGTTCACGGAACAGTACACAGCCCATATTCAAACTATGCAGAATGTGGGGTTCATACTGTTGCCCAACAATCAGCTCGGTGCTGGCACCGCCAATATCAATCACCAACTGATTACCACTGCCACTGGAGGTGTGCGCGACACCTTGGTAGATGGTTTCTGCTTCTTGCTCGCCGGTAATGATTTGGATTGGGTGGTCAAGGATCTGTTCTGCCGTCGCAATAAACTGCTCGACATTCGCGGCGACTCTGAGGGTAGCGGTGCCGACAATGCGAATATTGTTGGCGGGAATATCCTGCAGGCGTTCAGCAAACAAACGCAAACAATCCCAACCGCGGATCATCGCTTCTTCGCTAAGTTGGTTTTGCGTGTCTAGCCCTGAGGCCAGCCGCACTTTGCGTTTGATCTTCGCCAGTACCTGCACACTACCCGCGACAACCCTGACAACCAACATATGAAAACTGTTGGAGCCAAGGTCGATGGCGGCATAAAGCTGGTTAGGCGAACTATTCAAACATTAGCCTCGGCGATGGCCACCGCTGCGGCGTTGTGAAGAGCGGTTCTGTCCGCCGCCACTGCGTCTTGGGCGGTGCTGACGGATCGGCGCAGGCAGATCATCCAGCAGAGCCGTAGGATCATATTGGCTGACGGGAATGTCATGACCAACATAGCTTTCAATTGCTGGCAGATTCAGTGCGTAACGTTCACAAGCAAAACTGATGGCGTGGCCACTTTCGCCAGCACGGCCTGTCCGGCCTATACGGTGAACGTAATCTTCACAGTCATCTGGCAGATCGTAGTTAAAGACGTGAGTCACTTTTGGAATATGTAAACCACGGGCGGCAACATCTGTCGCTACCAGAATATCTAAACTACCATCGGTAAATTGCTCGAGAATTTTTACGCGCTTGCGCTGAGGTACGTCACCCGTGAGCAGTCCAACTCGGTGGCCGTCAGCGGCTAGATGGCCCCAAACTGCTTCCGATTGGTGCTTGGTATTAGCAAAGACAATTGCTTTATCCGGCCACTCTTCTTCCATCAAGGTCAGCAGCAGCGGCATTTTATGCTCGTTAGAGGGATAAAACAGTTCTGCTTTAACGCGATCTGCCGTCATCTTTTCCGGCTCGACGTGAACGTGAGTCGGATCATTCATATGCTCGTAGGCTAACTCACGAACGCGCATCGATAATGTGGCAGAAAACAAAAGGTTGAGTCGGTTATCAGGCTCAGGCATGCGGCGGAAAAGATAGCGAATATCTTTAATGAAACCGAGGTCAAACATACGGTCAGCTTCATCCAATACTACGGCTTGGATATGGTTGAGGCTGAAAATGCCCTGCTTGAAATAGTCAATCAGGCGGCCGCAAGTGCCAATAAGGATATCAACACCTTCATTGAGCGTTTGCCGTTGAGATTCGTATCCCTCGCCCCCATATACCAGACCTAGGCGCAAGTTTGAGCTTTTCGCCAGCGCTTCAGCATCATGGTAGATCTGAATGGCCAATTCTCGGGTCGGTGCAATAATAATTGCACGCGGATCCTGTGGCTTGCGCTCTTCAGCAGCAGGGTTGTTTAACAGGTAGTTGACGGTTGCAACAAGAAAGGCAATGGTTTTACCTGTGCCTGTTTGGGCTTGCCCTGCAACGTCTCCACCGGCTAATGCCACTGGCAGGCTCATCTTTTGGATGGGCGTACAATATTCAAAACCCTTGCTATGCAGGGCGGCGAGGACCTCCGGACGGAGATCAAACGCGTCAAAGCGCGTATCTGATAGGTGTGTTTTACTCATGGCGCCAAGCATATCAGGTTGCGCTTGCTTTACAACTTGAGATGATTTGAAATACTAACGCTAGTGCACATGCGCTTCGCGCTAGTCGATTAATAAAGCGGAGAAGAAAATGAACGAAAAGATTGTTCAGCTAAGCGATGATAGCTTTGAAGCTGACGTACTGGCTGCAGACCAAGCGGTATTGGTAGATTTTTGGGCCGAGTGGTGTGGTCCTTGTAAAATGATCGCCCCTATCTTGGATGAAGTGGCTGATGAGTACGATGGAAAGCTGACCATTGGCAAGCTGAATATCGACCAGAATGCTCAAACTCCCCCTAAATACGGCATTCGTGGTATCCCTACTCTGCTGTTATTCAAGGGCGGTAATGTGATTGCGACTAAAGTGGGTGCGCTGTCTAAAACTCAATTAAAAGAGTTTCTCGACGCCAACATTTGATCGTGCTCGACAATGCGGCGGGAATTCCGCCGCATTTAGTGGACGCCCCTAATTTAAGCTGCTAATCTGATCCTGCTTTGAGCATTTCCTGACCAATTTTCAATATAAATCCTTTTTAACATTAAATATTCTCGGGAATATCCAGGGTTCAGCCACGCATTCTGCGTGCTTAATACCCACCATTCAAGAAACCCACCGATATGAATCTAACTGAATTAAAGAACAAACCCATCTCAGAACTCGTTGCCATCGCAGAGTCGATGAAGCTAGATAATCTGGCTCGTGCTCGCAAACAGGACATCATCTTCGCAATTCTTAAAGCCCATGCGAAAAGTGGCGAGGATATCTTTGGTGGAGGGGCTCTTGAGATTTTGCAGGATGGTTTTGGCTTCCTTCGCAGCGCCGATAGCTCATACTTGGCCGGACCGGATGATATCTATGTATCGCCGAGTCAGATCCGCCGCTTTAATCTGCGTACTGGCGACACCATTGCCGGAAAAATTCGCCCGCCCAAAGATGGCGAACGCTATTTTGCACTGTTGAAAGTCAATGAAGTGAACTTCGACAGACCGGAAAACGCCCGCAGTAAAATCCTTTTTGAAAACCTCACGCCACTGCACGCTAACGAACGCCTGCGTTTGGAGCGAGGAAACGGTTCGACCGAAGATATCACCGCACGAGTGCTGGATCTGGCTTGCCCCATCGGTAAAGGCCAACGCGGTTTGGTGGTTGCACCACCTAAAGCCGGTAAAACTATGCTGTTGCAGAACCTGGCGCAGTCAATTGCCTACAATCACCCTGAGTGTGTATTGATGGTGTTGTTGATTGATGAACGCCCAGAAGAAGTCACAGAGATGCAGCGTTTGGTACAGGGAGAAGTGGTTGCTTCTACCTTCGATGAACCAGCAAGCCGTCACGTTCAAGTGGCCGAAATGGTGATTGAGAAAGCCAAACGTCTGGTTGAGCATAAGAAAGATGTGGTGATCTTACTTGATTCCATTACCCGTCTGGCACGGGCTTACAACACTGTGATCCCTAGCTCCGGTAAAGTACTTACCGGTGGTGTTGATGCCAACGCCTTGCATCGTCCGAAGCGTTTCTTTGGTGCGGCGCGTAATGTTGAAGAGGGTGGTAGCTTGACGATCATCGCTACTGCGCTGATCGATACCGGCTCGAAGATGGATGAAGTGATCTACGAAGAGTTCAAGGGAACTGGTAACTCTGAAGTTCACCTGGATCGTAAGATTGCTGAAAAACGTGTTTATCCAGCTATCAACATCAATCGTTCTGGTACCCGCCGCGAAGAGCTGCTGACGGCACCGGATGAACTGCAGAAGATGTGGATTTTGCGTAAAATCGTTCATCCTATGAATGAAAGCGATGGTATGGAATTCTTGATTGATAAGTTGGCCATGACCAAAACTAACAATGAGTTCTTTGATGCGATGAAGAAGCAAAAGTCATAGTCTGACACGTTTTTTTTAGCATAGAAAACCCGCCATATTGGCGGGTTTTTGTTTATCAAATGTACAGAGTTGTTAATTATTTGAGTGTTAGCTGATATACTGCAGCGGTATTCTCAGTTGTTATCGTCGTCATTCGGCGATCTGTAGTAGGGAACCCCGATGTTGAAAACCTCTTTTGTGGTCTCTTTCTTGGCATTGCTATGGGCGCCATTGGCCTCGGCAAACTTGATTGTAAATGGCAGTTTTGATCAGTTTGAACAAACACCCACACGCAGTTGGTCTGTTTATCAGTCGTTGATTGGTTGGCAAACGACAGCAGGATCCGGCATTGAAGTGGGTAAATATCATCTCTACACCAACAGCAACCCTGAGGATGATAACCCTTGGGTCGTTGAACTCGATAGTTACAACAATTCTGCTATGCAGCAGACGGTACAGGTTGAGCAAGCAAGTTTGTTTGAGTTGAGCTTCAGTTATGCGGCACGTACCAATAGGCCAAATGACAACATCATCAATGTTGGCTTGCTGCCGTTGAGCCCTGATTTGGCCAGCTTCAACGAAACAAAGCGTTCCCAGCAAGGCTGGCAAACGGTGAGTTATAAGATTTGGTTGCAACAAGGTGCTTACGACCTTGAGTTAAGTGCGGGCGGTATCAGCAACTCTCTAGGTGGTTTGATCGACAATGTGCGTTTGATTGATGTGGATGCACCAGCAACCCCTCTGCTTGCCAGTTTGGCTCTGTTTGGTTTGTTGCTTCCTCAGTTGCGCCGTCGCGGGGCGTAATCTCTTCGCTGGTGTTTATAGGTTTAATCCGGGTAACGTGCCCGGATCGCCTTAATCTGTTCGAAGTTCTCTATCAATAGGTCAACAAGGCGCGGTTCAAACTGTTTACCACGCTCTCTTTGCATTAGATCGACAATTTTGTCGTATGACCATGCCTCTTTATAACAACGCTGGCTGGCCAAGGCGTCTAACACGTCGGCCACGGCAGTGATCCTGGCGGCTACGTCGATCTCTTCTCCCGCTAACCCTCTTGGGTAACCTGTGCCATCCCAACGTTCATGATGCTGCCCGGCAATCACTGAGGCGAGCTTAAGTATTCGCTTGCCGGAACGTGCCAGCAGGGTTTCACCAAAATTGGCGTGGGTCTGCATGGTTTGCCATTCCACATCGTCCAGTTTGCCTGGTTTATTGAGAATACTGTCGGCGATACCGATCTTGCCGATGTCATGCAGGGGCGATGCATACTTGATTAAGTCTGCCGATTCTTCGTCTAAGCCATAGCTGAGTGCGAGAAAATGGCTGATTTTGGCAACCCGTTTAACATGGGCGCCGGTCTCCTTTGAGCGCCCCTCAACAGCTTCACCTAGGATATAAACAAGCTCCCTCTGGGTATCCTCCACCTCTTCCCGGATCAACAGGTTTTCGTAGGTAAGGCCAACATTGGAGGCGTAGATCTCCAGTAGTTGTTGGTCGAGATCGGTGAGATCTCCCGGATACTCCAAATAGAGCAAGTTTTCTGCCCCCATGTGAGAGCGCTTGTAGCAGACGTAGTAGTGTTCGGTAGCGAATGATCCCTGTGTTTCTGATGCTTTTTTAAAGGCATTGGCAACTTCTGCAGGCAGTTCGTCAATGGATTGCACATCCTTGTATTTGTCCATGTCACCACTGGTAGCCAGCACATGGTAGTGGCCTTCCTGTACGCTGGCGGCGTAAGCGCTGAGTTGGCGGCAGCAGATCGCATCTGACTGGAGACCCAGTAAGTTGATGATCTGATCGAGTATGGCCGAGGCGAGCGTGCGTAACGTGTGTGATTCATTGACTTCACTGATTGCGTCGATAACCCGGCGTAACCCTTTACGACTTTGATTGACGGTGCATATGTCGCGGTAGCTGCGGATAGTGGAGTAGACGAGCGTTTTCATTTTGGTGGAGGTTAGTTCGGTTTTGTCTTTGTAATCGTTGATGTCATAGTCTCGAATGACTTGCTCTTCCGGAGCTTGCCCTGGCTGACCGGTTCTAAGAACGAGGCGCGTGTATTTGTTTTTCATCTCTTCACGGATCACGCGGGCGCAGTTGAGACCGGCATCGGGGGTTTCCATCACTACATCAAGTAACGCCAGTGCGATATCTTCTCGCTCTGCCATCACTTGCAATGCTTCTTCACCGGTATAAGCGCTGATCAGCTTCAGAGGTCGGCCTTGAACTTCCATGCCGCCGAGCACCATGGTGGTGATCTGATGCACTGCCGGTTCATCATCGGCGATTAACACATGCCAAAACTGTTGTGCGTCGTGATTACTGGGAACCGCGACTTCTTCTTCACTGAATAACAGTTTGTCGTCCATTCATACTCTCCTATCCACCTCATAAGAAAAGATAATTCAAGCCGCCGGTAATGCCAGTGAAGCGACGATAATTACTTCTATTTTGGTAGATTGAGCAGCCTTTTTATTAATACCGGGTACTCTTTGGCCATGGCTTGCCATTGCTGCTGATCAAAGCTCAGTACCTCAACAGCACAGATCGCTTTGGCGCGATTGGTACAAGGGGTGGGTGTTGCTGGGTCTTGACCTAGTTGCACCCCCGCCCCCTTGGCACTGATATCGGTGATGTGGCCTTTGTCGGTATCAAAAACCTGCACTGTTCCCGCCAACAACAGTAGCCAACATGATCTGCTCTTTTCGTTGAACAGCAGCTCGCCTTCGTCGATCAATCGGTGCTGGCCATGTCTGAGTAGTGACTGCAGGTGTTCGATGGGCCATTTTTGTAGAGACTCTAATTGCTGTAGTTGTTGTAACTGGTTTTCATGCAGTGAGGGCAGTTTGAAGTGCTGTAACTGCGCCTTTTTCATTTGGTTGTCGGTAAGCAGCTTTTCTCTCTCCCCACTTTCCAGCAAGCCTTGGCTGGCCAATTTTTCAATCGTTTCAGCTCGATTGTTGAGCAGTACACGTTGACTGATATGGGTTTGTAATGCCCGACATAAAGCGGGGTAGTGCTGTTCTAATGCTGCGAGCCGGAACTCAAGCTGACGTTGGTTTTCATGGAGTAAGTGCATTACTTCATTGGCTATCTCTACGGGCGGCGAAAGTGTGGGTAGCAGGATCTGCAGATCCTGTTGTGCCTGGACAAATCCCCGTGCCATATCGTATTGCAGGCGCAGCCTCTGCTGTCCCAGTGCCAAGGTATTGTTTTGCCATCCCGGAAACTGACTGATTAAGCGGTGCCAAAGCGGCGGTTTGGTGAGCTGATCCAAAATTTGATGATGGTTTAATTGCGGCTTGCCATCCAGTGCCAAGTCGAGCGCTTGGAGCAGTTTATGCAGGGCACTGCGGCTGAGATAGCCCTGGTGATACTGTTGCCAATAGAGCTGGCGCTCGGCCTCCAATAACTGACGGAATAGGGCTTCCCGATCGGTTGGAGTGCCGAGTTCGTGAGTCTGTTGAATTCCCAATTGCTGCTCAATTCTAGGCCAGTTACTGAGGCGTAGATGGGGGTTATTCTTTAGTTCGGCAGCGCTGGCTAGCGTTGCTTGATTGAGCAAACCGCAGGCATGGTCCATGGCGGCTTGTTTGGCGGGTGATAACCGGTCCAACTTTAACCATTGGCAAAGGTGGCGCATGGTGGCGGCATTGATAAGTAGGGTCAGTGATACCACCCCTGCGGTGAGGAAGAGGATTTGATGGCCACGTTCGTCGCTTAAGCTCGGCGCATGCATCAGGCTTAAGGCGAGTACGAGAGCGACAGCGCCCCGTAGGCTACCCCATACCAGTACTATCGCTTTGTCGAGGCGAAAGCCCCCTGGCATTTTCTTTAGAGCGGGATAAAGCAGGGCAACGGTGATTGTGCGTACCAACATGACGATTAAGTACACCCAGGGGATCAGTCCCCAAGACAATTTGTCGTCTAACGGAATATTGACCGCGATGGTGATGCCAACCAGCAGGAATGCCAGCGTATTGGCGACATGTGCCAATAGGTGCCAGAACTGATCAAGAAACCGTATCACCTTGTTCGGTAGCCAAAGGGCGATGTGGGTGGCGAGGGTAAGCCCTAAGGCTACCACGGCGACGACGCCGGAAAGGTGGAGTACTACTTCCGCCAGCATGTAGCAAAAAAAAGCGGACACGACGGAGAGACTGATCTGAGCCAATGGATCCTGCTGCAAGCGTCGCATCCAGATGAGGAATAGGCGGCCAATCAACCAGCCGAGTACCCCTCCGCCGATGGCGACCACCACAAAATCGACCAGCGTCATACCGCTCATGGTGGCACCCGGCTGCAACAGCCCAAGGAATAGCAGGAAGATGACAATGGCGGTGCCGTCGTTGAGGAGTGACTCCCCTTCCAGCAGTGTTTCCAAGCGCTTTGGTGCGCCAAGCTCCTTGAGGAGAGCGACGACCGCCACCGGATCAGTTGCACTGATCAGCGCGCCAAATAGTAGAGCTTCGGTCCAACTCCATTGCCAGGGCAAAAACATGCGGCAGGCCCAAGCGGTGAGTACGGTGGCAATAATCAGTCCAGGCACGGCGAGTAAACTGATCTGTGGAAATAGCCGTTTAAATAAGTGCGGCTCCATATTGAAGGCTGATTCGAAGATTAAGATGGGCAGAAACAGCGCGAGGATCAGGTGGGGTTCCATGGTGGCGATGTAGCTGACCATTTGATTGCTGACGGGGTCGATCTCTCGCAACAAACCGCTGCGGTCCAGCCCGCCAAGTAGGAGGCCGACCAACATCAGTGCCACCGTGTAGGGTAGTTTTTTCCCATGCAGCATCTGCCGCACGGCAGAGCCGATCACCAGCGCGCTGATGGCGCATAGGAGCAAGAGCAGTTCGGCGGTGAGTTGCATAGGCGACTCCGGCAGATATCTTGTTGAAGTATAGGTGCTGAGGAAGAGAGCTTGGGCATGGCATGGTTCACTGTCATCGTTATAATGACGTCAATCAAAGATTGGGTAGCAAACAGATGAAATATAGGGATTTACGAGAATTTATCGCACATCTTGAAGAGATGGGGGAGCTAAAGCGGGTATCACAAACCATTGACCCTTATCTGGAAATGACCGAGATCTGCGATCGTACCCTGCGGGCAGAAGGGCCAGCGTTGCTGTTTGAACACCCGAAAGGGCATCAGGTGCCGGTGTTGGCCAACTTGTTTGGTACGCCGCGGCGGGTCGCTTTGGCGATGGGGCATGATGATGTGGCATCGTTACGGGATGTGGGTAAGTTATTGGCTTACTTGAAGGAGCCTGAGCCACCGAAAGGCTTCCGTGAATTGATCGATAAGCTGCCTGCGTTCCGTCAGGTGTTAAATATGCCCACCAAAAAGATTAAACGCCCGCCGTGTCAGCAGGTGGTGATGAGTGGTGATGAAGTAGATTTGACGGCGTTGCCGATCCAGCATTGCTGGCCGGGAGATGTTGCCCCATTAGTGACCTGGGGTTTGACCATCACCCGTGGACCACTTAAAAAACGTCAGAATCTGGGAATTTACCGCCAGCAACTGCTTGGTCGCAACAAGCTGATTATGCGTTGGTTATCCCACCGTGGTGGTGCGTTAGACTTTCAAGAGTGGCAGCAAGCGCATCCTGGTGAAAAATTCCCCGTGGCAGTGGCGTTGGGCGCCGATCCTGCGACAACGCTGGGGGCGGTTACGCCGGTACCGGACACGCTTTCAGAGTATGCCTTTGCCGGTTTACTCCGGGGCAGTAACACCGAAGTAGCGAGTTGTTTGAGCTGTGATTTAGAGGTGCCAGCGCACGCTGAAATTGTGCTTGAAGGTTATATTGAACCAGGTGAAGAAGCGGATGAAGGGCCTTATGGCGATCACACCGGCTACTACAACGAAGTTGAGCGCTTCCCTGTGTTTACTGTTACCCATGTCACCATGCGTGAGAATCCAATCTACCATAGTACCTATACTGGTCGTCCGCCTGATGAACCGGCAGTATTAGGGGTGGCACTGAATGAAGTGTTTGTACCGATCTTGCAGAAGCAGTACCCCGAAATCACCGATTTTTATCTGCCGCCGGAAGGTTGCTCGTATCGTATGGCCGTGGTGACGATCAAGAAACAGTACCCGGGACATGCCAAGCGAGTCATGATGGGGGTGTGGTCGTTCCTACGTCAGTTTATGTATACCAAGTTTGTGATTGTTTGCGATGACGATATCAATGCCCGTGATTGGCAAGATGTGATCTGGGCGATCACCACACGGATGGATCCTAAGCGTGACACCACCTTTGTGGAACATACGCCGATTGATTATCTCGACTTTGCCTCCCCTGTGGCAGGCTTAGGGTCAAAAATGGGGCTTGATGCCACCAATAAATGGGCAGGGGAAACCGACCGTGAATGGGGCGAACCGATCACCATGGATGAAGCGGTTAAGAGCCGAGTCGATGAGCTATGGGATGAGCTGGATATCCTGAAGTGAGTCAGGTTTTTCAGGTGCAGGTGAATGACGGTGAATATGAGTTTACCGTCGATGGGGGCGAGACCTTGCTGCAAGCAGCATTAGCTGCGCCTGTGCCTTGGCCACATCGTTGTCGTCAAGGTGGTTGTGGCAGTTGCTTATGCAGGGTGACTTCCGGTACCGTGTGCTACCCTCGGATGGCGCCGATGCTAACAGTGCCAGAACAGCAAGAGGGTTGGTGTTACGCCTGCTTGGCGACACCGACTAGCGATTTAACGATAGAGATTGGCTGAATATAGAGACTGGTTGGGGTCAATGTGTCCCGACGGCTTTCAGGTGAGGAGTTTCAAAAAGTGTCGCAGATCCTGCAGTGTAAGGTAGAGACAGTTACGCCGTTGACCGAGTTTGTCTATCGGGTGAAGTTGCGTTGCCAAACGCCGGTTGAGTTTGCCGCAGGTCAGTATCTGCAGTTATGCATTACTGAGCGGGACAAGCGCCCGTTCTCTATTGCATCGGTTCCCGGTGACAATGTGATCGAGCTGCATATCGGCGCGTCTACCCGCGATGGCAAGGCGATGGAGGTGATCCACTTCCTGCAGGTTAATCGTGATATTCAGGTGGAGTTGCCGTTGGGGGATGCGCAACTGCGACAACCATTGGCACGTCCTATCATTTTGGTGATCGGCGGCACGGGTTTCTCATATGCCCGTTCTATTGTTGGCGAACTGCTGAAACAGCCTCTATCACAACCGGTTTATCTTTATTGGGGCGGTCGTGATCGGCGCTCTTTGTACTTGGCGCCGTTAGCACAGCAATGGGCGCAGCAAACTCCGCATTTCCACTTTATTCCGGTGTTAGAGAACCCGCCATCGGGTTGGCAGGGAAAGCAGGGCAAGGTGCATGAAGCTGTGTTGGAGGATTTTGTCAGCCTGGACAGTTACGATGTGTATGTGGCCGGTCCATTTGAGATGGCCGGTGTTGTGCGAGCCGCATTTGCCCGTCAAGGGCTGCACCCTGATCATCTATACGGTGACGCCTACGCGTTTATCTAGCGCATACCTCAGGCCAACTTTCTGTTGGCCTGTATCTGTTATCTATTCACTCATTTGCCTAGGTTAGATCTAAACTGCTTTGGCGATAATGTTTCAGCGCTTGGTCGGGGTTATTACTGGCCGCATGCACCTCTGCCAGTGCCACATGGGCGGTTGTCGATGGTGCCAGTCTTAGCGATTTCTCAAGGTAGGTTTTTGCGTCTTCCAGGCGTTTCGCTTTTAGGCTGAGTTGACCCAGTGTTGCCAGCAAGTGGGGATTCTCCGTTTGACCCTTTAGCCAATGCTTTGCTTCCAGTAACAGAGCTTCGGGCTCCGCTTTCAGTTTGACCACCAGATCCAGTAGTGCGCCATCGACCTGCTTGCGCAGTGCCTTTATCAGTATGGACTGCACTTCATCATCTTCGCCGCAGCGCAGCATTTGGCTGACATAACTGGCGGTAATGGTGGGATCGTGGCGCAGCTTGCGTGATAGGCTTTGCCAATGTTCCTGCAACCCTTGCCCACTCTGGTGAGAACCGAGCTGAGCAAAGTAACCCTGCTGTGCCTGTCGTTCTAGGGCATCGAGCTCAGCACTAGGCATACGCTTTGATTGTCGTAACGGTGTCAATAGATCCAGCAAGTTCGCCCAATCTTCCAGCTGTAGATACAGCTCCTTTAATAACATGACAGCGTGGGGGCTATCTGGGTACTCGCGCTGAATACTGCTTAATGTGGCTAAGGCCTGCTCTTTTTGACCCTGTTGGATCTGCAACCTCGCCTGCGTTAAAGCCACGGCTAACGGGTTGTTTCCCTGCTTTCTATGTGCCAATTTAAGGTATTCGTCGCGTCGCTCAACTAAATTTTGTGCCTGCGCGGCTTCTGCGGCACCGAGATAGTTAATGACAGGCAGCGCAGCCCCTTTGGCGCCTTTGGTCATCAGTTTTTCGGCGTTAGCCCATTCGCCGCTCATCAAGGCGAGCAGGCCACTGCGGGTAAACTGACGGGATTGACGTCGGCGGCGACCGGAGATCAATTCACGGGCTTGGCGGGTAGCGTTGATCGTGCGCTTCAGCAGCCATTCAATCAGCCAGATACTGAGTAGCGCTACGGTTAATAACAGGCTAAACGTCACAGCCGTCATTTCGATGGTGGTATGCCCTAGGGCGAACAGGACGTAGCCCTTGTTTCCAGCCAGCCCTGGTCCCAGGATGAGCCCTGCTGCGGCAATGACAATAAGAATGATCAGCTTGCTCATATCTGCTCGCCCTTATCTGCGCTGTCAGCTGCCGGTACCTCGTTGGCTGGTATCTCCTGCTGAGGCTGTGCTTGCGCTTCTGGGGACTCTTCTGGCGCTGCCTCGTCGGTTGGCTTGACGTCTACGGGTGGTGGCTCCGTGACGACGGCTTTGTCTTGCTGTACAGGCGCGTCGCTCTGCAGTAGTGACTTCAGGCGTTTTTCCAAGATCCGCTCCAGAGGTTGGCGAACCATAAAGTCTTCTGGATAGCTGGGCTCGATATTGTGCTTTTGCAATGCCAGAAGCTCTGCCTGCATCGACTTACCTAAGTCGGAGTCATCGATGAAGTAGGTATTGATCCATTCATGGGCGGTAGCTAGGGCGTCTTGATACACACCTTGCTGCTCGCGAAACAGGGCAAGCTGCGCCAGCATCAGCTTGGCACGCAGGTTTTCCTGCAGATACCAGCGTTGATCCGGTGCGAGTAGCGGTTCCACATCGTCCGTGCGTTTGCGTATGGTAATGAAATCATCGGCAAATGAATGCCAGGTTTTGATTAGGTTATCTTTCCAGTCTTCAGGTGAGTGACTGAGGCGGTTTTCTGCTATGGCCTCATCTAGATCAGGAAGAACAACCCCTTTCAGAGGCAGTTCAGTTACTTGACTGGTGAGTGCACTCAAGGTCAAGGCTATCTCACTGCGATCAAGATCCGGCAATGCTTTCAGTGCTGCCATATCTTTGGCTAAATCTGCGCGCAGCGGGATTAAGCTGGGATCTTGCAATTCAGCTAGGCGTTGATCCGCTTCCCGTAACAACATCAGAGACGTGGTGACATCGTGCTCTAACCACAGTTTATGGCCCGCCAGGCGCACCAGATAGTTGGTTTCTGCCAGCAGCCAATCACTTGGTTGACGGCTTGCCAATGACAATAAGGTATTACTGAGGCGATCCATCTCTACCGATTGGCGTTCAAAACGGCCATCCCAATCCAGCTTTAATGCTCCGATTTTGGCGGACAGTTGGTTGAGGGGCTGCATCTTATCTAGCTGCAGTTGCTGTTGTAGTGCTTTTGATTTGAGTTCCGCGATATCAGTACCGGCGTCGTGCCCTCGTTGATACAGGTGATAGCTGATAAACAGTAGCAGGGCGATAGCGATCACTGACAGCAGCAATGCCAGCTGTGCGAGTCGGCTCTTGGCCGGCGAATTGGTAGCCGCTTTGCTGACCGCGGCAGCCTTAGGCTGCGGCTCTGTTTTGGCCGGTGAAGGCGTCGTTGATTCGGCCTTGGCGGATGAGGTGTCTGCGTCGGGTTGAATGTTTTTATTATTCTCTTGTTCAGCCATTGGCGTTACCTGTGTTGGTCATTTCTGACAATACCCTGATGACGGCATCATCACTTGCGCCTTGAGTATTGATAATATTAGTAAAATTAAGCGATTGTGCGATCTCTTTCACGCGTTTACTCGGCACTAGTAGGGTAAGTGCTTGTTTCTGTGCTGAGTTCTCTGGGATTACCTGGTCGATTAACTCGACCAGCTCAGCGCTGGTGGCTAATAGCGTGTTGATTCTTTTCTGTTTTAAGATATCGGCCAAGCGTGAGGTGTTGCCATGGGGCTGGCGTCGGTAGAGGTCAAAACTGTGCACAACGGCACCGCGTTGTGCTAATTCGTCTTCTAGCAGTGTGCGCCCGCCTACGCCTTTGAGGATGACGACCTGCTTAGCCGCGATAGCGTTGGGCTGCAGCGACGGCAGCATCAGTATGCCTTCACTGTCTGCATGCTGGGGCACGGTGGCGTTTACTCCCAGAGCCTGCCAGTGAGTGGCTGTGGCATTACCTATGGCAATCGTTTCGCTGGATGGCCAGTGGGTTACGGTGTCAGCCAAGGCGAACAAAGCATATTGACTGGTGGCTATCACCTTGTCGTCGGCGCAGAGCTTGGCGAGTTGCTGCGCTGCACTTTTAATATCTGGGCCGGGCAGGATCTGTAGCAGCGGTAGTAGTTCGCACTGACAACCAAGCGCTGCAGCTTTAGCTTGCAGCGCTTCTCCTCGCCCTTGCGGTCGGGTGATAAGCATTCGGATCCCAGCGGGAGCACTCATGCGTCGTTGTATACCTCAGCCAGTACTTTATCAGCCCCTTGCGCCAGCAGGTCATCGGCGACCTGATGACCTAAGCTGACGGCATCAGCAATAGGCGCTCTGGCTTCAGCGGTGTACATCACTGAGCCGTCTGGGTGGCCGACAAGACCGCGTAACCAAAGTTGCTGGTCAACGATCTCGGCATAGCTGCCGATCGGCACCTGGCAACCGCCTTGCAATCTCAGGTTCATCGCGCGCTCTGTCGTCACTCTCGCCGTGGTGGCTTCATGCTGCAATGCTGCCAGTAGGCTTTGCGTTTGCAGATCATCGGCACGACACTCAATACCGACGGCGCCCTGGCCGACGGCTGGCAAGATCTGTTCGGGGCTGAGTTTGGCTCGGATACGCTGCGGCATCTCTAAACGTAATAAGCCTGCGGTAGCCAGAATGATGGCGTCATATTCGCCGGCATCCAGCTTGGCTAAGCGGGTATTTACATTGCCCCGTAGATCTTTGATCACCAGATCTGGGCGCTTGCTGCGCAATTGACACTGACGACGGAGGCTTGAGGTGCCAACCACGGATCCTGCTGGCAGCTCGTCGATACTGGCGAAGTGATTACTGACAAAGGCATCGCGGGGATCTTCCCGTTCGCAGATGGTGTGGAGCAGCAAACCTTCGGGAAAGTCGACGGGCACATCTTTCATTGAGTGCACAGCGATATCGGCACGGCCCTCAAGCATAGCGACTTCCAGCTCTTTAACGAACAGACCTTTGCCACCGACTTTCGCCAGTGGTGTATCAAGGATCTTATCGCCTTTGGTGCTCATAGGTACCAGTTCGATGGTGAGATCCGGATGAGCAGCCTGCAAGCTGGCTGCGACAAATTCGGCTTGCCACATGGCCAGTGGACTTTTTCGTGTTGCAATGCGGATGGTGTGAGTCATAACAGCGGATCAATATCGATAGATAAACTCATCCTACCATGCTGTTATGGTCAGGTCATCGTGGCTACTTGCTGTTTGTTTTTAAACAGAGTTATTCGATCTGCACTACGCGTTGCTAGGCCGTTTAAGGTTGGCGATAGAAGTCGTAATAGGCCAATAATTCTTGGCTTGGGCCACGTAGTTCTACCCGCCATTGTCCCGGCAAACTGGCAGAGATACGCTTACTTGAATAGGTACGCCAGCGATCACTGCCCACACGGAGTGAGATATCAGCGATCACTCGTTCATTGTAGAGCCAGCGATGATGCACGGTTTTTCCTGCTAACCCAGAGAGCTCGGTAAAGTAGTACAGGGTTTGTAGCTCCCCCCCTGTGACGATGCTGCCTGCGGGCAGTTTGTCTTGTGGCTCTTTCTGAACAATGGCGGTGGTGAGCGTGTGGCGTTCCACCAGTTTTGGTTTTAGCAGCGCCATGCCGATAGTGTCAGTGGGTACGGCTGGCTCTGATGCTGCCTCCTGTTCAAGGGTCATTATCTGCTCAGCTGCCGGCGTCTCCTCGATTGTTGCTGGTGGTACTTGTAACGGCGCGCTGTTTGCCGTCGCCGGTTCACTTGGTAAGGCTACGGGTGGGTGTTCGACGTCGATCTCTGCTGTTTCGTCTGCTGCTGGCTTGGGTAACTTTGCTGCCTCAGCGGCAGGCGTCTGTGGTTGCACTTCAGCAGCTAGCCGTTCTGTTGCAATGGGCAGTACGGCGGCGACAGGCAGCGTTCTATCTACGTCATTTGCCACAACGACAGCGCCTTCGGCAGCTAGGGTGTTGTTCGCTTTTTCATCTATAAAAACAAAGTAAAACAACAGGCTGGAGGCACAAGCCAAAGCCAAAATCAGGCCGCAGATACGCCGCCAATGCCACTGATGCTCGATCTGTGCGCTTGGTTCTGGTGGCGTGATATTAACTTTGATATTGAGTGTTGCGGGCATGGATTAATGTTGATCGCTTGTTAATAGATAAAGGAATATACCCAAAAACGCTTACAACAAATAGGGTTGTTGGTTTACTGAGCAATTGAGTACTGTTATGCTGCTCACAATACCAACAGAAAATACCGCCTTGATCACGCCGTTTGCCTGGTGCAATGTGGTTCACCAATAACAATTATTTAACAGGTTGCAGAGGTCGGTTGATTTGCAGATTGCACAGTTAACGAGAGTGAAGCAGCGGGTTGTCAATTACAACCAGCTTCGTCTCAGCCGTGCGGAAGCTGGTCTGACCACTGTGGGGCGTCGTGTTTTCCGCCTGTTACCTACCCTGTTCCACTTCAATCATCCTGAACTGCCCGGCTTTGTTTCCCTCGATACGCCGTCAGGTATTGCCAATTTTGAGCCCAGTAATCAGCAGCTTTCGTTAACCGAAGAGCTGATCCGCAATATGGGCGGTGCTGGAATTGAGCAACTACCAAGCCCTCAGCAGACCGATATTATTGGCCTCTACTGCATGGGCTCGACCGCTTCTATCGGTCAGTGCAGTGAAAGCGATCTGGATATCTGGGTGTGCCATCATTGCCATTTAGCACCGGCCGTACTTGAATCCCTGCGCCTGAAGTGTGAGCAACTCACCGCTTGGGCTGCAACCATGGGTGTTGAAGCCAATTTCTTCCTAGTGAACCCCGAGCAGTTCCGTAGTGGTCACAATCAGGTGCTCAGTGAAGATAACTGCGGTAGTGCGCAGCACTGGTTGCTGTTAGATGAATTTTACCGCAGTGCAGTCCGTATTGCCGGGCGTCACCTTGTTTGGTCATTGATCCCTGCCGATCAGGAAGCGAATTACAACGAAGTTGTAGAAGGCTTTTATGAAAGTGGAGAAGTGGATAAGAGCGAATGGCTGGATATGGGCGGTTTCAGTGGTGTTCCGGCTGAAGAGTATTTTGGTGCGACGCTTTGGCAGCTTTATAAGGGGATCGACTCTCCCTACAAAGCCGTTATCAAAACTTTGCTGATGGAGGCGTATTCCCACGAATACCCGCACAGTAAGCTGCTTTGCGTGGAACTGAAGCGTATTCTCCATGAGGGCTGTGACGATCCGCTGCTGTTAGATCCTTATTATCGTATGTTGTTAAAGGTTACTGACTATCTTGAGAGTCAGGGCGATATGCAGCGCCTAGATCTGGCACGTCGTTGCTTCTATTTGAAAACCCATGAAAAACTGAGTTCTCCGGATCGCCATGAGGGTGAGTGGCGACGGCAAGCGATCCGTGAACTGGTAGATAGCTGGGGCTGGGATCAGGAAAAACTTCGTCATCTAGATAATCGCAGTCACTGGAAAGTGGAACAGGTGCGTGTGGCGTACACTGAGTTGCTGGATACGCAGCTACTTAGTTTCCGCAAACTAATTCAGTTTGCCCGTGACAACGATCTCTCTGATGCGATTAATCCCGAAGATATCTCTATCTTGTCACGCAAACTCTACTCCGCATTTGAAAGCTTGCCCTCGAAAATTAACCTGATCAATCCGCAGATATCTCCTGATCTCCATGAGCCGGAAATCACCCTGATTGAGGTACCGGAAGGGCGTAAAGTTGATGCCGGTTGGTATCTGTATAAGCGCCCGTTGGAAACCTCAAAATTGATCGGGGCCAAGCCACAAAAGCATGCCGATTCACTGCTGAAGGTCATGAGTTGGGCGCATTTTAATGGCGTGATGACGAACGACAGCGAGCTTTATCTCTATCGCCAGTGTAGCGCGCTGGATCTGCGGACGTTGCAACAATGCAGCAGTGATTTACGCAATTGTTTTCCGGTACGGCGTCCGGCGGTGGACAAGCAAGCGTTGTCGCGACCTAGTCAGATTGGTCAGTTAGCGGTATTCATCAACTTGGTTGCCGATCCAACGGTACGTTGGCGCGACCGCGTGATCGATTTCGATGTCAGTAGCCATGATGTGTTGAAATTTGGCCCCGAGCAGCAATGCTTGGTGACAAGTATTGATCTGCTTTATCTGAATAGCTGGAATGAGCTGCATGTAACCAGCTTTAGTGGTGAGCAAGCGCTATTGGATGGCATTAAAGCGATCACCAATAAGATGAGTAAACATGCCAGCCCGCCGACGCAGATCGACCTGTTCTGCTACAGCGAACAGTTTTCCAGTCAGATACGTCGTCGCGTGCAAGGTATGCTGCAAGAGTCGATAGAGCATCGTCTGCATCGCGATTGTCACCGCCCTCACCTGATGGTGGTACCTATCGGCCGCGACAAGTATGGTTTGACCTTCTCGGCAAAAGAGGTCAGCAGTCAGCAGATCGATAATTCCGTGGACCTGTACCGTCATATCTCAAAATGTAAGCGCGAACATGCGGCAGTGCAGTTTGATGACAGTGGCGAGCTGATGGTGCCGAAAGTGGTGGAGGCCAATGCCAGTGAAGGCTTAGTCCAGTACTTCTTTGAACAGTTGGCTGATCAACTGAATATCTACGTGGTTGATGAGAACAATCGTGTCGAGGCCTATGGTGACTACAACGGTAGTCGGGAAGATCTCGTGCAGAGTGTGAACCGCTTCTTCACCTCTTCGGAGCAGGCGTGCAGTGCGGAGCAGGTAAACTTTAATCTGCCACAGTTTTACGACATTGTTAGTATGGGGAGTGATGACGTGCAGGTGCAGCCGTACCGTTCATGCCGTCAAAGTGTCGCTGCCGAGCCAGTACCGCAAGCAGTCTGACCCTTCAGTATTAAATCCCCTGTTGTCGCTATTTTCGCTCAGTCGTTGAGTGGTGGCAGCTGTTTCTGAATAAACCCACCGATCTCCTTGAGCTCATTAAGATCCACTGTGTGGGCGAGCGGATAGGTATTGAACGCCACGTTAAAACCATTTGCTGTTAAAGTCTCGACGGCGGCTTTACCTGCCGCATAAGGCACCACCTCATCTTGTGTGCCGTGACCAAAAAAGATCGCTAGTTGGCGATTTTCCGGGCTGGCCTGCCCCGCCATCAAGCTGGGCTGACACAGATAGGTTGATAATGCTACCAACCCTGCCAATGGCTGCGCATATCTGACCGCGAGATGCAGTGCGATAACGCCTCCTTGAGAGAAGCCTGCTAATAAGATCCTAGATGACGGGATCCCTTTAGCGATTTGTTGCTCTATTAGTGCGGTGACCTGCTGGCACGACACCAGCACCTCATCCAGCGGTGCTCTGCCCTCCAGATCCATGCTTTTGATGTCGTACCATGCGCGCATCGCCATACCGTTATTAATGGTCACTGGGCGCACGGGGGCGTGGGGAAAGATAAAGCGAATACGATGATTTTCCGCTAGATCCAGATAGGGGGGGACACCAGCAAAGCCATCACCGGAGTCGCCCAAGCCATGCAGCCAGATCACGCAGGCATCTGCTTCCTGTTTTGGGTTCAGTTCTACATAATCGAGTGGTTCTAAGCTGCTATCGGCCATTAGAAAGAGACCTCTTCGCCACTTTGCTGTTTGATGGCGCTGCTTAATACAGTAGTAAATTCATCACCGCTGCGATCATCTATCCACTGACCATCAACATAGTTGTAGTGATAGCCACCAAACTTGGTTGCTAGCCATAACTGATGCAGTGGTGCTTGCTTGTTAATAATAATTTTACTGCGATTTTCGAACTCCAGTGTCAGGATCCCACCTTGGCTTTCATAATCGATATCGGCACCGGCGTCATCGATTGCTTGTTCAATGGCGCTCATCTGTTGATCGGCTAATTGGTGATATTGGCTATCGTTCATTCTTGGTCCGCTTTGCTTTTATCCGTATGGGTGCGATTATAGAGGTCATTTTGATTCAGATCACCGACTGCCATGATGGAAAAGAAAATAGGCTTACTACTGGCGTGTGCTTTGCTACTTGCCGCGGGTTGCGGCAATAAGGGAACGCTTTATCTGCCAGAGAAAGCGCCTGACCCTGAAAAAACCGAACAAGTAGCTGCGCCATCCGCAGTTGATGAAGTAGAAGCTGTGCCTGTTGATTGATAAGGAATACGCATTTGGACCATTTTAATTATCAGGACGGCCAACTGTTTGCCGAACAAAATCCTGTGACTGACTTGGCGTCACGCTTTGGTACGCCGCTGTATGTTTACTCTCGAGCAACGATTGAACGTCATTTTCAAGCGTTTGAAACCGCTGCTGGTGATCACCCTCATCTGGTCTGCTATGCGGTGAAAGCGAACTCAAATATTGCCGTCCTGAATGTATTGGCGCGGTTGGGAGCTGGGTTCGACATCGTATCGGCTGGAGAGCTAGCGCGAGTGGTACAAGCGGGTGGCGACCCTTCGAAAGTGGTTTTCTCCGGTGTGGCGAAAACCGAACAAGAGATGGCTTACGCCCTGGAGTTGGGGATCCACTGCTTTAATGTAGAAAGCAGTCAGGAACTTGATCGCCTAAACCATGTGGCTGAATCTATGGGCGTGCGTGCCCCGGTATCTATCCGGGTTAATCCAGATGTCGATGCGAAAACCCATCCCTATATTTCTACCGGGTTAAAACAGAACAAGTTTGGTATCGCCATTGAGCAGGCTCCGGAGATCTACCAGAAAGCCGCCAGTTTGAGCCATTTGAATGTGGTGGGAGTGGATTGCCATATTGGTTCGCAGTTGACAGAGTTGTCGCCGTTTATTGATGCACTCGATCGGGTGCTGACTCTGGTCGATAAGCTGGCTGAGCAAGGTATTGAGATCCGTCATCTGGATGTTGGTGGTGGTTTAGGGGTGACCTATGACGATGAGACACCGCCGCATCCGGAAGTGTATGCGAAAGCTTTACGTGAGCGGGTCGCTGACCGTCCTGAATTGACCCTGTTGTTTGAGCCGGGCCGGGCAATTATGGCCAATGCTGGCTTGTTACTCACCAAGGTCGAGTTCATTAAGCCCGGTGATGAGAAAAACTTCGCCATTGTTGATGCGGCGATGAATGATCTTATCCGCCCTGCGCTCTACAGTGCTTGGCAGGCGATTGTGCCAGTGGTGCCACGACTGGATGAGCCGGAAGCGGTTTACGATATTGTTGGTCCGATCTGTGAGACCGGAGATTTCCTTGGCAAAGATCGTGCGCTTGCGCTGCAGCCAGGAGACCTCTTGGCGGTGCGCTCAGCGGGGGCTTACGGCTTTACCATGAGCTCAAACTATAACTCTCGACCTCGTGCTGCCGAAGTGATGGTTGATGGTGAACAGGCGCATCTGATCCGTGCGCGGGAAACCCAAGCTTCGTTGTGGCAAGGGGAAGCGTTGTTGCCCTAGTCTGGCTGCGGCTTGGCTAATTTAGTCTTTTCAATTTGTCGGTGCTCGTTATATCTTCGAGCCTGCGAATAGCGTACAGAATATTGCGGATACGAGTGGATGCTGGTTAATTTTTCCAAAATGCATGGTTTAGGTAATGATTTCGTCGTCATCGACAGCGTTACTCAGAACGTGTTTCTTTCCAAAGAACAGATCCGGAAATTAGCGGATCGCAATTTTGGTATCGGTTTTGACCAGCTACTGGTGGTGGAGCCACCGTACGATCCTGAGCTTGATTTTCATTACCGCATCTTTAATGCCGATGGTAGTGAGGTTGAGCAGTGCGGTAACGGTGCCCGCTGTTTCGCTCGCTTTGTACGCTCCAAAGGGCTGACCAACAAGCAGCGTATCGGGGTGACGACTAAATCAGGCAAAATCGTATTGCAGATCGAGCGTGAAGGCGGTGTCACCGTTAATATGGGGGTGCCAGAGTTCGAACCCTCGAAAGTACCGTTGCGTGCCAATAAACAAGAAAAGACCTATCTTGAGCGTGTCGGCGATAAAACGGTGTTTTTTGGCGCTGTCTCCATGGGCAATCCCCACTGTGTGTTGGAAGTGGATGATGTGACCAGCGCTGATGTTGAAGGCTTGGGCCCTTTGCTGGAGCAGCATGAACGCTTTCCTGAGGGCGCTAATGTCGGTTTTATGCAGATTGTCTCCCGTGAGCATATCAAATTGCGGGTATTTGAACGTGGCGTAGGCGAAACCCTGGCCTGTGGCACCGGGGCTTGTGGCGCGGTTGCTGTGGGCTATCTGCAGGGGAAATTGGCCGAAAGAGTGCAGGTCGATCTGCCTGGTGGCAGTCTGGTGATCCGCTGGCAAGGCCCGGGCAATCCGTTACGTATGACGGGACCGGCGGAGTTTGTATTTGATGGACAGATTAACTTATGAGTGAACAATCTAGCGAAGAAGTAGTATTGGCAGAGCTGGACGATATCCGGGTTTCCGAGTATTTGGCCCAGCATCCCGATTTTTTCGCTCAACATCCTGAACTTCTCAGTGAGTTGCGTTTACCCCACGCTGAGCGTGGCACCATCTCTTTGACGGAGCGTCAGCTCACTGTCTTGCGGCAGCAGAACCAGCAGCTGAAAGAGGAGATCACTGAGCTGATGTCGATGGCATCGCGCAACGAAAAGATTTTCCGCGTTTATAGTCAGCTATATACCGATCTGTTGAGTTGTCATCAGATCAGTGAGGTGCAGAAGCTGTTGCAACAACATTTGGCAGAACAGCTGGGATTGCCCGTGGTGGCCCTGCGCTTATTTGACTATGCCGGCGACCGCCAGTTGACCTTGATCCGTGATGACGCTGAGCAGGTACTTACTCGTCGCCTTGGCGGTGGCAGCTGCTACTTTGGTCGTTTGGGACAGCAGGAGCAGTGGTTGCTGTTTGGTGAGAAAACGGTCGAATCGGCTGCGTTGTTGCTGATCGGTGAGCCGGGAGAGGCGCACGGTATTTTAGCCATTGGCAGTCATGATGCTCACCATTTTGAGCCAGATATGGACTCGTTATTGGTGGATCAATTGCGGGCGCTGTTATCGACTCTGCTGCCTCGTCTGCTTACGGCTGATGAGTAGCAAACCGGCTGCTGCGCTGGAGCATTGGATCCAGCGCTTTCTCGACTATCTGCGTTATGAACGTGTGTCCTCGCCCCATACCTGCAAAAATTATCAGCGCACTTTAAATCACTTCAGTATAGAGATGGCTGAGCATCTGCCTGATTGGCAGGCGCTTAAACCGAGTTATATCCGCGAGTATATTAGTGAATTAAGTTTTCAAGGGCTGGCTGCCTCATCGCTTAACTTGCGACTGTCGGCTCTACGTAGCTTCTGCCGTTTCTTGCTGCGAGAAGGGGTCCTTCAATCTAATCCGGCGGATGGCGTGCAAGCGCCAAAGCAAGCTAAACCGCTACCAAAAAATATGGATGTCGATGAGCTAAATCAGTTGCTCGATATTCAGGATGACGATCCGCTCGCATTGCGGGATAAGGCGATTTTTGAGCTGTTTTATGCCAGTGGCTTGCGTCTAGCGGAACTAGTGTCACTGGATATGGTGATGGTGGATCTGCGAGAGCAGGAAGTGAGGGTCACAGGTAAAGGTAATAAAACCCGCATCGTGCCCTTTGGCAAGCAAGCCCGTGATGCGATCAAAGCTTGGATAAAAGTGCGGGGAGAGTTAGCCCCCGCTGATGAATCGGCGCTGTTTGTTAGTCAGCGACGCCAGCGCATGTCCCCCCGTAGCGTCGAGGCGCGGTTAAAACTTTGGGCCAAGATCCAGGGGCTGGGTGACAACGTCCATCCACACAAGTTACGGCACTCCTTTGCTACCCATATGTTGGAATCATCAGGTGATCTGCGGGCAGTGCAAGAGTTGCTAGGGCATGCCAACCTGAGCACCACACAGGTATATACCCATCTAGATTTTAATCATCTGGCAGAGGTCTATGATAAAGCCCATCCGCGAGCTAAGCGTAAGGAGTAAGCTGACATGATCCCGCAATGGCGCTGTTATCGAAGCTATCATGCAGCAGATGCGATCAGCTTCGATCTCGATGATACGCTCTATGATAATGTGCCGGTGATCCTAGCCGCAGAGCAAGGTACTTGGGAGTTTTTGCAACAGCAGGTACCGCAATGGCAGCAGTACCGCCGCGAGCAATGGTTGGCGAAGCGTCATCAACTGGTTAAGCATTATCCGTTCTTGCAACATGATGTCAGTCGCTTACGCCGTTGGGCGATCCGCGAGATGGCATTGGCGGTGGGCGTGAATCGCCGCGATGCCCGGCGCTTGAGCCATGATGCCTTTGAGCATTTTTTACTGTTGCGCAATCGTGTCGTTATCGCCGATGAAGTACATCAACTTCTGGCGCAACTGGCCGAACGCTATCCTTTGGTGGCGATCAGTAACGGCAATGTTAGCTTGGAAGCGATCGGCTTGGCTGAGTATTTTGATTTGGCGTTGTTTGCTGGTGAAGGTTGGCCAATGAAGCCCTCCCACTGTTTGTTTCGCGAAGCCGAACGGCGGTTGAAGCTTAAGCCCCGTCAGCTTCTGCATATAGGTGATAACCTGCATGCAGACGTTCATGGTGCCCATATGGCTGGATGGCAAAGTGGCTGGTTTAACCTGCAGCAAACGGAGCTACTATATGAAACCACGACATGTTCGCTGCCGACCTTTGAATTCTCTGATTTAGCCGCTCTCTATCGGTTGCTATAATACTGCCTTCAAATTATCTCCAAGAGTGTATTGATGGATGTTTCTCACCTGCTCGATGGCCTGAATGAGCATCAGCGACAAGTGGTTAGTGCCGCCCCCTGCAGCAAATTGGTGTTGGCAGGAGCTGGCTCCGGTAAAACTCGGGTACTGGTGCATCGTATCGCCTGGCTAATGCAGGTGGAACAGCTCTCTCCCCACGCTATTCTGGCGGTGACCTTTACCAATAAAGCCGCTGCAGAGATGCGCGGGCGGGTGGAAAGATTGCTTGGTAGTAATGTTCGCAGTATGTGGATAGGGACCTTCCATGGCTTGGCGCATCGCTTGTTGCGTGCCCATTACCGCGATGCCAAGCTGCCGGAAGGGTTTCAGATCCTTGATGCTGAAGATCAGCTGCGGATGGTTAAGCGGGTGATCCGGGCGATGAACCTGGATGAAAAGCAGTGGCCACCGCGGCAAGCATGCTGGTATATCAATGGCCAGAAAGATGAAGGCTTAAGGCCAGAGCATATTGATCATTTCAATGATCCGCAGGCGCGGGTGCAGCTGGATATTTATCGAGCCTATCAGCAAGCCTGTGACTTGGCGGGGCTGGTCGACTTTGCTGAACTTCTATTGCGCGCCCATGAACTGTTGCGGGACAACGAACATCTGTTACGCCATTACCAGCAGCGCTTTGGCAATATTCTGGTGGATGAGTTCCAGGATACTAATGGCATTCAGTATGCGTGGTTGCGCCTATTGGCTGGCAGTCAAGGCAACCTGATGATTGTTGGTGATGATGATCAGTCGATCTACGGTTGGCGCGGTGCCAAAGTGGAAAATATTCAGCAATTTCTGCAGGACTTCCCTACCGCTGATACCGTGCGGTTGGAGCAAAATTACCGTTCCACGGCGACCATTCTCAATGCTGCCAACGCCCTTATTTCTAATAACGCTGGGCGCTTGGGTAAAGATCTATGGACCGATGGTAAAGAGGGGGCGCCCATCTCTGTGTATGCCGCCTTTAATGAACTGGATGAAGCGCGGTTTATCGCCGGGCAGATCAAGCAGTGGTTGGACGACGGCAATGCCTTGAATGACGCGGCTATCTTGTATCGTAGTAATGCCCAGTCTCGGGTACTGGAAGAGGCTCTGCTACAAGCGCAGTTGCCCTATCGTATATATGGTGGTCAGCGCTTCTTTGAACGGCAAGAGATCAAGGATGCGTTGGCCTACCTGCGCTTAATCAGTAATCGGGATGACGATGCCGCGTTTGAACGGGTGGTGAATACGCCAACCCGTGGCATCGGTGATCGCACTCTAGGCATTTTGCGCAGTCATGCGCGCGACGAAGGCAGTACCCTTTGGCAGGCAGCCCAAAGCCTGTTGGCGAAAACGGGATTAGCCGGTCGTGCCGCGAAAGCGGTGGAAGGCTTTCTCGCTTTGGTGCAACAGTTGGATGACACCGTTGATGATTTGCCCCTGCACAGTCAAACTGAGCGGGTGATCCATGGCTCAGGTTTGATGGCGATGTATCAGGCGGAAAAAGGTGAGAAGGCGGAAACACGGGTGGAGAACCTGAAAGAGTTAGTTTCGGCCACCCGCGGCTTTGTGCCACCGGAAGATGCCGAGTCGATGCTGCCGCTGGACGCCTTCCTTTCCCATGCTGCGCTGGAAGCGGGTGATTCCCAAGCTGATGAATTTGACGATGCTGTGCAGCTGATGACGCTGCACAGTGCCAAAGGTCTCGAATTCCCACTGGTGTTTATGGGTGGGGTTGAAGAGGGGATGTTCCCCAGTCAGATGTCTTCCGAGGAGCCGGGGCGTCTGGAAGAGGAGCGCCGCCTCTGCTACGTCGGTATGACCCGTGCTATGCAGCAGCTCTATATCTGTCACGCTGAAAGTCGACGGATCTATGGCCGGGAGAATTATCAACGCCCTTCTCGCTTTTTGCGAGAGATCCCGGAGAAGTATCAACAGCAGATCCGTATTCGCTCGCAGGTGGTTAGTGCGCCTGTGCAGCAGCCTAACCGTTTTAGCCAAGCGCCGGCACAGTTTGCTGAAAGCGGATTGCACTTAGGCCAGCGGGTAGCACACCCGAAATTCGGTGATGGTACCGTGCTGAATTACGAAGGTGTGGGTGAGCAAAGCCGGGTGCAGGTTAATTTTGACGATGCTGGCAGTAAATGGTTGGTGGTGGCCTACGCCAGACTACAGGGGTTGTAACGCCCCAGGGCTCGTCGGCTCTCTTCCTTGCGCCATAGTGGAATAGTTTTACAGTGGTGACGACAATGGTTCGGCCGCGTCATGGGTAACACCCCATGACATAATGCGGCCGCATTATGTCACCGAGGTAACAGAGCCCGTTGCCGTGGCAGGCTAGTTTGTATAGCTGTCGCTGTAGGGGTCATCACTCTCTTCATCGAGCGCCGTTGTCATCGGCTCATCGAAATTATCTTCTTCAAAGTAACCCCGCGCCTCCAGTTCCTGAGCCATGCAATCCATTAGGTACTCGGTTTGATCGACCGTTGGGATCTGTTGTGAGTCAGCCCATTCTTGGCAGAGTTGACGCACTTCATCTTCGGCAAATACCGAGGCGGGCTCTGCAAATGCTTTACCACCAAAGCAGCAGAAAATAACTAGTAGGTATGATGGTTTCATTCGTCTCACTATCCATGTTGTTGAGTTGAGTAGGGTGTCGCCAATCGATCAGGTTTGGCAGATAAAATAATGTCACTATTCTGGGAAGAAAAATCAATTGATTAAGTTTGATTTTTTGGCCTAGGTACCAATTTTTATATTTTTTGATTCTTTATTAATCAATGGTTTAGGTGCCTTTTTATTAGTGGATTCAGATGTAGTGTCTCACTATTGGTCGCTTGATTTTGGTGCTGGTATTGGGATCTGCTTAGGGGAGATAGCAGGGGTTTTGACACCCCTGCGCGGGTTAACGCGGGAGCTCGCTAGTTTTTATATCTCTTTTGATTTTTACCATGAGCTTGTGGTGATTGATCATCCCAGTCGTCTGTTTGCTGATCATGACTTTTTAGCTTTTTACGCTGCTGCCGCAGTTGTCTTTTCAACTTGCGGTCATGCTGCTCGTCACTCATAAACTCTTTCATAGCGGTCAACTATCGATTATTGGGGCCGTTAATACGCTTCTGGCGCAGGCTCGTCGAGTTCGACCTCTTTCGCGTAAGGGTCGTCGCCTTCACCTTCCATCTCTAACTGTTCATCAGTGGCTTGCTCGTCGTAATAGCCCCTCGCCTCCAGCTCTTCTTGCATGCATTTCGCTAGGAACTGGTGGTGTTCTGAGGAGGGGACCTCCTCGGCTTCCGCCCACTCTTCGCAAAGCATTCTTACCTCTTCTTGCTCGTAAGGCGGAGCGGGTTCAGCAATGGCCGCACTGCTGATGGAAACAAAAAAACTTAACAGATAAATAGGCTTCATTGTGGTGTTAACAATCCAAGTTATTGACCCCCTCAGTTTGCGGCTGATTGGTGAAGTTTGGCGAGTGAAAAATATTCATCGTGATATAAAGAAAAACTAGCCAAACAGTATGGCGTTGCGGTCGGCGCTGCTGTGAGCCGTGGCTTATGATTTTTAAAGGGGGGCAACTGTTCGGATGGCATGCATCAGCGAAGCAGCGGTATTTGATAGGGTAAGAGCTATGAAGCTGTTGGTTAGCGTTGTCGTTCACTGCGGCGCATGAGGCACTCCTCTAGCATCTGTGCCTTATGCTCTTTACTTGACTCCCTCCACGCCAATATCTCTTCGAGAGAGCGAAAGCAGCCCAGACAGATATCGTTATCGTCCAAACAGCAGTTGCGGACGCAGGGCGAGCCTGTTGTGCGGTGTGCTTGCTGGATTTTATCAACCATGATCTACCACCATTACTTCCCTATTTAATAAATGGCCTAACTAATTAGAATATAGCCTAAGCCACCGGTGTCCGCGCAACTAATCAGTCATGGCTGTGCAGTCACAGTGGCTGTATCGAAAGGGATTGTGAATGTGGTACTCGGCTTGCCCCTCTTTGAGAGTGCTCACCCGTTTTAGCTTGTGTCAGATATCGGTTCTCTGTTGACCCTTATATCAACCAAGCGTGTCAGGTTTTTTTCTCAGACTGTCATAGGTGAATAGCGCCAGCCCTGCCCAAATAAAGCCAAAGGTAATTAATCGCTCGAGCTGCAGTACTTCGCCATACAGGCCAATGGCTAATAAAAACATACAGCTGGGCCCTATATATTGGAAAAAGCCGAGGGTTGATAATGGCATGCGTTTAGCCGCGGCGGCAAAGCAGAGTAACGGCAAGGTGGTGACCACGCCGGCGGATATCAACAGCGTGTTGAGGTAGGTGGTATTTGCCGATAGGTCACTGCTGGCAGAGTCGAGATTCGCCCAGTAAACGAGCGCTAGCGGCAGTAGCAGTGCGGTTTCTAGCAATAAGCCGGTGAGGGCATCTACGGGGATCTGTTTACGGATCAAGCCATAGAGGCAGAAGCTACTAGCAAGGGTTAATGCAACCCAGGGCAAGGTACCGAGTTGAAGTAGAGGGATGAGTACGCCAACCGCAGCCAATGCGACGGCTCCCCACTGTAAAGGGCGCAAGCGCTCACCGAGGAATAACATGCCCACGACGACATTGAATAGTGGGTTGATGTAATAGCCCAGGCTGGCCTCCAGCATCATGTCGTGGGAGACCGCCCAGATGAAGAGACCCCAATTACCAGCGATTAGCACTGAGCTAAGGGTTAACAGAGCAAGGTATTTGGGCTGACGAAACAGCTGTTGTACCTTATTCCAGCGCCCCGCTAGCAGGATCACTACCAGCAGCAATAGGAACGACCAAACCACACGATGGATCAGCACTTCAGGGGCGCTTATGCCTGCTAACTGTTTGAAGTAAATAGGCGCAACGCCCCACATCAGATAGGCCGCTAAAGCGAAGAGGGTACCGTGACGAGCGATAGAGGTTGTCATTGCCGTTGTTCTGAAGGGTAACGCGGCGATAGTAGCAGAGAGAGATGGCGGGAGATAGCCTTGCTTAGCTACCTCCCAGAGAGTCGGTCCTACAAGCTGAACTTACCTAGCTCCCCTTTCAAATCACTACTAAGCGCGAGTAATTTTTCACCGTGGCGATGGATCAGTTGGGCGTCGTCTTCGACCTGTTGTGACAGGCTGTGGATCGAGGTGACGTTGCGGTTGATATCTTCTGCCACTGAGCTTTGTTCTTCCGCAGCGGTGGCGATCTGGGTGTTCATATCGTTGATGCTGGTGATATTGAACTGGATCTGATCAAGCGACTGGCCGGCACTTTGTGACTGCTCTATGGTGTTATCGACAGCGGTGCGACTCAGTTGCATGGCGTCGTAAGCATTGTTGGCGGCGGATTGCAGCTGCTCGATGATCACTTCAATCTCTTGTGTGGATTGTTGCGTACGTTGTGCCAGGCTCCGAACTTCATCGGCAACGACGGCAAAGCCTCGACCTTGTTCCCCTGCCCGCGCAGCTTCGATCGCTGCGTTCAGTGCTAACAAGTTAGTTTGTTCGGCAATACTCTTAATCACTTCCAGCATTGAGCCGATGTTGTCGCTGTTATCCCGTAACTGCGAAATTCGCTCCGCAGTTTCGCTCATATCATTGCCGAGCCCTTCAATCTGCTGAATAGTCTGGCCAACAATACCGCCACCCTCCTCTGCCAACGCAGTGGTTTCACGGGTGCTGGCAGCGGTCTGATTAGCATGCTGGGCAACTTCATGGGTGCTGGCAGACATCTCGTTAAGTGCAGTTGCGACTTGCTCTGTCTCTTGCAATTGTTGGCCGGTAGCTTGGGTGGTGCCTTGCACTGTGCGGGTCATTTCGTTGGCGGCAGCGGATACCTCCTCTGCGGAGTGAACCACTGAGCTGAGCAGTTGATGCAGTTGTTCGATGAAACGGTCGAAGTTATTGGCCAACAAGCCGATCTCATCATCGCGATCGATGTGCAGTCGGCGGGTGAGGTCGCCGCCGCCCGCGGCTATTTCGCCCAAGGCATCTGTCACCTGCTGCACTGGCTGAACTACCAATGAGCGCAGCGTCATTAAGTTGGTGATCTGTAATGCGATTAACAGCACGATGACGATGACTAAATAGGTGAGCAACACGCCGGTGAGCTGTTCGTTGGCGCTGTCCTTGCGGTAGCTGATCTCTAAGGTGCCGATCTTATCTTTGCCTTCCCACAGCAGATTGACGGTTTGCATGACGATAT
Organism: Corallincola holothuriorum; assembly: GCF_003336225.1. NCBI lineage: Bacteria > Pseudomonadati > Pseudomonadota > Gammaproteobacteria > Alteromonadales > Psychromonadaceae > Corallincola > Corallincola holothuriorum. Next base: position 169,350 of record NZ_QPID01000010.1, read on the forward strand.
CGGCAGCTGCCGGCTCGTCACCGGCTTGGGTGACATCACCTAAGGCTTTGCCTCGCTGGTCCACTGCCTTAATTTGATAGACAAAAGGATACTTGCTGAAAGTTTCCAGAATGGTTTTTATCTGATCCTTGTCGTAACTGTAGACCGGCTCCTGCATCACCACGGATAAGGCTTCGCTGGTGTCTCGCATATTATTGTCGAGACGTTCCATGATGCCGCCACGGGCGACCATATAGCTGATCGTGAAGATTATCAGCATAACCACCAAGGATGCTGCCGAGAGCGCCACCATGGATTTTTTGGTAATAGAATTCATCGTCTTTTTGACTCCAGTGAGCGTTACAGGCTGTTGATATCCAACCAAAATTCTTTGCGATTAACCGGTGTTTTCGGATCCATTAGCGGGTTGGGCAGACGGATCACCGTACGTTGTTTGAGTTTACTCAGTTGCAGTGCCTCTTTAATCATCGGGTGGTTAAAGAACAGCTTGTCGTAACTGCCATCAGCGATCGCCGCTTCAAAGCCTTTGTAAATTAGATCGTGAAGTTTTTTATCGTCTTTATTGACGAAGAAGTACATGGCAAAGGGGTAGATCAATAGCACGTTGTCATCGACCTTAAGTCCCAACTCTTTGTTTCTCTGAACTTCGCCCCAAGGTTCGTTGACCGCTCTGGGGAAGTAATCAAAACGGCCACCTTCTAACATAGGAAACAGGTTGTGGTATTTGATGGTGGTTGCCACCGGAATATCATTTGCCTGCAAGATAAACGTGTCACCCCAAAATCGCCCTTGGCCAGCGGTTAACCTTTTTAGGTCGGCAAGATTCTTGATGGCGCTGAAACGCGCTTGATCGTTGCCGCGGATGATGAATATACGATGGCCGAGCAAGCCCTTAAGTACCGGGATACGCACCGGTGCCATTCTTTTTTCAAAATCGGGTGTGGTGCCTGCCCACATTACCGACATCTTACCGGCATCGATCATCTCCATCCCGCGGGCTTGGTTGACCGGCTCGCTCAAAGCCTGATATTTGGTGCCGGGTGCAGATTTGGAAAGCGCTAACTTTAAGATGTCGAGGAACAGTGCTTCGCTATCGCTGGCGACCGGGTTGTGGATCAGCGGGGCTGCATGCATGCTAAAGCTGAAACAGCATAGCGTGAAGAACAGGGTCAGGGTACGTCGCACGTGGGCATGCTCCAGATCGCAGTTAAAGTAACTCTAAATCTAGAACAGAAAACATTATGCTGCCCATTCAGTTTGTTACTGAATGGGCAAACTGCGAACTTAACGGGCTAACTAAAAGTTGAGGTCGCAAAAAATGCGATCATTGCGCTTTATTGATCAGTCGGGTCAGCTCTTTCATCGGTGTGGGATGGTCATCAAACAGGTTTTGCATCCGCAACAGGGTGATCCCACCAAAACCAGGCTGACGGTCGAGTGCGCGGGCGATCTGCTGCCATCCCTGTTTGCCATAAAGCTCGCCAGCTAGGGCGTTCTCACCCATTAGGCTAATGCCTAGCTCGGCCGCCGCATCTGCCACCCAGTTAACCAGGTCTTCTGCACGAGAATAGCCTTCATAATCTTTATTGATCATCTCCAGGCAGGTGAAATGCAGAATAACTTTCTCCCGCAGATGAGAGGGCACCAACTGACCGAGCAGTTTGACATATTCACCACGATTGTGGGGGCCAAGCTCTGGATGAGGCGCGACTAAACCTGCCGTGATCTCAGCGACTCGGGGCATCGCCGGATCACTGATCTCCCAATGAATGCCTGGTACTTTGACTCCCAGTGGCACGTTCGCCATCGCGCCCTCACTGAATACGTCGTTGGCACATTCAAGAATGCCGCGTCCATGCTGAATCAGCTCTCCTTGATACCAAGTGAGGAATTCGCGGGCCCAGCTGGAGTAGAGATAGTTCTTCTGTTCAAACAGCGGATGTGGATCAGGAATGGCAACGCTGTCAAAGCTCTTGTGTTGGCCGTTGAAGGCGTAGTTAAGGGCTTTTACGGTTTTGAATTTTTGCTTCAGGTGACTTTTCCAGCGTTGCTCGGCAAGACGGCTAAAGCATTGTAGTGTGCCGCGGTTGGGGTATTCACCCCAATCGTGGGCATTGTAGCTGGGGTAGCGAAGCTCACCAGCAGGGCCCAAGCTGACATTAATCTCATCAATCAGGTCGGCACGATCTTGGTAGTGATCACGAAAGGCCTGCATAAACTGCCGGTAGTAGGGCACCACATATTCATCGGCCCAGAGCGATACATACTCCATCGATGTATCCCCCGTTTCACTGACATATTGCAGATCCCGCACCGACTCCAGTTCATCGTGGTTTTCGATTAATTTACCCCACAGCCACAGTGGAATGGTCTGCATGAAGTCATCATTAACGTTACCTCCCGCCTGATGAAATGACAGGATGGGTACCCAATGCATCTCATTCGCTGCCAACACCTCGACCATGCGGTCATAGTAGGTCCAGTCGAATAGGCCCGGTTGGCGCCCCTCGATGAGTCCCCACCAAAGGTCAGTTGATATGGCACTGACACCGATTTTCCGAAGTTGCCGGATCTCCCGTTCAAATTCGATCCAGTTCTCCTCTTGCAACATCATCAGCTGGTTACCCACTTTCAGATGCAGTGGCCCCATCACCCGGAAGCTCTTACGTCCTAACTGTTGGCCGACTTTACCCATGCCATGTTTCATTCGGCCGAGTTGACGCAACCTGGCCGCACCGGCTTGTTCGGTGTCTAACACCGAATCCAGATCCCGCAGCGCCCAACCGGCAACCCCGGTTTGCTGCAGGCTACGTTGCATCAGTTTGTCCCACGCCAAATGGTCATCTAGTGCATTGGCCTGGCGGTTTTCCACATACAGTTGGATGCCTAGCTCACCGGCGCGCCCTACCCAGTCGCTCATTTGATAATGGGGCTGGGTGGATTCGACACCCGACAACAAGACGCAAAGTGAGTTTGCGTCGGAGTTCAGTTCTATCTTGCTTAAGGCATCAAACAAGCGGCTAAATAATGCGGTCTCATGATCCAGAGCGACCCCTGCTAAAGCCAAAGCGTGTTGATCAGCATGGTCGTTACTGGCGTTGAGTGACACTGGAACGCGCAAACCAAAACCACAAGACCATTGCTCTGGCAGGGTTTGGCTGAGCGACGACAGGGTCTCTGCACTGAATGTAATTAGCTGTGATTGATACCAGCGGTAGAAATCGCTGATCGGCTTCGAGCTTCGTGTGTTGTCGGCGAGTAAGGTGTTGATCTGCTGCTGTATCTGCCCGAGTAAATCATTGGCAGTCAGAGCGTCATCTTCTACCTCCCAAGCACGATACCAGGCCGCTTTTTCACCATACTGAGAGAGCATGGCCTGTTCAAAGCTGTCTACTGCGATGCCACTAAAAACGCCGAGCTGGTGTTGGTCGGCGGGTTCAATCAATGCATCTAAAATAGGGAAACGTACTTCGCCGTCAGGCCCGGCACCGAGCAAAATTTGCGGAATACATGATTGAAATTCGGCAGCATGATGAAAAAACGCTTTTAGCCACTGGCTGACATAAGGGGTGTAGAGCTCTCTCGCCCACAGGCTGGGAGCGGAAATTGTGTCATTACCCAGTTGGTCGACATATTTTAAGCTATCCTGTGGCCAGTCTGCGGGCTGTTCGTGCCCTAGCTTGCCCCAAAACCAGTCGGGTAACAGGTGGGGGGTTCCTGCTTCACTGACCCCAGAAGCACCGATATTAAATTCAGGGATCAGTTTCAGTTGTGCCTGACGGATCAATGAAAACAGGCTGAGATAGCCTTGCCAACGTTGCGCCTGCTCGACATTGTCAGGGTGAAATGGCGCCACAGTACGCCAGCTGATCGGCACGATAATGCCATCAACGCCATTTTTTTTCGCCGCCGCAAACTTCGTTACCAGCGCCTGACGGTAGGCGGGTTGGTCCGGTAAGCTGTTGATTATGCGATGAAGAGAAGCAGGGGCATGGACCCATATCTGGGCAGGCTGATGCAATGGATTCATAGCGCGTTTCATCTCCTATAGGTGCTGCAAGTAGCCAACTTAACAGGGTGATAGTTGGCTGTTTTTATGTCCCGAATGGTTCATCCTTCTGGACATGGTGCAGTACTGAAATGCGGTTATTTGCTGAAGCAGACTATAGAGGTCGGATAACGGACGCAATTTGCGTTAGAACAAACTCGATGTCGATATGTGAACTGGCTCACAAGTTATAGCGTAGAAAGGGGAACGTGTTACAGGCGCGGTGGGACCTTAGCCTGCTGACTGAACGATAAATATGCTACCCCATCATGTATGCGCCGGTGCCAAAAGCTATCTGGCTACCTTTTTCATTGTGTAGCTCCATTCGACAGACGCTGACTCGACTGCCAGAACGTATCACTTCGGCGCTGGCGACAAAGTGCTCACCGCGACCAGGACGCAGGTAATCCACCCGCATATCTATGGTACCCATTTTGGCGAGCTTCTTATTCAGCAGTGCTTGATCCATCGTGTCTGATTTCTCGAGAAAGTTAGCGATGGCAATCAAGCCTCCCGCTACATCCAATACTGAAGCAGTGACACCGCCGTGGAGAATGCGTTGTATTGGATTGCCGATCAGCCCCTCATGCATAGCGAAATGCACCTCCACTTTGTCGCAAGTGAAGTAAGGGATGGAAAGCCCCAAGCTGCGATTAAACGGCATTTGATCAGTAAACAGGTGGGCAATGGCGGCCAGCTTGGGTGGCAAGTCAGGTGCTACGCGTGTCTGTTGCGGAGTGTGTTGGTCAGCCATGATAACAACCGGTGGTTTAGAGTAATTATTCAATTGTTGGTCTGATTTGTCTGTGGCGCAACTTTTCGATGTCATTTTTTAGTGATAACGCACTGTTCAAAAAGAGAGTTTATTAACGCCAGTCGGTGCCGGTGTGATAAACGCCCGATGCCTCAAGACAAAGTGCGCTGCGGCAAGTAAACTAGCCTGCCTGTTCGCCAAACCGGTGACCAATAGAAGAGCGCCCCTTAGTCAATGAATCCTGGTTCTGCCGTTCCATCTGCTGCGATAGCCGTCGACTCAAGTCGACTGGAACAGAGTGATCCCTTGTTGCAGAGGGCGTTAGCCACGCTGAACAGTGTGTTTGGCTACGACAGTTTTCGTCCCGGACAATCCGAGGTGGTCAGTGCCCTAGCTGCTGGTGCCGATGCCATGGTGATCATGCCGACAGGGGCGGGAAAGTCGCTCTGTTATCAGATCCCCGCGCTGGTGCGTGATGGCTTGACGGTGGTGGTTTCTCCGCTGATCGCTTTGATGAAAGATCAGGTGGATCAATTGGTCAGTAATGGCGTTAGCGCGGCTTACCTGAACTCGACCCTTAGCCGAGAACAACAGATAAAAACATTGTCGGCATTAGCCCACGGTGAATTGAAGTTGCTTTATGTCGCGCCGGAACGCCTGCTACAGGCCAATTTTCTGGAGCGCTTGCGGCAAGTGAACTTGTCGATGTTCGCCATTGATGAAGCCCACTGTGTGAGTCAGTGGGGGCATGATTTCCGTCCTGAGTACGCAGCCTTGGGGCAGCTTAAGCAGCTTTTTCCCCATGTGCCTGTCGCGGCGTTGACCGCTACGGCGGATCATGCGACCCGCGTTGATATTATCGGTCAGTTGGCACTGCAGCAGCCGTTTTTGTTTCTTGGTAGCTTTGACCGACCAAATATTCGTTATAACCAGATTGAAAAATATAAACCGTTCGACCAGCTCAGCGACTATTTACATGGCCGCAAAGGCCAGAGCGGCATTATCTATTGCACCAGTCGTAAGCGGGTGGAAGAGATCGCCGAGCGTTTAAAGGCCAAGGGAGTGGATGCCGATGCCTATCATGCCGGCATCGATATCAAGCTACGTAATCGGGTACAGGAGCGTTTTGTTAAAGACGAGCTGGCGATTGTCGTAGCGACGGTAGCGTTTGGCATGGGTATCGACAAGCCGAACGTGCGTTTCGTTGTGCACTACGATATCCCGAAGAATATTGAATCCTATTATCAAGAGACCGGGCGTGCCGGGCGGGACGGTTTACCTGCCGAAGCTCTGTTGCTTTATGATCCTGCGGATATCAGTCGAGTGCGGCGCTTGCTGGAGAACATCGAAAACCCGCGCCAACAGCAGGTAGAGCAGCATAAACTTAATGCGATGGCCTCTTTCTCTGAGGCGCAAACCTGTCGTCGCCAGGTATTGCTGCATTACTTTGGTGAGCAGCGTAAGCAGAGCTGCGGTAACTGCGATATCTGTTTGGATCCCCCCAAACGCTATAGCGGTACTGTCGATGCACAGAAAGTACTCTCTTGTATCTATCGGATGGGTCAGCGCTTTGGCGCCGGTTATCTGGTGGAAGTGCTGCGCGGTGCTGACAACGCACGCGTCAAAGAGTACGGCCACAACAAACTATCCACCTGGGGCATAGGCAAAGATCAGCCGCCGGAACATTGGCTTAGCGTTGTTCGTCAGTTGGTGCACCTAGGCTTGCTGGTGCAGGACATCACGCAAAGCTCGATTTTGCGTTTGACCGAAGCCGCGCGTCCCGTACTCAAAGGGGAACAGGCGCTGGAGCTGGCGGTGCCACGGGTTAAACTGGCTAGTCAAAAGCGGCAAATTGAGTTGGAGGGAGATGACCGCCGACTGTTTGCCCGCCTCCGTGGCTTGCGTAAAAAGCTGGCTGAAGATGAAGGTGTGCCACCTTATGTCGTATTCAATGACGCCACTCTGCTACAGATGGCGCAGGAAAAGCCAACTCGCGAAGTGGAACTGTTGCAGATCAGCGGCGTCGGTGAGCGAAAATTGTCGCGCTTCGGCGATCCGTTTCTGGAAGTGATTTGTGACCACCTGCTGGGGCGCTGAACAACAACTTGATTCTTGATCTTTATTGCCGTAGCTCTACAAATCGTTAATACCGCAAGCTTTCTGCCTGATAGCTTAGAAATAGCCTTAAGTTACCATTATGTTAATATCCTTTGAGTAGGCACTGTCTGTTTTGTAACATCAAGGAATATGTAAATGTCTAAGCAACTGAAAAGTGCATTGGCTTGCGTGCTATTTTTCGCAATGTCATTTTCTGGGCAAGCGCTTGAAAAGACGACTTCGTTTTATGTTGGTGTCGATGATGCGACTGTTGAAGCTGTTGGAGAGGCAATTATCTATTCGTTGAACTACCGAGGTTGGGTAGTTGATAACAGAGATGACCCTCGCATATTGTCTCATTTGTATAAGCGTGGGACGGAAGCTGATCTCATTATTGATTATACCGAGCGCAAGGTCACCATCAAAACAACAGCCTTTCGTTTACAACAGTCAACAGACCCTATGACGATCGGGCAAGTGACACGGAATGATTATTATCCTCGCGGCTGGATCAGCAATATAAAAAAAGATGTCATAAGAGTGTTACCGCGTATTTCGGCTGAATTGGCGAAAAAGAAAGAAGCTGAAGTGGTAGTCGTTGTGGACATCAAAGAAGAGCTTGATGAGCTTAAAAAGCTATTCGAACAAGGGCTCATCACCAAAGAAGTTTACGACCAGATGCAGCTCAAGCTGCTTGAAAAGCGGAATGTGCTTTAGAGGCCGTTCGTTTTTATCAATCAGTAGATATTGGATTGAGAAAATTGTTATGGAGGATCGGTTGTGGCACTGCGCATTAGTTTGTTGAAATCTGTTGCCTTGCAAGGTTTGCTGGCTTTGTGTACTTTGTTTGTTTCGTTGCACCTGCAAGCTGAAGATCTTGAACCTCGCCGTTGGGCGCATCTCCCTATCAATACCAATTTCCTCGGTGCGGGCTATGCCAGCACCAAAGCCGATATAGACTTCGATCCGGTGCTTAAAATTGAAGAGGCAGAAGCGACGGTAGACACTTGGGTGGCCAAGTATATTCGCACCTTTGAACTGTTCGATAAAAGTGCCCGTATCGGCGTGGCACAGGGCTATCAGAAAGGGCATTGGACTGGCATCCTTGACGGTGAGGCGGCGTCAACTTCTCGTGATGGCGCTACCGACACCCTTGTTCGGTTCGCGGTGAATTTGTATGGCTCGCCACCGCTAGAGGGCAAAGAGTTTGTTGCCTATCGTAAAGCCAACCCTAATGAAACAATTGTTGGAGCCGGTATCTCGGTACAACTGCCTACCGGTGACTACATGTCGGATAAGCTGATTAATCTGGGTACGAATCGCTATACATTGCGTCCACAGATTGGCGCGATCCACACCCGTGGTCAATGGTCGTTTGAAAGTACGGCGAGGGCGGTGATCTATTTCGACAATGATGACTTTTATGGTGGCAAGAAACTAGAGAATGATCCGCTCTATGTGTTGAGTGGTCATCTTATTTATACTCATCGCCCCGGTATTTGGGGCAGTATCAGTGCTGCATACGATTACGGTGCGAAGCCGACCGTTGACGGTGTTGAGAAAGACAGCCGCAAAGAGGAGTTGCTGTTTGCCGCCAGTGTCGGCATTCCGATTAACCGCCATTTGGGGATCAAACTGGGTTACATCGGCTCGCGAACGCAGCGCACCACAGGTGTTGATACGGACTCCTTCGTTCTCGCAATGTCTGGATATTGGTAGGCAGCATCACAGCGTATAGCACTTATTCTGCTTGTTATTGCTGTTGCCACTGTTGATAGATAACCTCTTTTATATGCTCATAGCGTTTGCCCAAGGGGCGATGCTTTTTGCTGATTAGGTAGACGGTTTCAGTGACCGGTTGCGACAGTGATGCACAGCAGATCTGCCCAGCGTAAGGAAAATCATGCAGTGCCGATGCGGGTAGCACAGTAAAACCTATTCCTCGGGCTATCGGCAGTAATATCTGGTTGAGTTGATTGATATAGCCGGCTTCATTAATTTCTGACATGCCAATAAACTGCGCTGGAAAATTCGCCGCCAGCGCTGCCGTGGCATAATGATGACCATCGGGATGATTAATAAATCCTAGCGCTTGCAGTTGCTGCCAACTGAATTCAGAGCCTGCTGGCATCACTAAGCAAAGTTCATCTTGTCCCAGTGTTTCTTGTTGTAGTGCGGGATCGTTCACTGCACGGGTGATCAAACCTAATTCACAGTGATTCTCTTTAACATCGGCAATGATGCTTTCGTTTGGCGCAGCTTCGAGCTTTATCTGCAAGGCCGGGCAGCGTTGTTGCAGTGACAGTAGCTCAGGGTAAAGCTGATTGGCAATGGCGCCGGAGCATGCCAAACGGCACTCACCTTGCTCTCCTTCATCGCTGGCCAACTGCTCAATTAGATTTTGCTCTGCCGCCATTTGTGCCTGAGCATACTGTTGCAATGTTCGTCCCGCTTCCGTGAGCTCAAATCGTTTGCCAAATCGATGCAGCAGTGGCGTACCCAAGTGGGCTTCCAGTTTCATGATGTGCTGGCTAACACCGGGCTGTGTCATATGCAGCTGTTCGGCGGTGTGGGTGAAATGTCCGGTTTCAGCCAGTACCAAAAAGGTTCTTAAATGGGTTGGATTTATCATTTCTAAATATTATTAAAATCATAATTTATGATAATTTAATATTATCACAACTGTTCCCTATACTTGCTCTCGTTCCCAACGAAGAGAGTATTAGTTATGACAAGCAATCAACCAACGCCTTATCCACGTACCTTTTCCCATATCGGTATCTCAGTGCCTGATTTGGATGCTGCGGTAAAATTCTATACCGAAGTCATGGGCTGGTACCTGATCATGGAACCCACGGATATCACTGAAGATGACAGTGCCATCGGCGAGATGTGTACTGACGTATTTGGCGCGGGGTGGGAGCATTTTCGTATTGCCCATCTCTCCACCGGCGATCGTATTGGCGTGGAGCTGTTCGAATTTAAAAATCAGCAGAACCCGGAAGACAACTTTGAATACTGGAAAACTGGTGTGTTCCATTTCTGTGTTCAAGATCCGAATCTGGAAGAGTTAGCTGAAAAGATTGTGGCGGCGGGTGGTAAAAAGCGGATGAAAGCGCCGCGTTACTATTACCCAGGTGAAAAGCCTTACCGTATGATCTACATGGAAGACCCGTTCGGTAATATTGTTGAGATCTATAGCCATAGCTATGAGCTGCATTATTCCAGCGGTGCTTATAACGGCTAAGTAAAAAGATAGCGCAGGCATTGTTGGCCTGCGCTATCGATCTATCCACTTAAATGTTCATGCTATTTCACTAGCCTGAACTCACTGCCTTTAAACAGCTTCACCGGATTGCCCCGCTCTAGGGTCAAGTGGCTCTGCCACTGCTGTTGTTTCTTCGCTGCCACGGCTGAATCAGCCAGTTTTGCTAGCTTGTAAGCGATTAACTGTGTCGCTAAGCGCTTATTGGCGTGCTGACTGCGTTCAGAGGTGACTTTGACACTAATGCCGGTGGCAAGGTGCGTCGCTTGGATCGCCGAATCAGTCTTGTTGACATGCTGACCGCCCGGACCACTGGCACGACAAGCACGATAGCTGATTTTGTTGTCTCCAGCGGTATTGCTTGAGGCAAACAGCTCACAGCCAATAAACCAATTTTTCCGCTTATGTCGCGGCCGGTAAGGGCTGACACAGATCCACTGGATCACCCCCTGCCACTGGTTTGCAAACTGCCGTTCGTTCTCGCCGTCGATACTCAACAGTATCGAAGCAAAGGTGCCTTTTTCAGCGCCTTCGACTGATTCTATGACAGATACCGATAGCCCATGCTTGTCTGCTTCTTTTAGCAGGCAGGCATATGCTTTGGCGACGGCCAAACAACACTCAGCAGGCCCCTGGCCAGCGCTTAATTGCAATATCAACATCTGCCGTCTCCCCTGCCCATAGGCACGAAAACGGTGTTGGTTTGCCAGATATTTTTAGTTTGATTTTGCAGGTCGGCCATCGATAACCGTTGGCACGACATTGATTGAACATAGTTGCCCATATCCCAATTCCATAGTGATGATACAAATAGATGAATTGGCAAGCCGGCTGGCTGGGCAAACAGAAAGGCGTGTTAACCCAGAACAGGCTTGCATAGGTTTGTTGCTAATCGCATGGTGACCTCCTGCAAGTTGGTAAGTGAAAGCGGCGACATATTAACCAGTGCGTTTGCCTAAGGCAATGCCTCGTTAATGTGTTGCGGGTAGATCAAACCATAGCCATTCACTGTCTGGGGCATTTTCAACTATCAGGTGTTGCATATCATGGCTGGCACTCACATTAAGGCCATCACCAGCAGCTAGCTGATGATGTTCCAGATCTATAGACCCCTTGATCAGTTGCAAGTAGCCTTGGCGCCCGGCTGGCAATTCCAGCTGCGCTGTTGTGGTTTTTGCGTACCTTGCCAGATACACGGTTGCGTCTTGATGGACAGTTAAACTGCCTTCAGTGCCGTCTGGAGAAGCTACTTTGATCATTCCCTCCCCACGGAATCTTTTCTGTTGGTAGTCAGGCGTCAGCCCAAGTTGATCAGGTTGGATCCAGATCTGTAAGAACTCAGCCGTTTCAGTATTTGAGCCATTGTATTCCGAGTGGCTGATCCCGGTACCAGCACTCATTAATTGGAATTCACCGGCCGTGAGCCGTTGAATATGCCCCATGCTGTCTTGGTGCTCGAGAGTGCCTTTCAATACGTAAGAGAGGATCTCCATATCCTGATGGGGGTGAGTGCCAAAGCCGCCACCTGGTTGCACGATATCCTGATTGATCACCCGCAGGGCTGACACCCCCATATGTTGAGGATCGTAGTAGTGGCCGAAAGAAAAGCTGTGGCGGCTGTCTAGCCAACCTAAGTTGACGTGTCCACGTTCATTGGCTGGGCGAATAGTGATCATCAGACTCTCCTCCTGTGGGTATGAGGAGAGATTAGATCCGATTATAAAGAACTAAAAGCGCAACTTATCGCCTGTTTTGTTCGATTTTATGATGATGTTCGTCGTTTTGGTTTTGCTGTCTGCTACAACTTCAGGCTGGCGTAATAGAGCGCGAGTTGGCGGATATCCTCATCAGAGAGTGGCTTGGCCAAATTACCCATGATCGGGTTTGGTCGCGCACCACTGCGAAACGCTTTCATCTGATTTTCAAAGTACACGGCTTGCTGTCCCGCCAGATGGGGATACATGGGGATCACCGAAACGCCCTGTTCGCCATGGCAGGCGGCACAGGTCGTCGCTTTCTGTTTTCCTATAGCGATATCATCAGCGTTAACCGCTGTGCTGCAGATGAGACTGCTGATGACGGATAGCGCAAGCAAGGTGGAACGAGGGCTCATTTTGAGATCCTTAAAATCTATCGCGATGCGCGATGACGGTTTCACCACAGTATATAAACCAAGCCGTATTCGGTTAGTGACCTTTATCAAGCTTGTTTTATGGCATTAGCCGTTGACCAAAAAATGCACGCCGATGCCGGCACCATAGCCTAAAGCGATGGTCCAGCTCCATTTCAGGTGTGACATAAAGGTGTAATGCCCTTTGGCAGCTCCCATTAAGGCCACGCCTGCTGCGGACCCCACCGACAGTAAGCTGCCGCCAACACCAGCAGTGAAGGTGATCAGCAGCCATTGGAAATGATCCATCTCGGGCGCCATGGTCAGAATGGCAAACATCACCGGGATATTATCGATCACAGAAGAGATCACGCCGGCGGCAATATTGGCTGGCGTAGCGCCCCAATCGCCATACATAACGCCAGAGGCGGCGGTAAGATAGCCAAGAAAGCCGAGGGCACCGACACAGTACATCACACCAAAGAAGAACAGTAGGGTGTCCCATTCCGGAACTGCCAATTTACTGAACGTATTAAAATCTCTGTCTTCGTGGTCATCGGCAAGAAACTGCGAACCAAGGTAGATAGATAAAAACAGCAGTGATAGCCCAAACATCATGCCCAGATAAGGTGGCAGGCCGAGGGCGTTTTCAAAAGTCACTGCCAGACAGATGGTGGTAATAAACAGCAAGCAACTTAGGTAACCCCCCCGTTTAACCTTGACCCTGTCTTCGATCGCGGGTGGCTTACCTGCAGGAATAAATCGCGAGATGATCAGCGCCGGCACGATGTAGTTGGCGATCGCCGGCAAAAACAGCTGAAAAAATTCGGTAAACTCAATGCGCCCCGATTGCCAAACCATCAAGGTGGTAATATCGCCAAATGGTGAGAAAGCACCGCCCGCATTGGCGGCAATGACAATGGCGATACAGGTGAGACCAATAAACTGGCTGCTCTCCTTACCCACCGCCATCACGACTGCGCCCATGATCAGGGCGGTAGTCAGGTTATCGGCAATTGGCGACAGGAAAAAAGCGATGATGCTGGTGGCCCAGAATAGCTGCTGGTAACTGAGCCCTCTGCCAACCAAATAGCCCTTTAATGCTTCAAACACGTTGCGCTCTTCCAGTGCATTTATGTAGATCATCGCGACCAACAGGAACAGAAACAGCTCGGCGAACTCCGACAGGTTATGGGTGACTGCGGCCTCCAGTGCTTCCCGGCTCATGCCCATCTCCGCGCCAACTAAGGCGGCCAGCACCCATAAGATCCCCGCCGCATTAATCATTGGCTTGGATTTAGGCAAGTTCAGTTGCTCTTCAAAGATCACCAGCGCGTAGGCGATAAAAAAGATGCACAGCGCGAAGATCGCCAAGGGGTGACTGAGTGCGGAGATCGATTCCTGGTGTGCCTCAAAGGCCGCACAAGGAAAACTGGTTAACAGGAAAACAGGCAATAGTCGCAGTGTGCTGGCATTGGGTATAAAGCGCATAGGTGAAAAATCCGCAATGAAGTCAGTGAGTAACCATAGTTAAAAGTGTAGTGGCTAGAGGCCTGAATGGGCGGAGATTTTTTTAGGGTGGGCATTATAGCGATGCGCTGATTTTTACTGGATAAAAGCACAACACTGTATGGATGTGCATGTGATGTCTGTCAAATCACGATCTGCCGCTAATTTCGGCGTATTTTGTGAAAAAGAGAGTAAAAATCGACTAATCAGTAAGTTATGATCAAATTACTAATTAATAAAAAGTAGGTTAGACGGGATCTTTCCGGTTTGGGGTGATAGGTATACATGGCCCCTTTATCCAGATAGATGGTCCGTGTAGTTCTATCTAGCGTTGTACTCGCCGAGGCAGGCCTCGGGGAAGTCTTTTTTTGCTAGATTGCTGGATAAATAAACAGTGGTTTGCTATAGCTTAGTCCATGAAAAGGACACTGCAAACGCTGCTGGATCAGCACT
>NZ_QPID01000011.1 GCF_003336225.1 Corallincola holothuriorum
CCCCGCAACACGGAAAGAGCAGTGTGCGTTATCTGGGACTATACAGCGCAGGCGGAAGAACGAAATTGAACCGTGCCCGTCTGCAGCTTGGACAGTCAAAGGTAAGCCAAGGTGAATTTATCAGTTGGCAGGCTTACCTGATTGGTTGTGATGTACCCCGCGTGTGTGATGTTTGCGGGGCATCGTTAATACATGGTGATAAGGAGGTGCCTGTTCATCATGCGGCTTAATCAACATACGGCACTGTGTTTTTGGCGCGGTGGAATGCTGTGTGGGGACAATCTGACCGAGCGCAAGTTATGAGTTGCTCAGTATTAACAGAGTGTTGCGTTAAGTTAGCAAAGCACGGCATAGTGAGTGTAATAGATAACGTTGTTCGTCCATAGCCACGGCGGTGCGGGTGTACAACAAGTTTGATAAACGAGGAACCACCCAGAGAGCGGTGGTTTTATTTGGGCGCGTTATAGGTCCTGTTATCAAAGGCGTTAGCTGTATTATATTGCACTTCAAACTTAGGTAACCAATGAAATACTATTATTCAGAGTCCCTATCGATAGAAAATCTTGATGGCTTTCATTTATTACAAGATCATCGAGGAACAAACTATAAAAGTCCTTGGGATGATTTTGGATATATTATTACGTTTAAATTGTACTATGTATCTGAAAAGCAGAAGCGAAAACTAGGTACTCTAAAAATATTAATTAAAGATAAAGAAGATTCATCATTGTACTTTAAGGAAAATGGCAAACCTTTAGAATCTAAATATTTTGAAATTACAGATGTTTTAAATATCGATAATATAGTATCAATTGGTGAAGAGGTTGATTTCTATAAGAAAATAAATTCCTTGTTTAGTGAAAGTGAAGCCGAAGAGATATTGATTAAAATCTGTGATGCCGGATATTTTAACGATCAATATGATGAATTTTCTAGCTGGAAGGGTTTTTCTGGTAGCTTTATGCGTGGGAGTGCATCGAGTGCAATATTGAAAAAAGGGTATCAAATTGCTCTAGGTCGTTATATCCCTAAAAAAACATTTGATATAACACTCACTGAACTTGGTGATACATTCGATGATTTATGCCTAAAGTTTGATACTAGCCGAGAAATTGGAAAGTCTAATATCAATTTACTGATAGGAAAAAATGGTGTCGGTAAGTCACATGCCTTAAAGAAGCTCAGTGAAATTATTACAGGTGTTATTGATACTAAAGATAACCACCCATATTTCCACAAGTTAATTATGATTGCCTTTTCACCATTTGAGAGCTTTTATACGAAAAGCGAGATCTTTAAAAAATTATCTAGTCGCTACTCAGCAAGTGAAGAAAAAAGCAATAGAAAAAGCGAATCAAGAAAAAGGTTACATGTAAACGAGTATTCATATATTGGCTTTAAAAATGATAGTGGTGATCATGATTTAAATCACCCAATAAAGCAAAGTATAAATTCTTTAATCAAAGTTATTGAATATGATGATGAAAACTCGTGGTGGGAAGAGCAGTCTAGATTTAAAATACTCAAAGATACACTTTCATTATGCATTGATTTTGATTCAGTATTTATTACAAACGATGATAATCAAGAGCTTGAAGTTACTTCGACTTTAAACACTAACTCTTTAAAAGATAGTCTTAATTATAACAAGGGCATTATTTTCAAAAAAGATGGAAATATTTTGCCATTAAGCTCAGGTCAAAAAATATATTCATACATGATTCCTGCAATTATTGCTGAACTTGAGGAAGAGAGCTTATTAGTTCTAGATGAGCCAGAGTTATATTTACACCCTGAACTTGAAGTGGGGTTAATGAATATGCTGCAACATATTTTGAAAGAGACAAAATCTTACTCAATTATTGCCACACATTCAGCAATACTAGCTAGAGAGGTTGAGAGTAAAGCTATAACCATTCTCAGAAAAAATAAGGGAAATACGGAAACTAATATTTCAAGTGTTGAAACATATGGTGAGTCGTTAGATATCATTATTTCGGAAGTTTTTGATGATGACTACATGGTTAAGCCGTATCAAAGGGAAATTGATAGATATTTAAAGAAAGCAGAAAATTCAATAAACACAATCAAAAATCATATTGGAGATGATGCCTTAGCATATGCATTATCAAAACTGGATGATGGTGATGATATAGAAATAGAGGATATGTAATTGCTATATCTTGAGGATTTTGTGAGAGGATTGCCTTGTGGTTGGCTTAACCTTGCTACAACATGCAGAAAAGATAATGTTCATGAGCTTATCGCTATTTCAGAAGAGTTAACTGAAAGGTACCCTTTATATGAAGGGATCATTCGTAACTATAGAGTTGAACTTGAAGCTACAGACTTTGATGAACATCGAGAATTACTTGTTCATTACTATGAGAAAGCTCCTGCATCTTTAAATCGAGAGTTGCTATTTAGAAGAAATGAGCACGGTTTGTATTCGTGTCCATTTTGCGGCAATCCAAAGAAACCAGATACATTGGATCACTTTATTCCTAAGGATCAGTGGCCTGAGTATTCAATCTTTCCAAATAACTTGGTTCCACAGTGTCGAAGCTGTGCTCCGATTAAAGGTGAAAACTATTATTGTGTAGATGCTGGCACAGCAAAGTTTATCCACCCAATATACTCAGACCTTCTCCAAAAGTTTAGGTTTAAAATAACAGTAGCTTTTAGTTGTGAAACAAATCGCCCCTCATTTTCTGTCGTATTAAGAAAATTGCAAGTGACAGGCGATGGTGAAGACCAAAGAGTAATTTTTCATATTAAAAACTTAAAGGTTAAACAACGAATAATAAAATTTTGCCAAGATGATTATCGAAGGTGGCAAACAAGACTCTCAAAAAGGAGGTTTGATTTGAGGGGGGCGTTGTTACAAAGGTTAAATGAGATACCTCAAAATGATAGAGGAAGAGATTGGAAAAGCGCATTTATTGAAGGGCTATTAAATAATGAAGATGCAGTAGACTATCTCCACTCGTTGAGGCCTAATGCTATGGATCAGCCTTTAGTGCCAATAGTGGAAGAGCTAGAACTTGAGTAAATTGTAGTGGTGACAGCTAACAAGGCCTTAAAGTCGGAACTCCAACAGTTGGCTGAGTTTCGCTGCGCTTCACATTTTAGCCAACTGTTTCCATCCGCTTAAGGCGGCGTTATGTGTGTAGGGTATGATTGATCAAGAATCGAGAATACAATTCGCCGAATTGATTCGAAGTTTGTGCTCTGGGAATATTACAAACGACGACTTTGAAGACTCTGTTCCTTTTCAAAGTGAAGATAGAGCTATCTCGGCAGTTTTCTATTATGGAGCTTGGGGGATATATTCTGACATGAAAGAGTATAAGCTTAGAGGTAAGAATAGACTGAGTAGAGAAGACAAAGAATACGCCGCAAAACTGATTTTGTTTTTAAAATCTGGTTTTGAGTATGAATGGCCGGTTCGAAATCGTAAAAGGTCACTCTTGCACAGGTTTACATTCGGTTTGTTCGGAGAAATTGAGCCAGATCCATGGAGTTTAGTGGGGGATAAAACTGCATGGCCATTTTTAAACATCTCTCAGCTAGAACAAGCAAAAAGGCAATATGGCTATCTCGGGAAAAACACATAACAAGGCGCTAAAGCCGGACGCTCAATGCTACGTTTCGCTTATGCGAATGGCTTCGCCATTTTATCGCAACGCTACACTCTCGCATTGGCGCCGCTTAGCTTGGCGTTAGGAATACGATGAAAGCAAAGCATATGCTTATTATTGCATTTCTGCTTTTGGCTTCTAGCGGGGTTATCTATTTCTGGATTGCTTTGCCCGAAAGTATAACTGTCCGTGCCATTGGGAATGTTCCGCTTTTTGATCCCAACACGCTGGCAGGTAAAGTTGGTGACGTACCGCTAGAAGTTGGTGTACTGAAACCTGGTGATGAGTTACAGGTGATCGCGTGTGTAGATAGCAAGAGTGATATTAACGTTCATGCTCGTTACCAAGGAAAAGAAGTAGCTGTCGGAGAGTGGAAGGAAGAAATCATTTTGCTTAGGCGCCATGCGTTCCCTTGGGAAGACTCCGCAATAATATCTTGCCGTTGGTTCTTTCAGCATGTATCAATCAATGCTTAGTATCAAGTTTGAAGTGCAACAGTAGCGGTTAGTGTTCATTGAATACCTCTTCAGCTGTTTTGTCGCCTAATCGTTTTCTCGGGTGATTGTTCAATCGCTTGGCGGTAGATTCATAGTCCGCTTGCGTTATGGATACTGACCTTTGCCCCTGATTTAACACCCGTAAGGCAAAGCGGCGAGGTGCTTACTCTTTACTCCTGACTCTGTGGCCAAATGACGCAGCTTTTTACTGGCTACGTCAAAAGCCCGATCTATGATAGAAGTAGAGTTCATTGCAGATAGGGATCAGATATACAGAAAGGGATTAACTCAAATGTCAGAGACGGACTACCCAGCCACACTTGGATCCAGGCTAGCTGAGGTTAAAACTCAATTCATAGAGGCGCTCAGCTGTGAGACCGCCCCTGCACTTAGAAAGATCATCGAGCAGTTTTCCGAGCAACAGCTCTATCATATCGGCCTCTACTATAACGCTGGCACATGGTCTTATTGCACCCCTTTTGCTTGTAGCGAACAAGGCTTAGTGGCGGGGCTTGAGCAATGTTTCGATGAGGAGGGGATCAGTGATGCTGAAATGAAATCGGCTATCCGTTGGGATCCCAGCAGTGCCACTTTTTTGCCTGTTGAGGGTGTCGTCGCAGCGCTGCTGACGAAGACTGAGCGTAGCCTCTCCTCGGTTAATGATCTTTTGGAGAGTCTGGATCCTATCTATTCCATACCGGCACCGGAAAACAGAGAGCAATCGGCCAACTACAAATCTGTAGAGGAAGCCTACTACGATCTGATCCGTGAAGTGCACAGCGAGTTGCATCAGGCTGCGGTCGAGGCGCTTTGCTGTGTGGCTGCTCTGCCAGATATCGCTGAGTTTTTGACGTCTCACCCATGCATTTTGAGTGTTTGCTCCGATGAAATAGACGACGAGCAATTTGTTGCCGACGTCATCAAAATCAATGGTCGTTCAGGCGCTAGTCGCGTGGTCGAGGATTTCAAAGTGAAGGCTAGCGTGTTTGGGACTGAGCTTACCGAAGCGGAGATCCAAGCGTTTATTGCCGCCAGACAACCATAGCGTTTTCGTTGAGCCCCCAATAGCAACTATATATCCACAATGACAGCCGCAACAATGAGCGCAACGAGTGGGGCTGACGGTGCGATCAGCCACCAAGACCACAGTGAGACGTCGGTAAAAGCGTATAGGCACCAAGCGATAGGGATTAACCAGAATGGGTAGGTAAGAAGCATTGCAATGGCTGGCAGTGCAATAGCTGTGATGACCGCTCTTCTCCAAGCGCGATCTTGCTTACACTTGCTGAGTGTTAATGGTAGCCAACCACTGATGGTCAGCGAGGGAATATATAAGGCGGCAGCAATTAAGCTGATGAGTATCATCCATGATAATGTCATTTTTTATCCGTTATTGTCGGTACGTTTAGGGTCGTTGCTTTTGTTAATTGGCTTCCAAATTGCCCGAAATAGATCGTAACTGGTCAGCAGCATCACTGGCGATACAGCTGCTGATAATATTCCCATTGCCCAGCTATGTGTGCCGGTATCACATGGGTTGTATCGACAGACCAATTCTGTGGGCTGTAAAACAATGAGAGGGAATGTTAAGCCTGCCATTAAGCAGCCCAATAATAGAAAAATAGCCCCGAAGCCGATCCTGCCCTTGGTTGATTCAATGATATGGGGCGTTACGGTGCCGCTTTTGGCAAATATCCGCACATACCAAATACACAGTGAGGCAGCGCCGAGCGCAAGTAAGTCAAACAAGATATTAGCAAACGTTGATGGGAGTACTGCCAGAGCTAGGAAGTACGCTAAAAGGATAGTGATGATCTGCCAATGCATGAATATCGTTGCCTGATTCGTCTTAGTTCTTATCTGCTTGTTTGATGGGGCGGCTTAGATTTTTGCCAATAACAACAATTAGTTGGCTGCCGCTTGTTCATAAACAAAATCATAATATTGCGCTGAATTAGCGCCGTAAAAACGGGTCAATATTGCGTCGACTTCCTTTCGTTTTTTATCAAAGAGCAGGCAAAATGCTTCTCGACGAAACCACTTTCCTACCATGCCTCTGCGGTATACAGCTTGTAGCGTAATGTCATAGCGGCCGTCACTGTTTTTTGTCACCGCGAGGCTGTTGTCACTCATCTGCGGACATTGCCACATGATGGTGGTGGCAAGTAATGCGTCGCCCTGTTGTGTGCGTACTTGTTTTTTTGTCAGTGCGTTAATTTTAACGAGTGCGCCTTCTAAGCTGGTATCTGGGTAAATATTTAGATCTTCTGTCTCAGTTGAAACGCACATATGCATCAGTGCCGTTGTGTTGTGCGGGGCGTTTAGTTGTTCATTGTCGAGAACCGCTTTGCAGGCCTGTCGGTTGGGCAACCATTGATAAAGCAGCCCTGTGATGCAAAATATTCCTCCGGAAATGGCGATCAGACCAATAACTCCTCTGTGTGCGGCATCGGAACAGTCTGTGGCTTCGTCACATAAGAGTGACAATGGCTCGTGTGAAAGCAAATAAAATCCGACATAAAGAAAAATGGGGCTGCCAAGTAGCATTGCGAAGCATTTAATTAGGCTAAGTCGCTCAAGCAAGGGGAGGCCTTGAGGGTGCAGTTTGTCGTCAATCAGCGCCGCAGAATAGGGCAGCAAATAGATAGCAAAGATGAGCAGTGTGGCGTCAAGGAAAGCGCCGAACCACGTGTAACGCCATATCACGCTGACGCTAATACAAAACACCAAAACGGTTAAATGCAGATATTTTTCGATAGAACTCATTCGAACACTTCCCTGTCTTTCCAGTTTTTTAGTAAGCCGACACTAAGACTATGATCCACAAAAAATAAGCGAAAACGGCTATCGCTGTGCAGGTGGCTCTGATGAACAGTCGATGGGTCATCCCTTGTGGTCAGAGCTTAACTGCGCTTACTCTGTTGTTGGCTTTTCTAATAACGCTTTACGCGCTTTTGCTAGCACCTTATCTACTGCTCTGGCGGCGGCGATAAAGCCAAAGGTTGCGGTGACCATGGTGGCGGCGCCAAAACCGCCAGCGCAATCTAAGCGGGTGCTGCCATCATTCATCGCTTTGGTTTGGCATACCGAGCCGTCCGCTTGTGGGTAGACCAGCTGCTCTTCTGAAAACACCGCTTCGATACCAAATTTGCGCTTGGTGTTCTTGGTGAAGTTGTGCTTTCGTCGCAGGTTATTGCGTACTTTGGCAAGCAGTGGGTCGTTAAAGGTTTTTGCCAGATCGCCGCTGGTGATCAAGCGGGGATCGGTTTGCCCACCCGCGCCACCAACGGTGATTAAAGGGATCTTGTTACGCTTACAGAAGGCGATCATCGCCGTTTTGGCGTTGACACTATCAATGGCGTCAATCACACAGTCAAAGCCCGCTAGTAGATATTCGGCTTGGGTCTCTTCGGTGACAAAATCTTCAACACAGTTGACCTGGCAGGCAGGATTGATGGCGCGAATACGCTCAGCCATGACGGCGGTTTTGTCTTGGCCTATGGTGTCTGCGGTGGCATGGATCTGGCGATTGGTGTTGGTGACACAAATATCGTCCAGATCAATCAGGGTGAGTTGGCCAACACCGCTACGGGCTAGCGCCTCTGCCGTCCATGAACCGACACCACCAATACCGATAACGCATAGGTGCGCGTTGGCGAGGATCTGTGCTGCATCATTACCATACAAGCGGTTGATGCCACCGAAGCGCAAAGTGTCTGTACTGCTGTCTACATCGATATCGGTCATTACACTACCAAACAGGCCATGATCCGCTGACCAATGCTGGCCAGCTAAGTTGAGGCGGCATTATACTGATCGTATCCATATCAATCCAAACTAAACTAAATGGGTCAGGGCTTTGAATCACGACGATACCCAAACAACATCGCCTGAATTGGCTGGGCAGCTATTCGCGCTAATGGACTTTACCTCGCTCAATCAAGACGATGATGAGTCGGCTATTACCCAATTGTGCCACGACAGCCGTATTGAGCTGGATAGCGGTGACTTGCTGAATGTGGCAGCACTGTGTGTTTATCCGCGCTGGGTATCATTGGCGAAACAACTTCGGCCTGACAACCAAACCCGCATTGCGACGGTGGCGAACTTTCCGGCCGGTGATGCTAAACCGGCGACGGTGATGCATGAGGTGTCTGCCGCATTAGAGGCTGGGGCTGACGAAATTGATCTGGTGATCCCCTACCGGGCGGTGATGGCAGGGCAGTGGTGGTTAGCCGCGGCGTTGGTTAAATCGGTTCGTCGCCTGAACGAAGCTTGTGTTTTAAAAGTGATTATTGAAAGTGGCGAACTTCAGGATGTGTCACTTGTTCGCACAGCCAGTCAGTTGGCGCTGGACGAGGGAGCGGATTTTATCAAAACCTCAACTGGCAAAGTGGCAGTGAATGCGACGCTGGAAGCGGCGAAAGTGATGCTTGAGTGCATCCGTGATCATGGCAATGTGGCAGGCTTTAAAGCGGCTGGAGGCATTAGAACCATGGCAGAAGCGAGCGATTACTACGAGCTAGTCAAGCAAACACTGGGAGCTGACGCGTTGACTGCAAAACGATTCCGTTTAGGCGCCAGCAGTTTACGGCAATCACTGTTGCAACAGATGCATACGGATGGTGTGCTTAATGATACTCAGGGCGCAGTGACTCAGACGGGAGAATACTAGCGATGCAAAGACGGGTGATCTGGCTGGTGTTGGACTCCTTTGGTATTGGCGCTTCCGCCGATGCCGAACAGTTTGGTGACGCAGGGGCCAATACGCTGTTGCATATCGCCGATGCTTGCCAGCAGATCAGGAAACGGCCGCTCGCGTTACCTAATCTATACCAATTGGGCTTGGCTGATGCCTGCGCGGCCAGCAGTGGCCATTGGCCAGAAGGCTGGAATAGCACGCTGGGTAGTGCGCCAATCACTGGCGAAGCGCCACTTAACCTGCTGGGGCATAAGGCGAGCTGGGGATTCGCCGAAGAGATATCCAGCGGCAAAGACACCCCTTGTGGCCATTGGGAGATGGCAGGGGTGCCGGTGTTTTTTGAATGGGGCTATTTCCCGGAAAAAACAGAATCATTCCCCCCCAGCTTTTTGCGTAAGTTACGTCAGCAAGGTCTGCTTCCCGGCGTATTGGGCAACTGCCATGCGTCGGGTCCTGCGATTATTAAAGAACTTGGCGAGCAGTCTGTCGCTGAGGGGATGCCAATCTGTTACACCTCGGCTGACAGCGTGTTTCAAATTGCGGCCCATGAGCAGCATTTCGGTTTGGAACGGCTGTATCAACTGTGCCGTTTAGCTTTAGAGCTATTGGCGCCCCACAACATCTCCCGTGTTATCGCCCGGCCATTTGTTGGTGAGGATGCAGAGAGCTTTAAGCGCACCGCCAATCGTCAGGACTTTTGCGTTGAGCCGCCGGGTAAGACGCTGTTGGAACGCTTGGCCGATGAAGGCCGAGAAGTGATTTCTGTGGGAAAAATTGCTGATATTTATGTGCATAAAGGGGTGAGCCAAGCGCTTCACGGTGATGGCAATGATGCCCTGTTTGAACAAACCTTAAAGGCGCTAAAAACTCTACCCGCCGGTGGCTTGTTGATGACCAACTTGGTTGACTTTGACATGTTGTATGGTCATCGTCGCGACACCTTGGGCTATGCCGATGCCCTGGAGCAATTTGACGTCCGCTTACCTGAGTTACTGGCGGCGATGGCAGAGGAAGACCTGCTGCTGATGACGGCTGATCATGGTTGCGATCCAACCTGGTCTGGTACTGATCATACCCGCGAACATGTGCCGATATTGGTCGCCGGAAAACAGATAAAGACAGGGACGGTTGGCCATCGTAAAAGTTTTTCTGATATGGGACAAACTGTTGCACAATTCATGGAAATACAACCGCTTGAGTACGGCGAGAGCTTTCTTTCTGTGCTATTAGATTAGTTCGAGTTGAGACTAGGAGAGTGTATGGCTACCCCTCACATTAGCGCCGGATCCGGTGCCTTTGCCGATACTGTACTGCTGCCTGGTGATCCGTTGCGGGCCAAGTTTATTGCCGAGCAATATCTAGAGCAGGCTGAGTGTATTAATCAGGTGCGCGGTATGTTGGCGTATACCGGCAACTACAAAGGGTTGCGGGTATCGGTGATGGGCAGTGGCATGGGGATCCCCTCTTGCTCTATTTACGCCCGCGAGTTGTATACCGAGTATGAGGTGAAGCAGATCATCCGCGTTGGCAGCTGCGGTGCGATTCAAGGTGATATCCAGCTCAACGATATTATTTTGGCGATGGGTGCTTGTACCGATTCAGGTGTTAATCGGGCACGTCTTGCTGGTCATGATTTTGCTGCGATCGCTGATTACGGCTTGTTAAAACGGGTGGCGGATCAAGCGTTGGCGGATCAAGTGCCGGTGCGGGTGGGTAATGTGGTGTCTACGGATCTGTTTTATGCCCCCAGTGGTGAATTGATGGACCGGGCAGATCAGATGGGTGTGCTGGCAGTAGAGATGGAAGCCGCCGGACTTTATGGTGTTGCAGCGGAATATGGCGCGA
The DNA here is from genome assembly GCF_003336225.1 of Corallincola holothuriorum. NCBI lineage: Bacteria > Pseudomonadati > Pseudomonadota > Gammaproteobacteria > Alteromonadales > Psychromonadaceae > Corallincola > Corallincola holothuriorum. Next base: position 10,686 of record NZ_QPID01000011.1, read on the forward strand.
AGGCGCTGACCGTGTTAACTGTCAGTGACCATATTCGCCGAGATGAACAGCTGAGTAGTGATGCGCGGGAGCGGAGCTTCCACAGTATGATGAAGCTGACCCTTGATGCGCTATTGGATTAATCGATGGCAGTTTTTAAGACACTTTGTTTGGCATGCTCAGCAATTAGCCTTTCGTTGTCGTTTGCAGTTTTAGCCAATAACCTGGCTGCTGACGGTACTCAAGCTGCACCTCGAGCCTCAGGCGCTGCCGGTTACCCGGCTGTGGTACTTATCAACCGCGGTCACTCCAAGTTAGATCCTCGTTATGACTATCCTCGCGAGTTGCTGGCTGAGGTTTTGCTGAGAACTGAGGATGAGCATGACGATGTCACGGTGCGCCCCACTGATAAGGTGATGCCTCGCGATAGAGCTTTGCTGGAGCTGGAGCGTGGGGAAGTATTACACGTGATGGCCGAAGCCCCTAAACCAGGCTGGGAAGAGCGGCTTATTCCCGTTCGCATACCTATTCGTAAAGGGATCCAGGGCTATCGCCTATTTTTGATTAAGCAGCAGAATCAGCCGATGTTTGCCAGCGTGAATAGTTGGCAACAGTTGGCTGATATTGCAACTGGCTCTGGTGAGCAATGGTCAACACGTTGGGCGATGGAAAAGGCCGGCATGGAAGTGGTCACTGGATTGGATTATGAGTCATTGTTCCGGATGTTGATGCACGATCGCTTTTATTCGTTCGGTCGTGGTGTCAATGAAGTGTTCACGGAGTTCGACGATCGCCAGCGCTTTTATCCTGACCTCGCGGTGGAAAGCACCTTGGTTGTGTATATCCCGCTGCCCACCTATTTTTTTGTTTCACCCAAATACCCAGCATTGGCCGCGCGAATAGAGCGCGGGCTAAGGGGCATGATCGATGATGGCAGTTTTGACCGTTTATTCATTGAGCATTTCGGTGCAGCGATAAAGCGTGCAGATTTGGCTAACCGTAAGCTATTTGCGATCGACAATCCTAACTTGTCAGAGCAAACGCCGTTGCAAGATGCTGCGTTGTGGTACCGCCGCTAACTGATACTGGTCTTAGGTTTCAATCGTTACTCTCGAACGCTCACCTGTAACTTGCCGGTATCACCGATCAGTGTTTTCACCGATATCAGCAGAGTCGAAGCGATTGCCACGCAGAGCATGACAAAAATTGAGATCATGATCAGCCACTGGTATTTCACGGCTACCACGGGGTCTGTGCCACCTAATATCTGGCCGGTCATCATGCCGGGTAGCGTCACGATGCCGGTGGTAGCCATTGAAGCCAGGATCGGGGCAAGGGATTGGCGCATCGCTGATTGCAGGAAGGGCAGGCTGGCTTGATAGGGAGAGGCTCCCAGTACTAACGCTCCTTCATATTCCATCTGCCGTTCAGTAAATGCGTTAAATAGGCGTTGCAGCGCGACAATATTCCCGCTCATGCTGTTTCCCAATAGCATACCCGCGAGCGGGATCAGGTATTGCGCGTGATAGACGGGCTCTGGGCGCAGCAGTAGTACCAGCAAAATCAACAGCAATGGCAGCAGCCCAAGCAGTAGCCCGGTGAGTACTGGAATAAACAGTCGCTTTAGTGGCAAACGTGCTTTGCCGATAATTGCACTGGTGCCCACCAGCAGCATGACCAGCAGCCAAGCAAGATTTAAGCTGATGCTGTTTAGCTGAAACAAAAATTGTAGATAGATACCAACCAGAGTGAGTTGCACACTCATTCTGAAAATGGCCGCAGCGGATTCTTTTGCCAGACCTAATCTAAAGTAGCTATTGATCGCTAGGGGGATTGCAAGCAATAGGCTAAAACAGAGCAGGTAACTCCAGGAGATATCAATGACGGCTTGCATCGTAGGCTCCTTGCGAGGGGCTGGTGGGTAAGCCGCTTTGTTTGCTGTTTAGTCTGATAATATCAAACGGACTATATGGCGTGTGGGTATTGCTCAGCGTCGACGCCTGAGCACCAACGCTAACATAAATCCGGTTAACCCCGTCAGCAGCAACATAATTCGCCCTTGGTCGTAACTGGTCTTCTTAAGTTGCGTCGCCTGATCCAGTAACTTCTCCATCTCTAGGGTGATGCGAATATACCCGAGAGTTTCGTTCTCTTTGACAACCTCGGCAATATAGGGGCGTAGCTCTCGGCTGGGACGATTTTCAGGGGAGAACTGGCCAAACCCGAGCAGGTCATTGATCGCGAGTACGTTAGCGGAGCGCGCGACGGCGATACCCTCTACATCATAGATGGTCGCGTCGTGGATAAAAGGATCGGACGCCAGGTGTTCAGCCATGGCTTGTAAGCGCGGCTGATCTTGATCCAACAGCAGTTGCACCGCTTCCAAAGCCGCCTGATGGGTCAGCATACGGGACATCACTTCCGTTTGTTGTTGGATGAGTGCGTTCGTTCTCACTGACAGCATGACCATTAATTGCATGATCACCATCACCAAGGCGACAGTGATAGCAATAAAAAATAATCGCCAATAAATTTGCCTAGTGCCGTTATTTTTATTCGAACTCACTGTTTTTATTTTATTTTTTTTATCATTGCCCGCTAATTTCGGTACAACGTTGGCGGTTTGGCTCATGATTCCTTGTTAAGCTCATTTGCGGCTTAGGGAGGACAGAAATACTATAGGTGTCCTGATTTGTGAAGCAACGTCTTATCGTCTTCACATTAGACACTAGATTAAAGGGATAGCGTGTGAAACTAATCACTTTTTCTCTGGCTCCTTCGGCGCTGGATTGGACGAGTCGTGAAGTGTTGGGAAAACTGCTCGATGATGTGAGCTCTGGGCAGAGTTTATTGCAGGATGTTGCACTGACCGATGATGGCGCTCAACTGCGTATTGCAACCGAGGAGGACGATAAACTGACTCGGAGTTTGCAAGCGTATACCTTGGCCGAGCAGGAGCGTGTTGATCACATTCCTCGTCTGGGTAGCCGCTTGGTGGTGTGGGGGGCTGAGCTCAACCTGCGAGGTCTGGCGCTGGTATTGGACTATCTGAAGCAGAGCGATATCCCGGTTAATGGCATTCGTCCGATTGCTGATCTGGCGGAGCCCACTCAGTTAGGTGCTGTGGTTGTGGATCTAGCCAAGGCTGAGTATCCCGATCGTGCCACGTTGGCGGCGGTTGGCCAAACCCTGCAGTTGGATCTGAACCTGCTGGATCAAAACGCACCAGTATTGGACCAGCCTGGATTGTTGTTGATGGATATGGACTCTACTGCGATCCAGATTGAGTGTATCGACGAGATCGCCAAATTGGCCGGTGTTGGCGAGCAGGTGGCTGAGGTCACTGAACTGGCGATGCAGGGTAAGTTGGATTTCGCCGAGAGCTTACGCGGTCGTGTCGCTACCCTGAAAGGGGCGAACGAGTCTATTCTGGCTGAGGTTGCTGGCGCTATCCCGCTGACGCCCGGCTTGGAAGCGCTGCTGGCAGTGCTGAAACAGCACCACTGGAAAGTGGCGATTGTTTCTGGCGGATTTACCTATTTCACCAGCAAGCTGGAACAGGATCTTGGCTTGGACTTTACTCGGGCGAACACGTTAGAAATTATTGACGGTGTTCTGACGGGCAGTGTGCAGGGCGATATCGTTGATGCGGCAGTGAAAGCGACAACGCTAAATGAGCTGCGTGACGAGTATGGCTTTACCCATCGACAAACGGTTGCTGCTGGTGACGGTGCCAATGATCTGCTGATGATGGCTGAAGCACGTATGGGAGTCGCATTCCATGCGAAGCCGGTGGTGCAAGCACAAGCGGCTACCGGCATCAGCCTGGGCGGCTTAGAGGGTATCTACTACCTGCTGGCCAGCGACTAATGCCAACCTTGCAATACCGTAGCCTGTTCGTCGAGCCTGTGGCTGGTGTCAGGCTACACTTGCGTGAAATCTGTCTGCCTGCTGGCCAGACCGATCAAGTCGCCCCCAGTCGTGGGGCGATCCTGTTTCTTCACGGCTCCATTGAAAATGGTCGCATCTTTTACAATGAGAAAGGGCGTGGCCTTGCGGCCTATCTGGCGTCTCAAGGATTTCATTGTTACGTTGCCGATCTGCGTGGTCGTGGCCTCAGTGAGCCCAAAGTTGGTCGCGGCGCTGACCACGGCCAGTGGGAATCTGTGGTGGAAGATATTCCGGCGTTGCATCGTTTTGTTGCTGACCGTCACCCACAAGGGGTGCACTGGATCGCTCATAGCTGGGGAGGCACCTTGGCTGCCGCCACGTTGATCCGTTTCCCTGAATTACGTCCACAAGTATTGAGTAAAACCCTATTTGGGGTGAAGCGTCGGATCTCCGTCCGTAGTTTAGAATTCTATTTCAAGATGGGCGTTGTCTGGCAAGGGCTGGCGCCATTATGCAAGTTAGTGTGTGGCTACTTTCCGGCCAAGCCCCTAAAGATCGGTGCGGATAACGAACCTTGGGGAGCGATATGGCAGGTGACGCGCTGGACTCAGGATCGTCATTGGTGTGATCCCGTTGACGGATTTGACTATTCAGCTGCGCTGCAGGCACAGCACGCGGCTCTGATGAGTGAGCCCGTCTCTGACTATCGTTGGCCGCGAAGTTGGTTTCTTGCTGGTGTTAACGACAAGGTATTGGGACATCCAACGGATGTGCAGCTATTTATTGATGAACTGGGGGCTGCAGAAACCCGCTTTACTTTGTTGTCGCAGGTGAAAGGTTATCGTCACGATTACGGTCATATCGATATGTTGGTGCACCGGGACGCGGCACAGGATCATTTTGTCGAATTAGCTGACTGGTTGGACTAACCTCACTAGGTTATTTCTCTCCCTCGTCTGAGAGCGGATCCCGATTTTCATTGATACAGCGAAGATTAAGGAGCAAGGATGAGCAGCAAAGGAATTACCGGTCAGTGCCTGTGCGGCGATATCAAGCTTGTTGTAGCAACACCTCCCGATCACTTTGAAGCCTGCCATTGCGATATGTGTCGGCGTTGGGGTGGTGGCGCATTTTTGGCTTTTGATGGTGGTTGCGACGTTGTCGTGACGGGCACACCGTCTGTCTATGATTCATCTGAGTGGGCTGAACGTGGCTTTTGTGGCAGTTGTGGTTCCCACCTGTTTTATCGAATAAAGCAAAACCAGCAGTATATGTTACCCATGGGCTTGTTCCCTGAATTGAAACAAACGCCATTTACCCAAGAGATCTTTATCGACGAAAAGCCGAGTTACTACGGCTTTGCTAATGAGACGAAAAAGATGACCGGGGAAGAGGCGTTTGCGGCATTTGCGGCGCAGGGGCGGGAGAACGAAGAGTGAACCTTTGGGGGTAGCGTAGTGTGAATGCCCCCTTATTAAGGGGGCATGCTGAAGTCGTGTTTCTTTGTTCGCTATTTTTTATTGATTGTGGGGTAGCGACAGAGTACTTCTTTAGTGACATCCACTAATTCACCGACACCGACGACATCCCACAGCTCCATTTCCAACTTTTTCGCTTTATGGATAGCGTACTGGCTGATATAGCTGAGTTCATCGTTGACGAATTCGATGTCTGGCCGCCCAGTGCGGGATAGGTGCACTTGCCAGGCGAAGAACTCTCCTTGATTAAGGCTGTCGAGAATAAACATGCGACGTTTAATCTCGTTTTCGAACTCATCGGCGTATCGGCACTGGGCAAAAGTCGGGATGCCATCACTGTCGGTTTGCAAGCGGATATAGAGTTCCAGGGTGATCGGCGGATCTTCCCGTTCCAGCTTTTTCAGAGGCACAAGGAGGTGTTCGTGGAAATGCTCGGCTTTCACTAGCGGGTATAGGTTGATGCCGCTTTTGTGCTCTTTATCAGCAATACGTTGTAGCAGTTCGCAGACCGGAGAGAAATGCTCACTGGCGGCGACGGTATCGATAGCATAACGGGCGCCGCGCTTATGCACATAAAATGGCGTGGTGGTAACTGCATGAGCGCTGATATTACGCAGTGCGTTGGACATACCATCAACCACTTGGGGTGATCTTAGTGCGGGTAGTTTCTTGCGGTTGGACTCGATCACTTGCGACAGAAAACGTTTCGCTTCCTGACTACCTAGTTCAGTTTTTAGTTTCAGGTGCAGTACGGTGTCGGTGGCGTTATGCCCGACAATCTCATAAGCCAGCTCTTCCAGACGGATCTTTTTGGTGAGCTTTTGCAACTGTGGCAGGGCAAGATGAATAGCATCACCTACCTCACATGGGATCGGCTCGTCTAACTCTACCTGCAAGCCAGCGGAAGAGATATCTCGGGTAAACCCCTCAAAAGCTTTCTCTCCCAGTTTGCAAATCACCTGTGTCTTGTAAGCGAAGCGCGTTTCGCGTCTGAGGTTTGAAAAGCTCAATGCGTGCAGCTCAATGGCTGACTTGCCGCCGCGTTTATGGCCTAACGCTTTCAGTATATTAACTTGCGACTTGTCCCACTCGTTACTGGCATAACGCTGCACGCCGATCTCCGAGGTGACGTCTGAAATCAATACCACCTGGCGAACATCTTTAAGGCGTCCTTCGACACGTGGAGGAGGAGACTGCTGGTCTAGCTCTGGCCCCTCCCGTCCATCTTTTAGTGTTGTTAGGTTGGCGTGCGCAGGATGGATACCTGCGATAGTTAATTGCAAGACCTGCCAGCTGGGCTTATTGGCACCAAACCCCATGAAAACTTGTTTTTGCTGCTCTGACTCAAACTCACTTTCAATGGCGGAATAGTAAAACAGTTTGCCGCGGGCACTGTGAGTAAAGCAGTATATCAACAGAGGATCTTGGGGGGCTTCCCGTAATCTATTTAAACGTGCAGGTTGCAATACGCCATCCAGTTGCAGACGATACTCTTCGTCGCGCCAGTAGTGGATAATGTGGCGATTATTCTCTGTCACTAGGGCTAACTCGGGGGTTAACGCCTCGTCGCGCTTGCCGCTGCAGAATACTGGCAGGGCACACATGCGGGGAAAGAAGTATTGCTCGTAGCCTTTGCAAAGTACCGCGTCGACGGCATGATCCAGATTCACCTTGTAGCGGCGTTTGTTGCCACGGATCAGACGTTCAAGAAACTCGTCGAACACAGGCTCGTTGTTGGCGCGCATCAGGCGTAAGCGTTGTTGGCCATTCAGGTGTTCATCGCTACCCATGACCACATATTCGATCCCTTTGCCCATTTCTCCGAGCACATAGTCATCTTCTAGGCCCATCAGCTTGACGAGAATATGGTCGCCCTTGGGGATCTCAAAGCTGTCGTCGACTTTAATACGTGCACCGCTCACCGAAAGATCTGTGGTGTTGCCTTCGATGACGACGCCATCGGCCAGTGTCACTTCGATGGAGATGGCATAATGCATCCGCTCTTCAGAACGCAGTACATAGCGACCAAATTGAACCAGCTTTCCTGGATAATGGGGGACTTTGCGGTTCGCCAGCAGCAGCGCTTCATCTTCAGCTGATTTTTTGCTGCTGGACTGAAGCTCAGAGAGTTGCTGTTCTTGTTGTTTTCGGTGCAATACGCGAAAGTTATTTTCGGTATTCATCACGTCTTCATAGACGCCCATGGTGTACACGCCGCGATAATCTTTCACGCTACGTTTAAAAGACTGTACCGCCATATCATCAAGGTAGTGCAAGCGACCATCATGCTCGAATGGATGACAGTTGCCGTTAACACGGCCACGTAAATCAATAACACGCACGCAAGGGGAGGCTAGGCGCTTAAGTTCCATTTTAATCAGGAAGCGCGCAGAGGGTGACTCGCTACGGGTTAGTCGTGCGAGCATATCCTCAAAGTCTGGTTCTGCCACCAACGGTTTCAATTGGTCGATGATGGCGCTATACGCTGTGAGTTCCATGCGAGATTGTTTACTACCTACAGACTGACAAACGGGATAACTGACAGTAGAGTATCCCTCAATATTCTATTAATTATTATAGCGGCGTACATTTGACGCCTTACCCTAATGATTGAGAGAAGCAAATTCAATGCCATACACATAAATTTGTGGCATGGCTCAGCAGGATTATCGAGGTACTGATGGCAAAGGCGAAAACTGCCTACGTTTGTAGTGATTGCGGGGCCGATTTTCCCCGGTGGATGGGGCAGTGTGGCGAATGCCATGCATGGAATACCATCAGCGAGGTACGACTGGCCGCGGCACCATCGGCACGGAGTGTGCGCGATGGTTATGCTGGCGCGGTGGCCGCACAGGTACAGACGTTGGCGTCTGTCGATCTCAGTGAGCTTCCTCGTTTCAGCAGTGGTTTTGCGGAGTTTGATCGCGTGCTGGGTGGCGGCATTGTGCCCGGCTCGGCAACTCTGATTGGCGGTAATCCAGGGGCGGGTAAAAGTACTTTGTTGCTACAGACCATGTGCCATATGGCGAATCATATGGGCGCTATCTATGTCACGGGCGAAGAATCATTGCAACAGGTTGCTATGCGCGCCAAGCGCCTCTACTTACCCACCGACAAGCTAAAAATGCTATCCGAGACCAATGTCGAGACCATCTGCACGTTGGCGTTGAAAGAGCAGCCAAAAATCATGGTGGTGGATTCGATCCAGGTGATGCACATGGCGGATATTCAATCGGCGCCGGGCAGTGTTTCACAGGTTCGAGAGTCAGCAGCCTATCTCACTCGGTTTGCCAAACAGCACCAGATCGCCATCTTGATGGTGGGGCACGTCACCAAAGATGGTTCGCTGGCAGGACCCAAGGTGCTGGAGCACTGCGTTGATTGTTCGGTGCTGCTTGATGGCTCAGCGGACAGTCGTTATCGCACCCTACGGGGTCATAAAAACCGCTTTGGTGCAGTGAATGAGCTGGGTATTTTCGCCATGACCGGGCAGGGCTTGAAAGAGGTCAACAACCCATCGGCTATTTTCTTGTCCCGTGCCGAAGAGCACGCCGCTGGCTCGGTGGTGATGGTGATCTGGGAAGGGACGCGCCCACTGCTCGTCGAGTTGCAGGCGCTGGTGGATCAGTCGCCGTTGGGCAATCCGCGGCGCGTTGCGGTGGGTCTCGATCAGAACCGCTTGAACATGTTGCTGGCGGTACTGCATCGTCACGGTGGTTTGCAGATGGCAGATCAGGATGTGTTTGTGAATGTCGTAGGGGGCGTAAAAGTCACTGAAACCAGCGCCGATTTAACCCTGTTGATGTCGCTGGTTTCCAGCTTTAAAAACCGCGCTTTGCCAGAAGATATGGTGGTGTTTGGTGAGGTGGGTTTATCCGGAGAGATCCGACCGGTACCGAATGGTTTGGAAAGAATTTCTGAAGCGGCCAAGCATGGTTTTAGTCGCGCCATCGTGCCTTATGGTAATCGTCCTAAGCAGCCGATAGAGGGAATGAAAGTAGACGCGGTGAAGACCCTGGCGGAAGCCTTAGAGCTGCTATAGCTGAGTGATAGGCACGTGAAGCAAGGTACGATCAAAAAGGGCAGGTGATACCTGCCCTTCGTTTATGCCGTCGATAAGATGCTTAACCGAGGCGGCGACGCAGCCCAAGGCTGGCTAGTCCAAGGAGGAACAAACCAAAGATACCCGGCTCTGACACATCCCTTACCGTAATGGTGGTACGGAAAGCGGCTGTTGTGTCTGTGGTGCCGTCAAAGTTATTTGCCGTCCACAGCCAGTATGCATCACTGCTGATCTCGCCAAGTAGATTGCTACCCCAGACACCCGCTCCATTTTTATGCCATTCGGTGGCAGCGACATAGTCAACGCCATTGGTGGTGACGTCCCATGTGCTGGATGTCAGGTTGATATTGTCCTGCCAGATGATTTCAGCGAGCAAGCCCGCAGGATTACCGCGAGAAGGAGCCCCGAAGTTTTGCACTACAAATCCAATACTGTAAGTGCCTGGATCTAAATCAAAAGTGATTGAATCGGCATTAGTCCAGTTATTGACATTGGCACCTTTGTCTAACAGTAATGAGAAGTCTGATGGGTTAGATAACGGGTTACAGCCCAAGTTCAAACAAACACCAAAATCGAGAATCGTGTTGTCTGCGGTGTAATTGATGGTAACGGGAGCAGCATTGACGGAAGCGCTGATAAGGGCGGTTAATCCAATAACTAACTGACTGATCTTCGACATAATCTATTCACCTACGGCAATCTTTGGGATTAAGTGATACTAAAGAAATGTCTAATGCAAAAATCGATCCTAATTAGCAATTGTTAATATTCTCAATTAGTTATATTTTGCCAGCAAAAGCAGAAATAAGAATGTGTAAATTTAGCTGACACTTTCTTGGTGCGTCATTGTTTTCTTCGCTGGTGATTTTTTCTCGTTTCTAGCTTGTTTGCTTAGTGGATGGTAGGTCGTTGTGCCGCCTTTTCCTATTTGATCTAATTTGGCCACTAGGTACAGAGTCGTTTTCATTTCATAGGCACTAAAAGACACCTTGCATTACGAATCCCCACGGCCTAAATTAGCCCTGCAGTAAGGAAGCTGACCCTTAGACAAACGTTGTTGAAGGGATGATTACGAAAAAGGAGTTTTGTAAATGACCTACCCAAAGCTTGATTTAGCAGAAGCAATTGTTGAAGCACCTGGAAAGAACCTCTATCGCTTGATGGTTCGCCCCTCGACCCGCGTATTGGTTATGGGCGAGAATTACCACACTCACCGTGCGCATAAGTTGGAAGTTGTCCAAGCATTGCAGAAGCTGCGTTTTGCCGGATTTGATTGCTTGGCGTTAGAAGTTTTCCCTTCAGATATGACGCCCATATTGCAGAGCTATTCACGCTCTGGAGAAGGAGCTGAGTTAATTTACGCGCATCTACATCAGTATTTTCCGCAGAACCCTGATTACTACATCGCATTGTTACAATCCTCACGAGAAATGGGTGTTGAACTTGTTGGTATAGATATGGAATATCGGAGATTTATTCAGGGGCAGCTGGAAGACGAACATGTTGAGCGCAACAGACACATGAGTGAAGCGATTGCCGTTCAAGTTGCGCAAGGCAAACGTGTAGTGGCGCTAATGGCTGTGGCCCATTCCACCGCGTTCTTAGGAAAGAGTGTGACCGACTATCTTAAGGAACAACATTCAATTTTAACGGTATCTGTCACGCTTACGGGCGGTATGGATTGCTTTGAACAACAAAGTTGTTTCGCTCAAACAACAAGAGCATCGAGACCAGATGTTTTACGTGCGGCACAGTCTAGTCAACTGTGGAAGAAAAGGTTCTTTGTTAAAGGCAAGTCGGTGAACTCCGCAGACTTTGTACTTCATCTCCCTCAAGTACCTATGGCTTCTGCACAATAGAGCGAGGCTTATGTATGAATACTGTTGTCGCACTAGCGATCTTTTTCTTCATCACACTTCCTGGTCGGGTGGATGCGGCTGATGGATTGGTAACTCCACCTCCAGAACAACCAAATTTGCAGCGAGAGTTTTACCGACCGTGTCTGAATTTCATCAGATCTAAGCGTTTTAAAGAAGCTTATATGACTTGTGAACAAGGCTACGTAGCTAATGAATGGTGGTCTTGGTGGGGACTTGTCAGGCTTAACCAGGCTTTTGATTTCAAGAGCGCGGAACTGATAGCGAAAATGCCTGACCCCTATGGTTTTCTGATCGAATCCCAATGTTTACTGCACTACAAGTTCGATGACGATAAAGCGGGTACCGCAGAGCTTTGTGCAAGCTCACCAGGGAAACGAGGTCCAAAGATCGCCGAGAAGTTGCGCCAGGATCTGCAGTTTTAACCAGATATTAAGAATAGAAAGCATGAATGCCTTGTTACCCTTTCTGATGTCGTTCAGGACACCGGCTCGCAGGCTTAGATTTCGTGCTGTTTATACGGCATGTTATAGGGCTTTCAGATTTGCATGTTCACTGGATAGCCGGATCGGTGATGTCCCTTCAGCGTCCAATAACTAATTAATGCTTCCGTTACGAGGCTTGTTACATCTCAACAGCTTACTGTGACTTCAGTTCAGTTGCTAAATCGGAGCTGTTTTTATAACAAGCAAACGTAAGCCGTTCGTTGTTTTTGAAGTCGACTCTCAAAATTGGAATGCCTAGAAATCTTCGCATCGCTACCTTGGTGATGTCATCTAAGTTTTTCGTGGCCGTGTAACCTGAAACTGGGTTGCTAAAGCAGAGCTTGCCGTCACCTACAATCAACCGAGATTCGAGTATTTTAGGTTGAATGTGTAACTCAAAGTGGTGCAACGCTCCTAAAATGATGAACCCCATTGCGACAATAAATAGTGCAAATGAATCCCAGTCAGAAAGGAGTGCAACCGCTCCGCCGGTAAGCCACATGCAGCGTGCTGCCATTCGCCATCGAGTTGCAGTTAGCTCATATAGGTTCTGATCAAAGTGATATGTCATAAGCAAGAACACATTAGCATTATTCGATTCTTTGGTGACAGAGTGCAGTTTAAATAAGGGAAAAGTTCTGTGGGAAGCGTCAATCCAGTGCCTACAGCGGTTACTAGAAAAGGTGGCTCATGACGACAAGCATAGGCCTCAGTAACTATGTGTGGAAATAGGTTTTGTGTGTGCGTTTAGCTGAGCTCTGAGGGCGTAGCAGAGAGGTGTGACAGGGGTCTGATAAATCCGCTTGCAGATCATTTGTTGGTTAGCTGACTTTTGTTTAACCAGATGTTGCTTTTATAATGCTTGGCTGAAGTAATGCACAGGAATGGCATCGATGTATATAAAAAGGATAGTTGGCTGTTTTCTCGGTCAACTCATATTGCTATTAGCGCTCCAGCCGGCTGCTGCCAATGATTATTGGATGGTCTCAGAAGCCCCCACTTGGGTGGAACAGGCGCAACCCGATTTAGCTCGTTCGCCCTCAACGGAGGCGGTTGATTTTCTTCTTGCTGATTCTCAGGTCAATTTGACCTCTGAAAGCCCGGTTCAGTATCGACATTACAGTTATCGAATTAATGACTCTCTTGGTGTCGAAGAAAACTCAGATATAGAGATCGGCTTTAATCCTGATTTTGAAACGATCATTTTGCATCATGTTCATATTCTGCGGGACAACAAGGTGATTGATCGCCTGAAAGCGGAAGATATACGGGTCACAGATCTCGAGCCCGATGCCAGTAGCCGTATTTATTCAGGTTATAAGCAGCTGGCACTGTGGCTAAAAGGAGTGAGCGCTGGTGATGTTGTTGATTACAGTTATAGCGTTAAGGGGCATAACCCCGTCTTTGCTGGCCATGTGAGTTATTTCTTTGATCTTGGCTGGAGCCTGGATGTTGGCGCAGTGAATGTTAGGGTTATCACTAAACGTGAGCGCCCGTTAAATTATCGGCTGATTAACAGTGATGCTTCCGTATCGACAAGCTCCCATGGAAGTGAGATCGAATACCGTGTTGCTTTAAAGAACACCGCCGCAGTGATTGATGAAGGTGACGGCCCTCAGTGGGAGGCAATCTACCCCTATCTTCAAGTATCTGATTTTGATTCATGGCAGCAGGTTGCTGAGTGGGCAGTGGCATTGTTTGAGCGTGGCAAAGGTAAGCTCAGCCCTGATTTAGTTGAATATATTCAGGAGCTTAAGTTGCAGCCAAGGCAGCAGGCGATTGAAAATGCGATTGCATTTTCACAAGAAAAAGTGCGCTACCTCGGAATTGAAATTGCCGAGAACTCTCATCTCCCTCATTCGCCGGCAGAAGTATTTGAAAATCGCTACGGAGATTGTAAGGACAAATCTCTACTACTGGTCACCATACTTAACCAGTTAGGAGTGGAGGCTAACCCTGTACTGGTTTCTACCCAACAGACCAAATCTGTCGGCAATTACTTACCCACGTATGGTCTATTTAATCATGCTATCGCAACCTTTAGTTATCAGGGGCAGCGTTACTGGGTTGATCCGACGATGACCCATCAAGGCATAGGTTTAGATAGTTATTTTCAGCCAGATTATGGCGATGCGTTAATTGTCAGCAAACAGACCGATAGCCTGACGATGATGCCTAACGTTGCACCGGCGCAGCAGTCAATTGCAGTGACTCAGCAGTACCATGCTTCTGATTATCTTTCGCCGGTGGTTTGGCGTATACGTTCAGAGTATCGCGGCCGAGAAGCCGAGAGTATGAGGTATCAATTCGCACGGGCGGGCAAAAAGCGGCTGGCGCAAGATTACTTTAACTATTATGCCCAGCTCAACGAAGGGCTTGAGGTGATGAGTGACTTAACGGTTGAGGATGACAGAGTTCAGAACCGTATGGTTATTAGTGAGGAATACTTATTGCCCAATTTTTGGAAGTTAGATGATGGTAACGCCAATTTTGGTTTTTACGCTGATTTGGCTGATAGCTACTTGAAGCTGCCGCAACAGGTTAATCGTAGCCAACATCTAGGTATTTATGGTCCGATCCTGATGAGTCAGAAAATGGAGCTCTGGTTGCCTGAGCATATTAATTTCATCTGGGAAGATGAGCAGAAGGTGATAGAAAATGATTTTATTCGCTACACCATCGACTTGTCGGCCAAGTATCGAAAGCTAATCCTCGAGCACAGTTATCAAACCAAACTAGAGTCGGTTCCCCCGTCATCGGTGAGTGAACATATCCGTGTTTTACGGGAAGCGCGTGAGTACCTCGAATACAGTAACGGTGTAAACAATGTCACCAGTGATCCATCGTATGACGAAGTAAAAGCGTTAGTCAGCCATATTCAGAAACAGCAAAAGAGCTTAAGACAATGAGGGTGATTCAGCGAATGAAGGCATTGTACAGCGTGGCTTTGGTTGCTGTTCTGCTGGCTGGGTGTGCCAGTAACAGTAATCAATCAATCGATAATTCTCAGACGTTAGCCTCCAACAATGACGATATAAAGCAAGTTCATACCGAGCTGGCGAACCCGATATTTGGTAGCCCGCGTTTCTTCCAAGCGTTTGCGGAAAGTGCAACCGAATCAGTCAATGATGCTTACCGAGAGTATAAAGATCCCACTGCGGTTGCTGATTATGTGCAGTATAGAATTCAACAGGATGGTCAACCTGCTGAGGTTAGTGAGGGCTTTTTGGGATTGGAGTGGGGTGAATTTGGCGAAGGAGCGCTCGATCGGCACTTCATTGACGGCGGTATCGATACGGAATGGGAGTTTATCGACAGCTATGTTAGCGATGGCTATACCGACAGCTATTATGCTGTACATGCCCAGCAAGGGATCGAATATATTAATATCGTTTGGCAGAATGCAACGCCGGCGATTGTTGATCTGCATAAGATTATCTATCGCTTCAGCCTATTCGACTCGTTTATTGGCGTTGATAGGTTCATGGAGTCTGAGCAATATGAGATGAGTCAAAGAGCTTATTTCATTCATGCATACAAGGCGCTCAATAAAGGGGATCTTCAGCAGTTTAAAATTCGCTATGAGGGCTTACCGGAAGAGCTAAGGCAGCACCCTTTGCTGGTTGATAAGTTAGTGCGATGGGCGGTTTTAGATGATTCTGGTCAATGGAAGCAGATGATTAGAAAAGTTGCTGTGAAAGCTGAGCCTCACAGCCAGTTTTATAACTACTACCTATTGACTAATCAGACAGAAAAGGCTCTTGCGGCATTAGATACCTTACCTCCAACTATTCAAGAGTATGGTGGGGTGAACGTTGAGCGAGCGGTTCTCTATTATGAACTGAATGAGTTAGATAGAGCTGCGTTATTGGTTAACCAGGCAATATTAAGTGATCCTTACTTGGTGCTGCCGTACTACGTCAAACTGATGGTTGCACTTAAGCGGGACGACCAAAAGAGTGTGCTACTGACGTTGGAAGTACTCAAAGCACGCTTCAATGTTGAGTATGACAAAGAATCGTTCTTGGAAATTGACGACGCTGAGGGCTTTCTTAGTTCAAGCTATGCTGCGCACTATTTTGGTTAGTGGTGATTAACTCAGTGATTTAACGCAGCTAAAAAAAGGCGAGTTATTAACTCGCCTTTTTTATGGGAAGTGGGCTTTGCTTTAGCTATTTCCTTTGCTGCAAATAATCCACCGCTAACTGCGTCATGGTTTGTGTGCCCACGGTGAGTGCGGACTCGTCGACATAGAAGCGGGGAGAGTGATTACTTGGAGCTGTCAGAGGGTTCTGCTCTGCCGGCGTGACGCCCAGGAAGTAGAAGAATCCTGGCACTTCTTGGGCGTAGTAGGAAAAGTCTTCCGCACCGGTGATGAGCCCCATCTCTCTTACATTGTCTTTGCCTGCCACGGTATTAAAACGCTCAACGACAAAATCTGTCAGTGATTTGTTGTTAACGGTGACGGGGTAGCCCTTGAAAATGGTGACCTCAGCTTTGGCACCCGCGCTTTCTGCGACTAGCTTGGCGGTATGCTCAAGCTTTTCGTGGATCTGCTCGCGGATCCCCATGTCAAAGTTACGGATCGTGCCGATCAACTCAACACTGTCGGGAATGATGTTATTGCGAATGCCGCCGTCAATAACGCCAAATGAGATCACCGAAGGTGCTTTAGTTACATCAACCTGCCGACTGGCAATGGTTTGTACCGCCATCACGATCTGTGACGACACCACTATGGGGTCAACACCACCCCATGGGCGAGAACCGTGGGTTTGTTTGCCGTGTACGGTAATTTTGAAACGGTCTGCACTGGCCATGGCTGGGCCGCTGCGATAGCCAATTACGCCTGCGGGCAGGGTGGAGGTGACGTGTTGGCCAAACACCGCGACCGGTTGGTGCTTCTCAAATAGACCTTGCTTGAGCATCAAAGCTGCCCCGCCTTCCTCCCCTTCTGGGGCGCCCTCTTCTGCAGGCTGGAAGATAAATACCACTTTTCCGGGCAGTTGCGATTTGAGTGCGACTAGGTTCTTCGCTGTGCCCATCAACATCGCAACGTGGGTATCGTGACCACAAGCATGCATGACACCAACTTTTTGACCTCTAAATTCGGAGGTGGCTTTTGATGCGAATGGCAGGTCAACCTGTTCGGTGACCGGTAACGCATCCATATCGGCACGTAGCGCTATCGTTGGGCCGGGCAGGCCGCCTTCAAGCACGGCGACAACACCGGTATGGGCTATGCCTGTTTCAACGGTCAAACCCAGCGCTTTCATCTGCTTGGCGATATAGACACTGGTTTCAAATTCGCGGTTACTGAGTTCTGGGTGTTGGTGCAGGTGGCGACGCCATTCAATGACTTGTGCTTCGGATGCGCTATTAAGTTTGGCTACGGCGGTTGGTTCAATCTGTGTCGCATCGACGGTCATGGCGCTAGCAAGCAGTGCCGTCGCAAGAATAGTGGATGTTTTCATATCGGTTCCCTGGAAAGGAGTTGATTGTTCAACGCATCTTTATTGTTTTTGTGCGTTTTATTTAGCCGTTCCAGAGTAGAGAGTTTGCCGCTCACTGTCATTACTGTGAGCGGCAGAAAGAGAAAACTATAGTGCGGGCGGATGGCTTAGATCGGCCAGTTCTCTGTACAGTAGATCTTCATCGCCGACATTTAACTCAATCAGGCGCTTAAGGTGGGAGACACTTTCGATCCCGATATGGTGGCAATTCCAACCTAAATAATGAGCCCGTTGATGGGATAGCTCTACTTCCATCTCTATTTCGACATCAGAGCCGTCTAAATGAAAACAGAGTTTATAGTCAGCGTCTTCGTCGTAAACCCAATCTTTGGGTTCAGCCACCAATGCGCCTTTTAGAGACAGGTCGATCAGCTCAGTGCTAACGCTTTTATCACCAGTGACAATATTGACCGGTGTTGAGAATACGATTCGGGTAAATCTTCTTTTTTCGAGCATCAGGTTTTAAATCCATACATTCGGCAGAGACCAATGTTACCTAGCAATCATAGTCAGCCCTGTGTCTGTTGAGAAGCCAGGTGAGTGATTGAGTCCTGCCTCAGATCACAGGCTTTGCAAATAGATCGTGGCGAAACAGCGTTTTAGAGCATAAAAAAGCCCAGACGAGTCTGGGCTTTCACGACCAACAGAGAGGTTAGCCAATCTTCTTATACTTGATGCGATGGGGTTCGATCGCTTCTGGCCCAAGGGTTTTCTTTAACCAGGTTTCGTAGTCAGAGAAGTTACCTTCGAAGAAGTTAATCTTACCTTCGTCACGATAGTCGAGTATGTGAGTGGCGATACGGTCAAGGAACCAGCGATCGTGCGAGATAACCAGGGCGCAGCCCGGGAAGTCCAGCAGCGCATTTTCTAATGCACGCAAGGTTTCAACGTCAAGGTCGTTGGTCGGTTCATCCAACAGGATGGTGTTACCACCGGCTTTAAGTAGCTTGGCCAGATGCACACGGTTACGTTCACCACCAGACAACTCACCAATCCGTTTGTTTTGGTCGCCACCTTTGAAGTTAAAACGGCCGACATAGGCGCGGCTGTTGATCTCGACGTTACCGACAGTGAGGATGTCTGCGCCTTCTGAGATCTCTTCCCACACGCTCTTTGTGTCATCCATGGTGTCACGGAACTGTTCTACGGCAGCCAGTTCCACTGTGTCACCTATGGTGACCGCACCGGAATCGGGTTGCTCTTGCCCTAATAACATACGGAACAGGGTCGATTTACCGGCACCGTTAGCGCCGATAATGCCAACAATGGCTCCTTTAGGTATGCTGAAACTGAGGTCATCAATGAGCAGCCGGTCACCATAGCCTTTCGACAAATGCTCAACATCGATCACTTTGTCGCCTAAACGTGGACCGGGCGGGATATAGAGCTGGTTCGTTTCATTCCGTTTCTGGAAATCTTTATTTTGTAGCTCTTCAAAGCGTGCCATACGGGCTTTACTTTTTGCCTGACGACCTTTGGGGTTGGTGCGAACCCACTCCAATTCTGCTTCGATCGACTTCTGGCGCGCTTTCTCAGAGGAGGCTTCTTGCGCCAAACGCTGATCTTTCTGTTCTAACCAACTGGAATAGTTGCCCTCCCAAGGAATGCCCTGGCCACGGTCAAGTTCGAGGATCCAGCCCGCGACGTTATCGAGGAAGTAACGGTCGTGGGTGATCGCCACCACGGTGCCGGAATAGTCGTGCAGGAAGCGCTCCAGCCAGGCCACTGATTCCGCATCTAAGTGGTTGGTTGGTTCGTCGAGTAGCAACATGTCTGGGTGTGCCAACAATAAGCGGCACAGGGCGACGCGGCGCCTTTCACCACCTGACAACACCTCAATTTTGGTGTCCCACTCAGGTAAACGCAGGGCGTCGGCGGCACGTTCGAGGGCGTTATCCAGGTTATGCGCATCTGATGTGGCCAGGATCGCCTCTAATTCGCCTTGCTCTTTGGCCAGCGCATCAAAGTCGGCATCCGGCTCGGCATAAGCGGCGTAGATAGCGTCCAGTCGAGTCATCGCATCTTTAATATGGGCGACAGACTCTTCGACGATTTCACGAACGGTTTTGTTTGGGTCTAGTTCCGGCTCCTGTGGCAGGTAACCGATGTTGAGTCCCGGCATGGGGCGGGCTTCACCCTCAAACTCGGTATCGACCCCAGCCATAATGCGCAGCAGGGTGGATTTACCTGCGCCATTAAGACCAAGTACACCAATTTTGGCGCCTGGGAAAAAGGAAAGGGAAATATCCTTAAGGATGTGACGCTTTGGTGGAACGATTTTCCCCAAGCGGTGCATTGTAAAGACGTATTCAGCCATATCTGCCGGACAACTCTTGTTAGTCATTAAGGGAGGATTACGGCGCAATAGTTTAGCTGAATCTGACGGGGATAACAGTGATTTGCGTTAAGCATGGCTTTTGCAGCGAAGATCTTCCTTTACTCATTCTGATCCTACGTTTTCTGGTGAAAAGCCATTCTGTTGACTAAAATTCAATCACTTAAGTTGAAATCAACATAAGCCGTTTATCTTACACAGGAATGGTCAGATGATCGTTAAGGTCAACCGGACGACCACGGCACTGTTGTTTTCCCTGTCGTTGCTGTTAATTGGGGCACCAGTCGCTTGGCTGTTATACGCAAAGTTTCAAAGTAACGAACGCTATCTTCAGCATCGGTCGTTCGCGGTGCTGCATCAAACGCGTACCCACCTCGATAATAAATTCAAAGCGTTAGCTGGGTTGTTTCAACGCCTGCCAAAAGCCAGCTTATGCGCGTCTTCGCTCTCTCCTGAACATATTCAACAGATCAAAGCTTCATCACCAGCGTTTAAGGAGGAGCTACATAGCTTTATTCTGGAGGGTAATGCTTACATTGATGGTGATTTTGATGATGAGTTAGCGGAAGTGCTGGGTTATGAACTGGGTATTGATGCTGAGAACGATGACTTTGAGTCCCTCTACAACGAGGTATGTCCTAAGCCGGATTCTGGCGTAGCGGCTGATAAAGTATGCGCACTGTTTAATGAATATAAAGCGATCCCCAAGCCCAAATATAGCGATAAAACCGCTTATTCGGACGAGGGTGAGTCTAGGGTAGAGGGCGATGATGCGCTTGTTCATGGCATCAATGCATTAGGCTCATGGGGCTGTCGCATAGGTGTCTTTGCCGACAGTAAGTCGATGCGAGCATCTGGCGCGTTCGAAACCCAACTGCTGCTGTCGGAGATTCAGCATGAGTTGTTCTCATTTTTGGATGAGATCATCTCATTGGCAAAAACGGGTGCCGGTGATCCTCGTCAGGAGCTAGCGCCTACCTCGCAACGGTTTGTCGAGCAGGTTGACTCAATTGATCTGGCCAGTGAGGCTTTTGTTGCTGACAAAAAAGAGCAGCAACGAGGGGACTTTTTACAACGCCTTAAGCGCAACTCTTTAATCTCATCCGCGGAGGTTTATTTTTCCGGGCAACAGAACTGGTTTCCGTTAGACAGTGAAAGCAGTACGGCGGCCTGCAAAGCCAATGCAGATCGTCCCTTTGTTCGGTTTATGGGCGGGGCGCGAGGGTTCTGGATGATGCGTTGTCTGGCGCAGCAGAACAGTAGCAGTGCAACACCTTTTGTCGATCGGAATTATTTCAGCTTTGATACCCGTGAGCTATTAAAAGACACTCCCAGCGTGTCGCCCTTTGACCTCATGATGCTGGTTAACATCGATGGCGGCGTGATCACCACGGTAAAAAGCTCTGTCGAAGATGTCGATGCATCCACGTCGTTTAATGACTCTCATTTCACCCATATTAATGATTTTCTCAAAAGTGCTGACGATAAGTCCAAGCGGGATTGGGAAGAGGCGATTAAGCCTTTGTACAAGGCGTTGCAGAGTGCGGCCAGTAGTAGTTCGACGAGTAGTAAAAGTACCCTCGAACGACTTCCAGTGGGGGCCGCAAGTAGCTTTGATATCACCATTGGTGAGATGCCATTTCGTCTTTATATCATGCCCTATGAGCTGCCTTATCCCGTTATTTCTCGGGGCAAATTGCAGCAAGGCTATTTGCTGTTAACCGGCTTGATCCCGATGGAGGAGGCGAGGGCGTCGAAGTTTTCCTTGTCGCCCTCAATGGCTGCAGCAACTTTGGGTGGAGTACTGTTGCTATTAGCATTGTGGCCGATTCTGCGTTTTCGCTTTATGGGCGTTAATCAAGCGATGGGGGCGAATGAGTTTCGTGTCGCATTGGCTGGCGTTGCTTTGTTTGCGATGACGATCACCCTCGCCATTACTGATCTGTTGGTTTACAGCAACTCGAAAGCGCATGTGCAGCGGCAACTGTATGAGATTGCTGGGCAGGCGCGAACGCAGGTGGGCGACGAACTGACCCATAAGCGGCAACTGCTTACCCAGCTTTGGCAGAAGCAGTCGGAACAGCCGGTGGCGGTCAGTGATTTGCCCAGCGCTGATTATGGCCAACAGCAGCTGCAATGTGTGCAACCCCTGTCGGGCAGCGAAACAAATTATGAAACGGTTAACTGTATTCCGAAACAGATTGAGGCTTTACCGCCACTTGAACACTATTTCTTGCTGGACCCTGAAGGTAAACAGGTCGGGCCGTTTTACTCCTGGTATCCGTTTGATCTGCTCGACAATGAGCGTATTAGCTTAGCCACGCGCGAATATTTTTCTGCGCTGGCGTTGGACAAAGGCTGGCGTTCGCCCTTAGGTGGACATTTCTATGTCGAGCACATTTTCAGTTATTCCGATGGCTTGCGAAGCACAGTGACATCGATTGCTTTGCCGCCTAATCAATTTAACGCCAAGGTGGCAGTTGCTGAATTTCATTTGGAAAACTTGCTCGAGCCGGTTTTGCCCTTTGGTTACAAACTGGCAATGGTGGAGAACCAGACTGGACGCGTACTTTATCATTCGCAGTCAGAGCTGAGTCTGTTAGAGAACTTTCTCGTGGCAACGGATCATGATCGGGATCTTAAGCTGGCCTTAAGTAGCCAGGAAGATATGACGCTGCGGGTAAATTATCAGGGTAAACCTCATTACCTAACGACAATGTCCTTAAATCAGTACGGCATTCCCTGGAGTGTGGTGGTGATGTACGACCACAGCCTGTTGCAGATTATCAACTTTAACGTGCTGCTGATGGTGCTGGTGAGCATGTTGGTGCTGCTGTTGTGCCTGGCGGCTTTTCTGTGGGTAGGAAAGGTGTTTACACCCGGCTTGAGCTGGTTGTGGCCTAACTACTATCGCCGCCCTGTCTATCCGTGGTTGGTGGGCACTGCCGTGCTTAGCTTGATACAAGGGGGCGTTTTTGGCTTTGGCGTCGAACACGCCACGGTGCTGACCGTCTTGTACTGTTTGGTGTTGTTAATATTTAATTGGGCAAACCTCTGCTTGCAGGTGGCGCATGGTCCGTTAACCAGTGCGTGGCGCCGCTATGCACTGATTGCCATCGCCTTGGTCGCCGCATTGGCAGATATTATTGTGACGGTGCTGGTGTGGCAGCGCGAAGAAGCGTTTGGTTTGAATGCGGGCGTGGTTATCGGTGCTATGGCGTTGCAAGTGTTTATCATGGCTAAACAGTTGCAACGCTTTCCTCCATCACTGGAGCCTGCGCCTGGCTGGGTCAGTCGGGCTTGGGCGCAGCGACTTTACCCGTTACATGGTGGCCTGATGTTGGGGCTCGTGGTGGTACTGCCGACCCTCATTCTGTTTCAGCAAATATCTAAACATCAGATCTATCTGTATAGCGAACTGTCGTCGATTGATATTGGCCAACAGTTCAATCAGCAGCTCGCAAAACGCCATTGGTTACTTGAAACCTTATATCCGAAACCCTCTGATGGTGGTCTGGGCACTGGAGATACGCCCAAAGTTAACTCCGATGGGGTATCAAAACATTGGTTGGCGACCCATTTCTTTGCTCAATCGAAACACGCATTTTTTACTGAGCAATCCAATGGCTGTGGTAACGGGGTGTTTGGTTTAGGCTGCATAAAGGATCAGGATTCAGATGGCTACTATGTGCGTTATGCCCGTATCAACAGTAGCAAAACAGTTGGTCATGCCAACGAGGAGAAATCTTTTCTGGTTCAAGATAAGGGTTTTTATGATTACTTGATTAGTTTAACAACACCACTATCTGATTTTGCCGCGCGGATTGGTTTTCGGGCTGCAGGGAGAGAAACCGGAGCCTTGTCATCTATTCGCTATTGGACTGCGAAAGGTCTTTATCGCCCCTTGGATGCCGCCGAGGAGCCTGCTTTCATTATCCCGCTGTTACCGACTGCGCTGGCGATGATTCTGGAGTCTGTCTGGTTGATGGCGTTTGCGCTGCTTCTTATTGGCTGGATGCTGTACCGCGTATTCCGTTCGCTGGCGGAGCGCTGTCTTGGCTTGCTGGTACCTAGGGTGTTAAGCCAGAATTTCCCCAAACGTGGTTTAATGCGCCAGGTGCTTGAGAAAGCGACCCGTGTTCCCGGTGGGGTGTTAATGCTGTGGCCAGGTCAAAGAAAGCTGATGCGCTATCGCCGATGGCTTGGGACAGAGCATGGTATCCATTGGCTAGATCTGTCCGATCCTGATGCCGAGTTGCCGATGCGTTATGGCGATGGTGGTGTGACTTCGCCGCTGCCACGACTGGATGGCTGGGAAGTGGTGGTGTGTTACAACTTGGAAACGGCGGCAATGGACGAAAAGCTTCGTCGCAATGCGCTCTCGCTGCTTCAGCAATTGCTGGAACGACGCCAAAGTTTGGATGCGATGGGGTTTGTGGTGTGCTGTGAGCGCTCGCCGCTCTATCGTTTGATCCACAGTAATGCATACACAGAAAGCTTGGGAACGGCAGACAACGAAGTCCAGCAGTGGGCGCAGATGTTTAGTGGGTTAAGAAAATTCTACGCTTGGAGCCCCAGTCATCATGGGTTTGGCTTGATGCCAACCGATAATCCAAAGCAATACCACTACTTATTGAGCCGCCGGGAAGCCGCAGTTTGGCCTGATTTGAGGCTGGTGCATTTTGAGTTCAAACGCTGGTATCAATCCCACCAACCCAAGCATTTTGAAGTGGAAGACTTGGAAACCTGGTATATCGCCAATGCCGGCAGTTTGTACCGCAGAAAATGGGAGCTTTGTACCCGAGATGAAAAAGTGGCGCTGTATCAATTAGCCAGCGGTAGCTTTATCAATTGCCACAATTTGGAGGTGATAGAGCATCTAGAGCGCGGCGGTTATATCGTCAGAGACCCGAGGTTACGTATCTGTAATCGCAGCTTTGCTCGATTTGTTTTAGCTGCGGAACGCAGTGAGGTGATGGAAATCTGGCTGCAGGAAGCCTCTGTTAGCCAGTGGAACGTAATCCGAATACCGTTACTGACGTTGATCGTGGTGGCGGTGGGAGCCATGCTCTATCTGTTTAATACTGAAATGGAAAGCATGGCTGCCGCACTGGCTGCCGCCCCTGCTATTTTAGCCATCTTGGCGAGAGGCATGGCCTTTGTTAGGGGAAGCCCACCTAACGACTAGGTGGTTGACCTGCCATCATGGTAATCAGCAGTCCTAGTGCCATTAGGCCGCAGAACCCTGCGCCAAGTAGTGCTAATGTCGCAATGAGTGCAGTAAACATAATAGGCTCCTTGGGTAAGCAATCGTGGTCACTATCTGAGTTGGCCGCGAGTCATTGTTTACTGCAAGCATATAGTGCGCCATATCAACGATGTGAGCTCGCATGCCTTGTCATACAGGGCTTACGCTGAGTTAGCTTGCTTATCAACTCCCTTTTAGCTCTATTGATTGATCTTTGCTGGGGGATCATTATGGTTACTCTCCCTTTTTTGATGCATAGATGATGTTTGCCGTATGACGTTGACCGCTTGGTTCTCCGTATTTGCTGTCTGTCTATTGGGTGCGATGACCCCAGGCCCGAGCTTGGCGGTGATCATGCGCAATTGTATTCAACGTAGCCGCGGACATGCTTTGCTGGCGAGTTGGTGTCATGCCATCGGTATTGGTGCTTATGCCTTGGCGGCGATTCTCGGTTTGGGATTGCTGATGACACAGTTTCCACAACTGTTTCTCTGGATCAGTTATCTCGGTGCTGGCTATCTGGTTTGGCTCGCATCGAAAGCACTGCGTTCAGGGCCTAGTTCTTTCGTGGTTGATAGCGAAGACAAAGTGCATATCCCTTATCTGCATTCGGCGAGCGAAGCGTTTGCTATCGTTTTTTTGAATCCCAAAATCGCCCTGTTTTTTACCGCACTCTTTAGCCAGTTCATCGCCGCAGATATGAATTGGCTGACTATTTTAATGCTGGTGTCGACCGTGACTCTCGTGGACGGGTGCTGGTATACCTTGGTTTCACTGTTACTTTCCCATCAAGGCATTTTGCCTTGGTTAAAACGTTATAGTCATTGGATAGACAGGGTCACAGGGGTTGTATTTTTGCTGATCGCAGCGCGAGTTGTTCTCGTATAACGCCTTGTTTAAGGTCAAAGAAGAGACAAAAACTAGGCATACGGCATTACTCAGGGTAAAATACGCCGCCTTGAAACACCCTCTTAGCCCATTTTTGGCACCCGCCGGGAGAAACCATGCTGAAGCGTGATATGAATATTGCCGATTTCGATCCTGAATTGTGGCAGGCGATGACCAACGAAGTGTCTCGTCAGGAAGACCACATCGAACTGATTGCGTCAGAAAACTACTGCAGCCCTCGTGTACTTGAAGCACAAGGCTCTCAGCTGACCAATAAATACGCAGAAGGCTATCCTTTTAAGCGTTATTACGGTGGTTGTGAATACGTCGATGTGGCCGAGCAGTTGGCTATCGACCGTGCATGTGAGTTGTTTGGCGCAACCTATGCCAATGTACAGCCCCATGCTGGTTCTCAGGCCAACTCTGCAGTATTCCAAGCGATGATTGAGCCTGGTGACACTGTGTTGGGTATGAGCCTGGCCCATGGCGGTCATCTGACTCACGGTTCTCATGTCAGCTTTTCTGGTAAGATCTACAACGCTGTTCAGTACGGTATCAATGATGATGGCAAGCTCGAGTACGAAGAGGTACGCAAGCTGGCCTTGGAGCATAAGCCGAAGATGATTATCGCTGGTTTCTCTGCTTATTCAGGGATCCTAGATTGGGCTAAGTTCCGTGAAATTGCCGACGAAGTGGGTGCGTACCTGTTTGTTGATATGGCACACGTTGCTGGTTTAGTGGCGGCGGGTATCTATCCGAATCCATTGCCCCACGCGCACGTTGTGACTACCACCACTCATAAGACCCTTGCCGGTCCTCGTGGCGGTTTGATCTTATCTGCATGCAATGACGAAGCTATCTACAAGAAGCTGAATAGCGCTGTATTCCCTGGTGGTCAGGGCGGTCCTTTATGCCACGTGATTGCAGCTAAAGCGGTTGCTTTCAAAGAAGCGTTGCAGCCAGAGTTTGCAGAGTACCAGAAGCAGGTAGTTGCTAACGCAAAAGCGATGGCGAAAGGCTTTATCAATCGCGGTTACAAGATCGTTTCAGGCGGTACTGATAATCACCTGTTCCTGGTTGATTTGATCGACAAAGATATCACTGGTAAAGATGCCGATGCTGCTTTAGGTAACGCGCACATCACAGTGAACAAGAACTCTGTACCTAATGATCCGCGTTCACCTTTCGTGACCTCTGGTCTGCGTATCGGTACACCAGCAATTACCCGTCGTGGCTTCAGCGAAGCTGATGCGACAGAGTTAGCTGGTTGGATCTGTGACGTACTTGATAACATTGAAAATGAAGCTGTTATCGCTGAAGTACGCGGTAAAGTGGAAGAGATCTGCAAGCGTCTGCCCGTTTACGCTTAAGATAAAGGCGGAACTCACGCGCTGATAACTGGCCGTCTTTTATAGGACGGCCAGTTTTTTTGTTTTTATCCGAGAGTTCGTTATGGTGAGCGCTTACCCAAGGAGAGCTTATGCATTGCCCGTTTTGTTTTGCGCCAGATACCAAAGTGATCGATTCACGTTTAGTGGCTGATGGCAGTCAGGTGCGTCGCCGCCGTGAATGTACTAAATGCCATGAACGTTACACCACCTTTGAAACCGCAGAGCTGGTAATGCCGCGTCTAATTAAGCGCGATGGCAGCCGTGAACCTTTTAATGAAGATAAACTGCGCAGCGGGTTACTTCGCGCTGTGGAGAAACGTCCTGTCGGTGTTGATCAGTTGGAACAGACTGTGGCTGATATTAAGTCCAGTTTACGCGCCACTGGTGAGCGTGAAGTAGGCAGTAAGATGGTCGGAGAGCTGGTGATGGAAGCGTTGAAGAAGCTGGACAAAGTGGCTTATATTCGTTTTGCCTCCGTTTACCTGTCGTTCGAAACCATCGGTGAGTTTGAAGATGTGATTGCCAAGTTGGGCAATAACTCGCAAAACCACTAACCTGAGCGAACCAAGCAGAGCATCCTATGGCGCGATTTTCTCCAGACGACCACAGATTCATGCAGCGCGCTATTCATTTAGCTGAGCGGGCACTATATACCACCTCTCCGAACCCTCGGGTGGGGTGTGTCATTGTCAACGCTGGGCAGATTGTGGGTGAAGGCTATCATCGGCGCGCGGGAGAAGGGCACGCCGAGGTGAATGCCCTGGCTGAAGCGGGAGAGCAGGCCAACGGCGCTACCTGCTACGTCACTTTAGAACCCTGCTCTCATCATGGCCGCACTGGTCCCTGTGCTGAAGCCTTAGTGCATGCCGGGGTTACAGAAGTGGTTGTTGCTATGGTTGATCCTAATCCGCTAGTGTCAGGCCAGGGTATTGGCTTGTTGGAAGCCTCAGGCATTCGTGTGCGTTATGGACTTATGGAAGCGCAAGCCGAGGGCTTAAACCCCGGTTTTATTAAACGAATGCAGTCTGGTATGCCTCTGGTACGCCTAAAAATGGCAGCCAGTCTGGATGGGCGAACAGCGCTGAGTAATGGCAAGAGCCAGTGGATCACCGGTGCAGCTGCTCGTGCGGATGTGCAGCATTGGCGCGCACGGAGTTGCGCTATTGTCACCGGTAGCGGCACAGCGCTGGCGGATGATCCGGCGTTGAATGTGAGGCCGGAACAGTTAACTCAAGATTATCCTCTGCCCGTCAGACAACCGGTGCGTGTGGTGGTTGATGGTCGTAAACAGATCTCGCCCGCGCTAAAGATGTTCCAGCTGCCCGGCGAACTCTGGATCGCCAGAAAAGCTGCCGATGTGGAAGCTCCGTGGCAAGAAAACGTGACTATGCTGGCCATCCCCGAATTGGAAGGTAAGTTGGATCTGCGTAATTTAATGCGCCAACTTGCCAGTAAAGAGATCAATGAGGTTTGGGTTGAAGCCGGAGGAAGACTTGCCGGGGCGCTGCTGAATGCCGGTTTGGTTGATGAGCTTATTTTGTATCTGGCGCCCAAATTAATGGGAAACAGTGCCCAAGGGCTATTTAACTTGACCGAGTTTGACGACATGGCGCAACTGCCAGAGTTAGACTGGCAAGATATCCGGCAGGTTGGAGACGATCTCCGGATTGTTGCTACGTTTAAACCTAAGCTCGATGATTAAGTCGTTCTGCTCACAGCGATAGACATGAGAATTTATGTTCACAGGAATTATTGAAGCGGTTGGTGAGATCCGTCGTATTGAGCCGAAGGGGCAAGATGTGACTCTGGAGATCGCTACCGGTAAATTAGATTTGAGCGACGTTAAGCTGGGTGACAGCATCGCCAGCAACGGCGTCTGTTTGACCGTAGTGGCGCTTTCTAGCGACAGCTTCTGTGCTGACTTGTCGACTGAAACCTTGAAGCGGTCAAACTTTGCCAGTGCCAGCCGCGGTGCGCGGGTGAACCTGGAAAAGGCGGTCACGCCAACGACCCGTTTGGGCGGGCATCTGGTCAGTGGGCACGTTGATGCTTTAGCTGAGGTTGTTAGCCGCGAATCGACAGGGCGTGCAATTGAATTTTGGCTACAAGCACCGGAACATCTGGCTCGTTACATTACCGAGAAAGGCTCTATCTGTATTGATGGGATTAGTTTGACGGTGAACGCCGTTGACGGCGCACGCTTTAAGTTGACCATAGTGCCCCATACTGCAGATGAGACCACCATGAAAGGGTTTCAAACCGGTACTAAGGTGAATTTGGAAGTTGATCAGATCGCTCGTTATATCGAGCGGCTGATGTTAGGGGATAAGGCTGCGGTCAGTGAAGCCCAGCCACAAAGTGATGTGATGGCTCTGTTGGGTCGTACCGGCTTCTTGAAATAAGCAGCAGATAACACCACTAGATAAGAGTGATTTCATATTGTCAGGCCCGACAATGACACGCTCGACAATAAGCCAGCTCCTATGGCTAAAAATAGAATGATAAAGGCAGGCAGAAAATGGCATTAAACAGCATTGAAGAGCTGATTGAAGATATTCGCCAGGGCAAGATGGTGATCTTGATGGATGACGAAGACCGAGAGAATGAGGGTGATTTCGTCATGGCTGCTGAGAAGGTAACCCCTGAAGCGGTTAACTTTATGGCTACCCATGGCCGCGGCCTGATCTGCTTGCCAATGAATCGAGAGCGTTGCATGAAGCTGAATCTGCCATTAATGGTGGATAATAATAATGCGCAATATTCGACAGCGTTTACCGTGTCTGTTGAAGCGGCCGTAGGTGTAACGACAGGCATTTCCGCGGCAGACCGAGCGAAAACCATTTTGGCTGCTGTTGCGCCTGATGCTGAAGCCAAAGACTTGGTGCAGCCAGGTCATATCTTCCCGCTGATCGCTGAAGAGGGTGGGGTATTGACCCGTGCCGGACACACCGAAGCGAGCTGTGACTTAGCGCGTTTGGCCGGTTTTGACCCGTCAGCAGCTATCGTTGAGATCCTCAATGAAGATGGCACCATGGCGAGACGTCCAGAGCTGGAAATACTCGCAGCAAAGCATGGCATCAAAATTGGCACCATCGCTGATTTGATTGAGTATCGTAACCTCAATGAAACGACCATTGAGCGTGTGGCGCAGTGCCACCTGCCGACCGCCTTTGGTGAATTTGAGCTGATCACTTATCGCGACATTATTGATGGTCAGCTGCATTTCGCGTTGCTTAAAGGCGAAGTGACACCGGATCAGCCAACCCTTGTTCGGGTTCATCTGCAAAGTTTTATGAACGATATTTTGTTCAGCGATCGTGCATCGACGCGCAGTTGGCCGTTGGAAAAGGCGTTAACCCGCATCTCTGATGAGGGTGGCGTGATGGTGTTGTTAGGACGCGAAGAAAACAATGAAGAGCTGCTCGCGCATCTGAAAACATTTGAAAAAGAAGATAAAGGGGAGCAACCTGCGGCCGCTAAGTGGCAGGGGACTTCTCGTCGTGTCGG
This sequence comes from Corallincola holothuriorum, assembly GCF_003336225.1. NCBI lineage: Bacteria > Pseudomonadati > Pseudomonadota > Gammaproteobacteria > Alteromonadales > Psychromonadaceae > Corallincola > Corallincola holothuriorum. Next base: position 41,341 of record NZ_QPID01000011.1, read on the forward strand.
TATTGGTAGCCAGATCCTTGCGGATGTTGGCGTTCATAAGATGCGTCTGCTGAGTTCGCCGAAGAAATATCATGCTTTGGCTGGGTTTGGTTTAGAAGTGGTTGAATATCTATCTGAGTAAACTCCCGACCTGACCGGTCACTGTGCTATTATTACGCGGTTTTTCTGGCGGTCAGCCGGGTCACCTATTTGTAAAAGGAAGATCCATGAAAGTTATCGAAGGCGCTATTGCTGCTCCCAACGCAAAAATTGCCATTGTTATCTCCCGCTTCAACAGCTTTATTGTCGAAAGCCTGTTGGAAGGTGCTGTTGACACGTTGAAGCGTGTTGGACAGGTCGCAGACGACAACATTACGGTTGTTCGCGTACCTGGCGCATATGAACTGCCACTGGCGGCAAAAAAAGTTGCGGCGAAAGGTGAATATGACGCCATTATCGCTTTGGGTGCCGTGATCCGTGGTGGTACACCGCATTTTGATTATGTTGCCGGTGAGTGCAACAAAGGTCTGGCACAAGTGTCTCTGGAAGCATCTGTTCCAGTGGCCTTTGGTGTGTTGACTACAGATACTATCGAGCAAGCGATTGAACGCGCTGGAACCAAAGCTGGTAATAAGGGTGGCGAAGCTGCTATGTCGGCCTTGGAAATGGTTAACGTGATGTCTGCGCTTTAATTGGAGTTACTGTGAAACCTATTGCACGCCGTAAGGCAAGGCGCATTGCGCTGCAGGCCATCTATCAATGGCAAATGACTAACGACAGTATTGCGGATATCGAACTGCAATACGTTACTGACAACGATCCTGCCGTTGTGGATTTTGATTACTTTCGTGATCTGCTCAGCGGTGTCGCTTCGCGTTTGAGTGAGCTTGATGCCAAGTTGGCAGATTTTGTCAGTCGCCCATTTGCCGAAGTTGATCAGATCGATAAAGCGATCCTGCGTTTGGGTGCTTACGAACTGATGCATAGAAACGATGTGCCTTACCGCGTCGTGATAAATGAAGGTATTGAATTGGCAAAATCCTTTGCTAGTGATGATAGCCATAAGTTTATCAATGGTGTTTTGGATAAGTTGGGTAATAGCCTGAATCGTCCTGGGTAACAGTGTACACCGATGAATGAGTTTGAATTGATTGCTCGCCACTTTACGGGGCGGGGCGCACAGCGCAAGGATGTGCTGCTTGGGATTGGTGATGATGCCGCGATGATCTCCCTACCGGAGTCGCGCGCACTAGTTGTCACCACAGATACCCTGGTTGAAGGTGTGCACTTTTTACCTGATGTTTCTCCCCATGCTTTAGGTCATAAAGCCGTTGCCGTAAATCTAAGTGATTTGGCGGCGATGGGGGCTGAGCCTGCTTGGATCTCCCTTGCTATAACATTGCCTGATAAACGCCATGATTGGATTGAAGCGTTTGCGGCCTCTTTAGCTGACACTTGTGAATACTATGGGGTTAGCCTGATTGGCGGTGATACGACCCGTGGTCCCTTGTCTATTACGATCACAGCCCACGGTTTAGTGAAGGCGGATAAGGCATTAAGACGCAGCGGAGCTAATCCTGGCGATTGGCTCTATGTGACCGGGACACCTGGCGATGCTTGCCGCGGTTTAGAACTATTACAGATGCCTCGTGGCGAGATAACTGAATCTTGTCAGATCAGGGAAAAGCTAGAAAAAAGAATACTTTACCCCACGCCAAGGGTTGCGGCAGGACAGGCGTTGAAAGGTTTAGCTTCTGCGGCAGTCGATATCTCTGATGGCTTGTTGCAGGATCTGCTGCATATTACCAAAGCTTCCTATTGTGACGTGGAGGTAGTTTCCGAGCAGTTACCTATCTCGGATGCCCTTGCGCAAAGTGTGCCTGAGTCAGATCGCCTGCGTTATCAATTAGCGGGGGGGGATGATTATGAGCTGCTGTTTGCGGTGCCAGAAGAGAATCGGGGCTCGGTCGAAACTGCTTTGAAGCACTTTGCGGTACCCTTTGCTTGTATTGGTCGTTTTAAACCTGGACGGGGCGAAGTGATAGTGACACGCGGCGGTGAACCTATGTCTGAGCTTTGGCAGGGCTGGGATCCGTTTCGGGATGCTACTCATGACTGAGCAACAGCCTGAAGGGCGCTTTAATCTTAAAGATCCTGTACATATTCTTGCCTGTGGCTTCGGGTTGGGTTTAGCCAAAAAAGCGCCGGGTACTTGGGGTACTTTAGCGGCGTTTCCTTTTTACTTTGTGTTGTTGCAGTTTCCTGATTGGGTTTATCTTTTAGCCACAGCGGTCATGGCGGTTGTTGGTATCTGGATCTGTGGCAAGACCAGTGAGGATATGGGCGTACATGATCACGGTGGGATCGTGTGGGACGAGGTGGTGGGTATGTTGATCACCTTGTTCTGGGTGCCGGTTGAATGGCCATGGATATTGGCTGCTTTTGTTGCTTTTCGCTTCTTCGATATTCTTAAACCTTGGCCCATTCGTTGGCTAGATAAGCAGGTAGATGGCGGCTTTGGCATCATGATTGATGATGTGATCGCGGGGCTATTTGGTCTTGCGGTGATGCATTTGGCTCTCTATTACTGGTATTGATATACCCATGTATGGGAACGGCAACAGATAAAAAAATAGAGGCGAAAAAGCCTCTATTTTTTTTATTTGTTGCCGACAGCTTGATTTGGCACGTTACTTTGCCGAGAAAGACTCCAGTGCTGCTGCATAGGCTTCGTGTATTTCCTGTTCGAGAGAGCGCAGTGCTTCTCTAAGCTCGGGGATATCACGGGCTTGGGCGAAACGTTCTATCATCGCTGCCGTGAGGTGTGAATTCTTTTCACAGGCATCCGTAATGGCGTCTTCTATCCGCTTTTCAATAGCCGATTCTGGCGTGGGGCGGTCTATTACTTCCATACACATCTCCTACGTGACATCCTTAATGTATAGCATTGTTCGCTAGTGAGGGAAGTCTAAATGCTGTGCTTGGGTGAGAAGTTTTTTAATTGTTGTTTATTCGGTCATAAAAAAACCGCAGACTAGCTGCGGTTTTTAATGAATGGTAATGACGCTAGCGTTGGCAATAATCCCGGATGCTGGCTTCAATACCGGCACTATCTAAGCCTAAATCAGCAAGGATCTCTTCTTGGCCACCATGCCTTATAATTTCGTCCGGCAGGCCGAGGTTTAGCACGGGCTTGCACTGCTTAGTCGCCATCAGGTATTCATTGACTGCAGAGCCTGCACCGCCCATCACCACATTGTCTTCAATGGTTACCAGCGTTGTATGATCCACGCATACCTGATCGATCACCGCGGTATCCAGTGGCTTCACGAAGCGCATATCAACTAGCGTGGCATCCAGCGCGTCAGCTACTGCTTTACAACGTTCAAGTAAGGTACCAAAACTAAGAATAGCGACTTTGTTTTCTGTAGCCTGGCTCGTTCTTATGGTGCGGGACTGGCCTACAGGTAGGGCCACCATATCCTCTTCCAGCGCAACTCCTGGTCCTTGACCCCGTGGGTAGCGCACTGCAGCAGGTTGTTGCAACTGATGGCCGGTATAGAGCATCTGGCGGCACTCATTTTCATCGGCTGGTACCATGATCACCATGTTGGGGATGCAGCGCATAAAGCTAATGTCATAAGCGCCTTGGTGCGTTGGGCCATCGGAGCCAACAACACCGGCACGATCGATGGCAAACAGTACTGGCAAGTCCTGGATCGCCACATCGTGGATCAGTTGGTCGTAACCCCGTTGCAGAAACGTAGAATAGATAGCGACCACAGGCTTATATTCTTCGCAGGCGAAACCTGCGGCGAGTGTGACAGCATGTTGCTCGGCGATAGCGACATCAAAATACTTATCGGGGTGTTCCTGACTGAAACGCACCATACCTGAACCTTCGCGCATGGCAGGAGTGATAGCCAGGAGTTTGTCATCCTGTTTTGCCATATCACACAGCCAATCACCGAAAACTTTTGAATAGGTAGGGTGACTTGGTGTTGATTTGGGCAGCTGCGCCTCATCTGGATTAAATTTCGGCACCGCGTGATAACCGATAGGATCATTTTCAGCTGGAGCGTACCCTTTACCCTTCTTGGTCATTACGTGCAGTAACTGCGGACCATTTAGCTGACGCATGTTATGCAGGGTTTCTACCAAAGCATCGACATCGTGGCCATCAATGGGGCCAATATAGTTAAAACCGAGCTCTTCAAAAAATGTGCCGGGTACGACCATACCTTTGAGGTGCTCTTCAGTGCGACGCGCTAACTCTTTAATGGGGGGAAGGCCGGACAGGACTTTCTTACCGCCTTCGCGAATACTGGTATAAAGACTACCTGACAGTACGCGGGCTAAATGGTTGTTTAGTGCGCCAACGTTTTCTGAAATCGACATCTCGTTGTCATTCAGAATAACCAACATGTTGGGATCAATATCGCCTGCATGGTTCATCGCTTCGAACGCCATGCCTGCGGTTACCGCGCCATCCCCGATCACCGCGACAACTTTACGTCCTTGTTGCTCTCGTTCAGCCGCTACCGCCATTGCCAGCGCGGCACTGATTGAAGTGGATGAATGACCGACACCCAAAGTGTCGTACTCGCTTTCCTCACGCCAAGGGAAGGGGTGCAATCCGTCCTTCTTCTTGATGGTTTCCATCTGATCGCGACGACCAGTGAGAATTTTGTGAGGATAGGCCTGATGACCCACATCCCAAAGGAGACGGTCAAAGGGAGTGTTATAGACATAATGCAGGGCGACGGTGAGTTCCACCGTCCCCAACCCAGAAGCCAGGTGTCCAGCACTTTGACTAACAGAAGCAAGTAAAAAACGACGCAGTTCGTCGCAAAGCTGCGGCAACTGATCTTGGGGAAGTTCTCTTAGGTTAGGCGGTAGTGGCGCCTTGGCCAGCAACGGATAGTCGTTTATATCCACACTCATCTTATTGTTCTTATTCGTTCTATTAGCGAGACCGTTGCACAACGAAGCGTGCAAAATCGGCCAGATTGTCTGAATTGTACGGTAATCCCTGCAAAGCGTGTAGTGCTTCGTCGAGTAAGCTTGAAGCATGCTGCTGTGCCCCTTCAAGCCCTAACAGTACAGGATAGGTACTTTTGTTTAATTCGCTATCGGAGCCCTGAGGTTTACCTAGGGTCTTGGTGTCACTAGTGACATCAAGGATATCGTCCTGAACCTGAAAAGCGAGACCAATGGCCTTGGCATAGTTGTCTAACTTGCCTGTTACTTCAGCTGATGCGTTGCCAATAATTGCCCCCATACGAACAGCTGCTCTGATCAAGGCGCCAGTTTTGGCACTATGGATCGCTTTCAGTTGCGGTAAGCTTATCTGCTGGTCGGTGGCGGCAATGTCCATCGCCTGTCCCCCACACATGCCCAGATAACCACTGGCTCGCGATAACTGCTGGATTAAGGCGATTCGGCATTCAGCGCTTAGCTGGTCAGCCTGGCTGAGTACTTCAAAAGCTAAGGTCTGCAGCGCATCACCAGCTAGGATAGCGGTTGCCTCATCAAAGGCGACGTGACAGGTGGGCTGGCCACGGCGCAATGCATCGTTGTCCATCGCTGGCAGATCATCGTGGGTTAGTGAGTATGCGTGGACATACTCAATCGCTGCTGCCGCTGGTGCTAATTGTTGATCTGTCGCACCCAGCATACGGCCTGTTTCATACACCAAAAACGGCCTTATACGCTTGCCGCCAAGCAGTGCTGCATGGTGCATCGCATCCCTTAATCGGGGCGCATCTTGGGGTAATGCCGCCAGCTGTTGCTGGATCACTTGGTCAACAGTTGCTTGCCGACTTATCAATTGTTGTTTGATAGTCACGACCGCTGTTCATCCTGAGACATATCGATCAGCTGTTCTTCACCTTGCTCTTGCAACAACACTTTTACTTGTTGCTCAGCTTGCTGCAATTTTTGTTGCCCTGCCCGAGACAGGCCAACACCGCGTTCAAACTGGCGTAGCGCGTCTTCCAGAGGAAGATCGCCCTGCTCTAAGGTTGTCACGATACTCTCGAGTTCGTCGAGGGTCGCTTCAAAGGTCATATTTTCCGGTTTTTTTGCTGCCATACCGGCTCCTGTCAAAGTGTCGCGGCAAAGGTACCCCAGTGCTGGAAAAGGGTCAATTTGTTAACAAACATTCAAGTGACGTTAATCATTATAGAGTTGCTATGATTTGAGTATCGCAGTAATCGAGTGATCTGACGCAGGCATTTCGAATAAAACAGCTAACGCTTACAGATTATCCGACGATAATGAAAATGTGGGTCAAAACAGATGCTTGCTGGAGCTCATTTTTGTCGAGTTGCGCTTTGCGATGGCGCAACGGCAAAGCTATGATAGCGAGCAATATGCGTAATACCAAATCGTTGATGACTTTGGTGCTGTATACGCAACTTAGAACAAACAGGAGTATTGAGTGGATCTGGCAACGCTAATAGGCCTGGTTGGCGCATTCGGTTTCGTCGTCATGGCAATGATACTGGGTGGCGACCTCACTATGTTTTTCGATGTGCCATCGGTGCTGATCGTACTGATTGGTTCAATGTTTGTGGTGATGATGCAGTTTTCTATTGGCCAGTTTTTCGCTGCGCTAAAGATCACGGCAAAAGCTTTTATGTTCAAACTTGAGCGCCCAGAAGACTTGATTGAGAAAGCGGTCGAGATGGCTGACGCTGCGCGTAAGGGCGGCTTCCTAGCATTGGAGGAGGCTGAGATTGGTAACTCCTTTATGCAGAAAGGCGTGGACATGCTGGTCGACGGCCATGATGCCGAAGTGGTTCGCGACACCTTGCAAAAAGATATTCAGATGACGGCAAGTCGTCACGAGTTTGGTGCCAGCTTCTTTAAAGCGCTAGGGGATGTGGCTCCTGCCATGGGGATGATTGGTACCCTGATCGGCTTGGTGGCTATGTTGTCGAACATGGATGATCCCAAATCGATTGGCCCGGCGATGGCGGTAGCGTTGCTGACAACATTGTATGGTGCCATTCTGGCAAACATGGTGGCGATCCCTATTACGGCTAAATTGAACCTGCGCGCAGAAGAGGAGAAGCTTAATCGCAAGTTAATTCTGGATTCTATTCTGGGTATTCAGGATGGTCAGAACCCTCGGGTGATCGAAGCATTGCTGAAAAATTATCTGGCCGAAAGTAAGCGCCAGGTTGATACCACCGGCGAATAGGCGAGTTGAACCATGGCTGAAGTCGATGAAGACCACAAATGTCCCCCCCCTGGGCTACCTGCCTACATGGGGACTTTTGCGGACTTGATGTCATTGCTGATGTGCTTTTTCGTGCTGTTGCTGGCATTTTCAGAAATGGATGTGATGAAGTTTAAGCAGATCGCCGGTTCTATGAAGTATGCCTTCGGTGTACAGAATCAGATTGAAGTGAAAGATATCCCCAAAGGCACCAGTGTCATTGCTCAGGAGTTTCGTCCCGGCCGCCCTGATCCTACACCGATTGAGAATATCCAGCAGCAAACTGTCGAAGTTACCCAGCAGACCTTGGAGTTTCAGGCGGGTGATGAAGACTCTGCGGGGGGGCGCTTGAAGCAACGGGGCGATGCCCGTGGTGGTGCGGCAGACTCGACCTCTACCGATGCCACTCCAGCAACGCCGTCAGAAGCTGAAGCGGCTAACCAAGAGCAGCTTGAAGAGTTAATGAAACGGTTGGCTGAGCAGCTGGAAGAGCAGATTGAAGATGGTGCGTTGGAGCTTGAAGCGTTAGGTCAACAGATCACCATCCGTGTGCGTGAAAAAGGCTCTTTCCCCTCTGGTTCGGCTTTTTTGCAGCCGCAGTTTAAGCCTATTATTCAGAATATTGCCAAGTTACTGAACGAGGTGCCAGGGGTGATCACTGTGTCAGGTCATACTGATAACCAGCGTATCAGTTCCGAGTTGTACCGTTCGAACTGGGATTTGAGTGCCCAGCGTGCGGTGGCGGTAGCTCATGAGATGGTGAAAGTTTCAGGTTTCGATGAGCATCGTTTGGCGGTGGAAGGGCGAGCGGATACGCAACCTTTGGAACCCAATAAAACAGTGGATAGCCGACGTCGCAATCGCCGTGTTGAGATCTCAATCATGCAAGGTAAGAGTATGCAATCAGACGAAATAGGCGTGGCCGAATAGCGCCTGTTTTATCGCTGAAGGCGATTCTTTTCTCCATGATTGGCGAGCCCTCCGGCTCGCCAATCATATCCCCCTTGCGCTATACTCCGCGCACTTAATCGCCGTTAACACAGGCTTGTCGTATCCATGCGTTTTATCGTTAAGTTGTTCCCTGAAATCACCATCAAAAGTCGTTCTGTTCGTCTGCGTTTTTCGAAGATCTTACAGTCCAATATTCGTAACGTGTTGAAGCGTATTTACGAAGATACGCGGGTGCGAATGGAATGGGACAAGCTCGAGGTTAAATGTGATGGCGCGACGCCTGAGCAGGCCGAACAACTTATTGAAGCGCTGAAATGCACTCCCGGAATTGCGCACTTTCTTGAAGTGCAAGAATCGAAATTTACCGATATTCACAATATCTACGAGCAGGTGCAGCCGATCTGGGGACCGCAGCTGGCGGGACAGACTTTCTGTGTGCGTGTGCGCCGTATTGGTGAACATGATTTCAGCTCGTTAGATGTTGAACGCTACGTAGGCGGAGGTCTTAACCAGCACAATGAGACCGCAGGGGTGAAGCTAAAAAATCCCGATGTCACAGTGCGTATGGAGCTGGATAAGGACAAGCTATTTATCGTTAAGGCCACGCACCCTGGCATGGGGGGATACCCCATTGCCACGCAAGAAGATCTTTTGTCGCTGATCTCTGGTGGATTCGATTCGGCAGTTTCCAGCTATATGATGATTAACCGAGGTAGCCGGGTTCATTACTGTTTCTTCAATCTGGGGGGCGCAGCCCATGAGATTGGTGTGAAGCAGATGGCTTATTACTTGTGGGACAAGTTCGGCTCTTCCCATCGCGTGAAGTTCGTTAGTATCCCATTTGAACCAGTGGTTGGCGAACTGCTGGAGCGGGTGGCTGATGGCATGATGGGCGTTATTTTAAAGCGCTTAATGATGCGTGCGGCCAGCCAGGTAGCGGGAAAAATGCGGATCCAGGCGTTGGTCACAGGTGAAGCGTTGGGACAAGTATCCAGCCAGACACTGACCAACCTGCGTGTCATTGATGGCTGTACCGATCACCTCATTGTTCGGCCTCTGACTGCTTTTGACAAGCAAACCATTATTGATATTGCGCGTAAAATAGGCACTGAGCAGATATCTATCACCATGCCGGAATACTGCGGCGTGATATCTAAAAGCCCGACAGTGAAAGCTGTACTGAGTAAGGTGGAAGCTGAAGAAGCTAAGTTGTCTCCGGATCTGATTGAACAGGTGCTGGCGGCCGCTAAAGTTGAAGATATTCGCGATATAGGTCGTGCTGCTTCTGAAGAGGTTGCCGAGGTTGAGCTTGCCGGTGAGTTAGATAGTCATGCTGTGATACTGGATATTCGCGCACCGGATGAAGAGGAAGAAGCACCATTAGAAGTCAAAGGTGTGGAAGTGAGCGTGATGCCTTTTTATAAGTTGGCTACACAGTTTGGTGATCTTGACCAATCAAAAACCTATCATCTGTATTGTGCCAAGGGCGTGATGAGCAAACTGCAGGCGCTCTATCTGCATGAGCAAGGTTTTGTTAATGTGAAAGTTTATCATCCGTAACAGCTCATTTAGGGCGTCGTGCACGCTCTCATCGTCGATATGGGGGTTTAAGCTTGGGGAATATGGTCTATGACCGAAGTCGATAGCTTTATTCTGGGATAACAGTCTGCCGATGTATGTTGAGAATCGTCAATTTCAATCGTTACCACAGCTGCTGGATAGCCTACCCGACTGGCATCCAGCAGGGGGCGATGAGCAGACCGGCTGTTTTCTTATCCAAGTTTTTGCTGCGCTAACGTTAGAGGAAGCGAAAGCGTTAGCGAAGCAGTTAAAGCTGCGTTTTCCTAACAGTGCTGTTATTGGCATGAGCCTCAATAATGGATTGATTGGCGGCCGTCATGTTGAAACGCCCATCATTGTTTCTTTGGCTCATCTGCAACAGAGTCACATAGAAACAAGCTGGCATACAGTAACCCCTGAAACCTGTGAACAGGATGGTCGCGCACTTTTCTCGCAGTTGGATGCCGCTGACAACCGAGCGTTTATCTGTTTTGCCCACGGCATTGACGCGTCCTGTCAGCAACTATTTGGTCAGGTTGGAAAGCTTAATAACGATGTGCCCATCGTGGGCGGGATCGTTGATCACTCCGCTGAGGCCAAAGGCCCATGGGTAATGGTTGATGAGCATTGTGCTCCTGGGATCATTGGCGCTGTTGCGTTACGTTCCCATCGCTTGAAAGTATGGCAATCAGCTTTTCTGGAATGGATGCCGGTAGGGCGACGAATGGTGGTGACTCGAGCAGAGGGACATCGTCTGTATGAAGTGGATGGTGAGACGATCGCTGACGCTTACGCTCGCTATTTTAGTATCAATGGCCAGTGTCAGTTCGAGGTGTGTCAGGATTTTCCGTTACTGTTTCGCCAAGGAAACCAAGAGTTCTACACTGCTGCTATTAAGGCTTTCGATGATGGCAGCATGGAGATGACAGAAGCAATACCTGAGGGCGTTCAGGTTCAGTTTAGTTATTTTCATCCTAAGCTTTCGCAAAGCCGTATTCGGCAAAAACTGCATGAGATCCAGACGGAAGCACCAGAGGCGGTATTTCTCTATAACTGCGCTTCGCGAATATTCAATGATGATGGTTGTATTGAGGAGGAGCTGGCAGTTTTTGAGGAGCTTGCTCCCAGCGTTGGAGGCTACTGTTTCGGTGAGTTTGCCGCTGTGCCTAGTCAGCGTATTGCGCATCATAGCGTGACCTACCTTTCCCTTTCTGAAAAGGGGGATGTCGTGGCACCGTCTCCAGACACCTTTGTAAAAAATGAGCGCGTCGATCGTACGCTTAGCCCAGTCTTTACTCTAATTAATCAAGCGTTTACCGATTTAGAGCAACTAAACGAGTCTTTAGAAGATGAGGTTGCTCAGAAAACCAGCGCCTTACTGGCTTCAGCTCAACAACACCCGCTGACCAAACTACCGAACCGCGGTCAATTGGTAACCCGTTTACAGCAATATCAACGGCTATCAGGCATGGCAGTGATTAAGCTGTGTAACTTGGGTTGGATCAACCATGGGGTTGGTGATAAGCAAGGTGACCAAGCTGTCATTTGGCTGGCGGCGCAGTTGGCATCACATACAGAGCAAGTGTGGCCGTCTGCTGCCGAGCTTTTTCAGCTCAGTGGTAGTGAGTGGTTGTTAGCTGTATGCACCGATGTCAGCGAAGTAAACCTGTTAAGGCAATTGGAGAAGATGCTTCGGGATATCGACGTGATTGAGTATCCGGTTTCTGCATTGCAATTAGATACACCACTTAACTTTGTGTTGAAAGCGGGTGTCGTGGCGCAGCCTGGTGGCAAGATGCCAGCATCAGATATCAAGCTTAATCGTATGGTGCATAGGGCGAAACAGGCTCGGCGAGAAGCGCTAGCGAATAATAAGTTGGTTTCGCTTTTTCAGCCCCATGAGCACTCGACGATTGATCCTGTCGATGCTATCGCGGCTATGGCCACGGTTAAATCTGCTTTGTCAGAGAATAGAGTGGTTGTTTTTGGCCATCCTATTTTGGCTTCAGGGGAGCGTCGACTGGCTTCAATCGAATGCCTGGTGCGCATTCGTCTTGGTAATGAATACATTTCACCGGCGCAGTTTTTACCTGCGGTCAGTCACAGTGAACTCTACAGCCAGCTGAGTCGAGAAGTGATCCGCCAAAGCATAGAAATGCTGGATGGCCAGGCTGTGCGTTATAGTATCAATCTTGCTCCACAGGACTTTTTTAATCACACCACCTATGAGTGTTTGCTGCAGCATATTCGAGCGGCGCAGACACCGCAGCATATAGGCTTAGAGATCCTGGAAACGGAGCAGATAGTTGACTATGCCGCCTTTGCAGAGCGCTTGCAGCCATTGCGCGAAGCTGGGGCTAGGTTAATTATAGACGACTTTGGTTCCGGCTATTCCAATATGAATGAGATCCTTAAGCTCAGTCCAGAAGTGGTTAAGTTCGATGGCTCATTGGTTAGCGACATGGATACCAATCCACAACAGCGGTTGATGGTGGAGCATCTCAACAATTTGTGTCAGTCATTAGGTATTCAAACGACGGCGGAATTTGTTCGCAACCAGGCGATTTGTGAATTGGTTGAATCGATCGGTGTTGATTATCTGCAAGGGTTTTATCTTGCTAAACCCCTGCCGTTAACTGAGTTGCTTAGGGGCGTGCTCCCTCAGTAAGATCTCTTCTTAGCCATCTTGGATATTGGTATTAGACAGATGGTGGCTCGCAATATTTAGGCCTTCTCGGTGATAAAAACGGTGGGCGTCAAAGCGCTGCACCCCTGAGTCTAAATGAAGCTGGTCGCAGCCCTGTTGTTTCGCGTATTTTTTTAACCAATCAAGCAAAACCTTTCCAGCGCCTTTGGAGCGTTCTTCAGGTAGTGCAATGACATCATCGACGTAGATGAACTTCCCCCAAGCCAATTTTAAACCGATGACAAAGCCACCGACAGCAACGATTTTATCACCGTCATAGACACAGGCCAGTTGGTAACCTTCCTTGACCTGTTTTTTGACCTGCCGGAGCAGTGATGCAAAGGTAAATTGGGTGCGAAGGTGGCAAAGTACCACAGCCGCTTCTTCCAGTGCTTCACCATCTGTGACTATGCGAACATCCATGCTGTCTTCACTCTTTAAATGGGCAATATCTTTTTGGCGTGCAAGTGGAACTGCTAACGCCGACCAGTGCCTCATACTCTTGACGTTTTCACTGCTATTTTCAAGTATTGAGTGACGATAAGCTGGATGAAATCGTGACTTAAGCCGTTCTAGCGTCTTAAATTCAAAGCAGATGATATTTTTGCATACATATTAGAAGCTGCTATGTACGTTGAAAGTTTTCTCCGTTGCGCAGGTTCTTATTAGTTAACTGTCGTTATTTGTAAGGGAAACGGGTGAAATCGATATTATTGATATTGTCGCATTGCACACTGCTTGTTTGCGGTGTGGTTCTAGGTATCTATTTACTACCGGTGTTAACAGCAAAGCCAGGGCCGTCGGAGAGCTTATTACAACAGCATGCACTTGATGCTGACTATCAGACTGAGTTCGATCGAGAGAGATTAGACAGTGATTTTTTGCACTGGGGCGAGGGCAAAGTGCATATCAGTGGTAACTATGTAAGCCTAGATGGTGAGCTTGCCCCCGGGCCTGATTATCAGCTCTATTTGGTTTCCGAGTTTGTTGAAACTGAAGCTGACTTTTTAGCGCTAAAGCCGATGGCAAAGCATCTCGGGGATGTTGAAAGCTTTAACGATTTCATGCTGCCGGTGCCGGCAGATGTGGATGTTCATAGATACAATACGGTGGTGGTTTGGTGTGAAACTTTTGAGCAGTTTATTACGTCGGCGCAGTATCGCTTTTAGTTGAGTCTGCGCCTACTTCAGTGTGACCAGTTCCACGTTGGATAGCTGACCGTCAGTTAATACGCAGGTAGCCACTTTCTTAACACCGCGCTCTGTGCGGGTGTTGAACTCCAATTGATAAGTTACCTGCCAAAGTCTATCACTGGGCTGTGAGGTCTGCGCGTCGATATAGGTTATTTCGCCGGGCTCTGCATGGCCTTCAACGTCTGCTTTACACAACAGCATAGCGCGATCCCTTTCGCTGTTGTGAGCTGTTGCTGTATAGCCTTTAGTATAAACACCGCCAACCAGCAGGGTGGCAATGGTGGCAACAGACGCTGCGATCATGGGAATATTTCGACCACGACGTTTAGTGGCTAACTCATAACGCACAAACCAGGTTCCATTTTCACAGTAGCCTTGTCGGGCACCTGACTGGATCTCAACAATAAGTCTCTTAGGATCTAACGCTCTTTCTGTAGCATAGAGCTCTGCTTGTTGGGTATACCAAACATACTCGATACCTTTGTGCGTTAACCATTTAGCATCGGCCTTGGGGGTCTTCTCTAATGGCGCGTCGCAACTAGGACACGTCATTGCGCGTTCAGCAAGTTTGCTGGTGCAGAAGGGGCAGGTGCTTGTTAGAGGTGCATCGTTCATTACTGGTTTACTTCTTACCTGTTATGTTCAGCACGTCCTTGTCGATAAAAAATGTTGGCGAAATATACAGCAATTCATGCGCGAGTTCACGTTTTTAAGGTGATTAGGCGATGACTTTTCAGAATAACCCTAATTGGTTATCTATTAATCGATCGAAATCAAGTTTTATGAAAGGAAGAATCGCGTCCGCGACAGGTTTTAACTGGCGATCAATGTAGTGATCGTAATCGATCGGGCTGGTGATGTGTTCAACCGGCTCAGGACCGTTTAGTGTGATTAGGTAACTGATACTGCCTTTGTGTTGATATTGCTGTGGCTTGCCCTCTGCAAGATTTCTTTCATCTGCCATTCTTGCTGCGCGAACGTGGGGCGGCACATTCTTAACATAATGGCTTAGCTTACGGCGTAAGCGCTTTCTGTAAACCAACAGTGCATCGCGTTGACCGGCTAAGGTTTCATTGACTGTTTGCTGGATAAAATCGCTGGGGTCCTGATCGTGAAACACCATCTGATATAACTGAGTTTGAAACTGCTTGGCTAGTTCTGTCCAATCGGTACGAACGGTTTCGAGCCCTTTAAATATCAGCTTTTCGGATGCGCCTTCACCAATTAAACCGGCGTAACGTTTTTTGCTGCCCGCCTCGGAACCGCGAATTGTGGGCATCAGGAAGCGTCGATAGTGGGTTTCGTATTCGATCTCTAGGTGGCAGTCGAGTTGTAACTCTTGCCGCAGCTTTTGTCGCCAGCGAAGATTAATATCTTCAGCCAGCTGTTGGCCGATGGTATCGGCTTGGTTACTGTTGAAATCACCGTTTAGCCAAACGAACGTCGAGTCAGTGTCACCATAAATCACTTCATAGCCATGTTCGGCTATCCAACGGGCTGTTTGCTGCATGATCTCGTGGCCACGCAGGGTGATCGAGCTGGCCAATCTAGGATCATAGAAGCGGCAGCCACCTGAGCCGAGTACGCCATAGAAACTGTTCATCAGGATCTTAATTGCTTGCGAGCGCGGCGCATCTTTGACTTTTTTGGCTTCGTCCCGCTGCAACCAAAGCTCATTAATGATGCTTGGTAGGAAGTGCTTGTCCCGAGAAAACAACGCTTCCCGAAAACCTGGGATCGCGCTTTGCGGGGTTTTTAGCCCTTCGATTAGACCCATAGGATCAATTTTGAAGGTGCGGATAATCGATGGATATAGGCTCTTAAAATCCAGCACCAACACATGCTTGTATAGGCCCGGACGTGAGTCCATGACATAGCCGCCGGGGCTGGCTAGGCCGCCATCAGCGGGAAGATTAGGTGCAACATATCCGGCGCGGTGTAACTTGGGTAGGTAAACATTAGTGAATGCGGCCACAGAGCCACCAATACGGTCGAGCTCTAAGCCGGTTAGTTGGCTACGGAGACGCAAGAAATCTAACAGCTGAGTATGCTCAAAAATTTCACTGACTAAGCGGCAATCTTCCAAATTATAGGCGGCCAGTGCGGGTTTATCGTGATAGAAGTTATGGTCGATCTCTGCCATTCGGTCAGCGACATTGTCAGCCAATTTGCCCTTGCCAAGTAGTGTTTGGGCCACAGCTTCCAAGCTAAAGCTGTCGAAGCTATAAGTTGCGGTCTTTAGGCCATCAATCCCATCAATAACGACTCGGCCAGGTAAGGTGATGAAGCCCTGATTGTTTTCCGTTCGCGAGTCACGCCAGCTAGCGTAGCTGTTACCGCGCCCCAGACGCATCTTTAACTGATGTTTTTCGGCACGCTTTAGTAACAGGCGAAAATCAAAATTGACCACGTTCCAACCGATCACGATATCGGGGTCGAGTTGCTGCATCGCCTGCTCGAGTGCTTGTAGCAACTCTCGCTCACCGTCGACCCAAGTGATATCGGTTGAGGCTGGCTGCGGCTTTCCGCGCATAATGACAGTGGCGATCTCTGCTTGTTGCTCCGAGGCGGGTATATGCATACCAATAGAGTAAAGTTCACCTTGTAGAGAGCACTCGATGTCTAGTGATAGAACCTTAAACTCTGGTAGATACTCAGCGGGTTTAATTTTCGCCTGTTGATACTCTATATAACCTGGTCGTTGACTAGGCTGGCCAATGAACTGGAGCCCTCCTTTGGCAAAGCGTTCCATCAGATAGCGGTCATGCAGTCGAAAATCAGCTTCGAACAGCTCAATCTGCTGCTCTCTTAGCAGGTCTTGGGCACGAAAATGGCTATTGATGGCAGTGAAATAGAACACCGAGACCGGGCTATGATCAAACAGCGAGAGGGGCAGGTCTTTACACTGGTATGTGAGTTTGGCTCTGGACAAGCTCGCTTCGGCCATCGCTCGGTATTGTGTGGCGATAAAAAACAGCGGCTGTTGGTTTTCGATGACTAGCTTTACTGGGCCCTGTTCGCTGGTTAGCCATAATACTATCTCGGTTCCGGCTCTACTGTCCCTGCTTTGCCGAGTCAGGAGAAAACCCTGATGAACAAGTTGGCTATTTGGTATCGACAATCCGAGTCCCTGATGCCCCTTTGGATGGAGCTAGTCTGAGTGATGAAAGCGGCTGATGCGAAGAAAGCCGCTGTTATAATCGCTTACCTTTGCCTTTAAACGCCATTTTAGCTCGTTTTTTAAGGGGAGCTGCTGGCTTCGTGTTGTGATCGGCTTGCTGTTTGCTACGGGTTATCGTGGCATTGTGTTGTGCTGTCGTCGCGTCAGCTGTCTTTTTTGAATGGGCAACTGCACTGTTTATCTCAGCCATCTCTTTGCTGGTCAGTTCTCGCCACTGGCCAACTTTTAATCTGCCTAGCTCGACATTCATGATCCGTGTTCGTTTTAGCTTGGTCACCTTGTAGCCTAGATACTCGCACATGCGCCGGATCTGCCGGTTTAACCCTTGCGTCAGAATAATCTTGAACACGAACTTGCTTTCAATACTGACTTTGCACGGTTTGGTGACGGTGTCGAGTATCGGGATACCGTTGGCCATACGTTGTACAAAGTGCGGGTTCACCGGTTTATCTACCGTGACGATATACTCTTTGTCATGTTCATTTCCCGCCCGCAGGATCTTATTGACTATATCGCCATCACTGGTGAGAAAAATCAGCCCTTCTGATGGCTTATCCAAGCGTCCGATAGGGAAAATACGCTGCTTGTGGCCGATAGCATCAATGATATTGCCGTGGACGTTGCGTTCTGTGGTGCAGGTGATGCCAACGGGTTTGTTATAAGCAATATAGACTCGGTCTGATTTGTTTTCTGGTACGGCACAGATAGGCTTGCCATCTACCTGTACTGTATCGTCAGCCTGCACTTTCGTCCCTAACTCTGGCAGTTGGCCATTGATCGTAACGCGGCGGTCTTCAATCAAGCGATCGGCCTCTCTTCTTGAACAAAAGCCTGAGTCACTGATGAATTTGTTAAGGCGCATGCCGACGCTTTTACTCACTAGGGCGATCCTGTGCTGAAGGTTTAAGATTTGAATCGTATTAATTTGAGACAGGCAGGCGTTTGTCAGGTAATGTCTGACGCGGGCTGGCGCATCCACCTGACCGTTGTTGGGTAAATCATACCATGTAGAACGAACCTGGCTAGTTTGGGCTCTTCTGTTCTAAAAGTGTCTTGCATAAACCAATTTAAAATCATGTGGTTAGCATGATTCGTGCGCCATGCTATATCGCTATGTTTACAGGCAGTGGAAAAAGCATCATTTTTCATTGGTTATTTATTAATAAAAAAATTGAAAATCCTGTATACTGACGCGCAATTTTGACCCATGAACGATTGAGTAACGCAATGTCAGACTTATCGCACTATAGAAACATTGGTATTTTCGCGCACGTTGACGCGGGTAAAACCACCACTACAGAACGTATTTTGAAACTTACCGGTAAGATCCATAAAACTGGTGAGGTACATGACGGTGCAGCAACGACTGACTTCATGGAACAGGAAGCTGAGCGTGGTATTACCATTCAGTCAGCGGCGACTACCTGTTTCTGGAAAGATCACCGCATGAACATCATCGATACTCCAGGACACGTTGACTTCACCGTTGAAGTTTACCGTTCACTGAAAGTTCTCGATGGCGGTGTTGGTGTCTTCTGTGGTTCAGGTGGTGTAGAGCCTCAGTCAGAAACTAACTGGCGCTATGCAAACGAATCTGAAGTAGCACGTATCATTTTCGTCAACAAACTTGACCGTATCGGTGCCGACTTCCTGCGTGTTGTTGGTCAGGTAGAGAAAGTACTTGCTGCTAACCCACTGGTTATGACGCTGCCTATCGGCCGTGAAGATGACTTTAAAGGTGTTGTCGACATCTTAACTAAAACAGCTTACGTATGGGACGACTCTGGCCTGCCAGAGAACTTCGAAATCGTAGATATCCCTGCTGATATGGCTGACCAGGTTGACGAATATCACGAGAAGCTGATCGAAACTGCGGTTGAGCAGGACGACGAATTGATGATGGCTTACATGGAAGGTGAAGAGCCTTCAATGGAAGACGTTAAGCGTTGTATCCGTGCCGGTACTCGTACTATGGCGTTCTTCCCAACTTACTGTGGTTCTGCGTTTAAGAACAAAGGTGTTCAGTTGATTCTGGATGCAGTTGTTGATTACCTGCCTTCACCAACAGAAGTTGATCCTCAGCCACTGACTGACGAAGAAACAGGTGAGCCTACTGGTGAGCACGCTCTGGTTACCGTTGACGAACCATTCCGCGCATTGGCATTTAAGATCATGGACGACCGTTTTGGCGCCTTGACCTTTATCCGTATCTACTCAGGTAAGTTGAACAAGGGTGACACCATCCTGAACTCAGCTACTGGTAAGACTGAGCGTATCGGCCGTATGGTTGAGATGCATGCGGATGAGCGTAACGAATTAAGCTCTGCACAAGCCGGTGACATCATCGCTGTTGTTGGTATGAAGAACGTGAAGACCGGTCACACACTGTGTGATCCTAAGCATCCATGTACTCTGGAGCCAATGATCTTCCCTGAGCCAGTGATCTCAATCGCTGTTGCGCCTAAAGATAAGGGCGGTTCTGAGAAGATGGGTATCGCTATCGGTAAGATGGTTGCTGAAGATCCTTCATTCCAGGTTGAAACTGATGATGATTCAGGTGAAACCATCCTTAAGGGTATGGGTGAACTGCACCTAGACATTAAGGTTGATATCCTGAAGCGTACATATGGTGTTGAGCTGGTTGTTGGTCAGCCTCAGGTGGCTTACCGTGAAACTATCACCACACCGATCGAAGACAGCTACACACACAAGAAGCAGTCTGGTGGTTCTGGTCAGTTTGGTAAGATCGATTACCGTATCAAGCCTGGCGAGCCAAACTCAGGTTTCACGTTCGCATCAACCGTTGTTGGTGGTAACGTTCCTAAGGAATTCTTCCCTGCGATTGAAAAAGGCTTCAAGAGCATGATGGAAGAAGGCCCATTGGCTGGCTTCCCTGTGCTGGACGTAGAAGTTGAACTGTTTGATGGTGGTTTCCACGCAGTTGACTCATCAGCTATCGCGTTTGAAATTGCAGCGAAAGGTGCTTTCCGTCAATCTATGCCTAAAGCTGGTCCTCAGTTGCTTGAGCCAGTGATGAAGGTTGACGTATTCACTCCTGAAGATCACGTTGGTGATGTTATCGGTGACTTGAACCGTCGTCGTGGCATGATCAAAGATCAGGAAGCTGGCGCAACTGGCGTTCGCATTAAGGCTGATGTACCTCTGGCAGAGATGTTCGGTTACATCGGTAGCCTGCGTACCATGACTTCTGGTCGTGGTCAGTTCTCTATGGAGTTCGCACACTATGCACCGTGCCCGAACTCTGTAGCTGAGACTGTTATCGCAGAAGAGAAAGCGAAGAAAGCTGCTAAGTAATTTCATTTAGTTAGCACTGCTTAAAGAAAGCCCCGATAGCGAAAGCTATCGGGGCTTTTTGTTGCCATCAAATCAGGCAATAACAAGCTTTAAGACCTGATTAGTTTAACTCTCTGTATCACTACTTTAAGTAAGAAGAGCAGCACTAACAGTACAAGCGCGTAGCTGAAAGCTGGCAGGAACCAGCTAATGGCCGTATCGAACAAAGGCTGCCAGTGGGTGCCTTGCTCGTTGCGAAATATCTGCCCAGGGTTCTCTAGCCACTCCCACAGCGTAACCACTGTCGTCAGCAGCACAGCGAAGAGTAGGCTGGAAGCAAAGATATGTTTTATCGCTTTCAACATGTCTAATCTCTTTTGCTTCGCTTGTTTATTCCGGCTGTTTCCAGATTGACTCTATCCAAGGTATAGCTTGATAAAGCGCATCAGTAAACGCCGCGAAATCATAGTGATCAGCCTGCTCTAATGTCACCAGCGTGGCATCGCTGCCGCTGGCCTGAAGTTGCATGATGTAGTCACGGGTTGCTGTCACGGAACTCACCTGATCGGTGAGTGAATGGATCGCATAGATGGGGATCTGCCACTTTTGTTGCGCTGGCGTCGCTTGTTCTGGTGCCGGAGGCATGCCAGAAATAGGTAGTATCGCTGAGAATAGTGCTTGGTGCCTCTGGCCAAGGAACCAAGCGCCAGTGCCGCCCAGGCTGTACCCTGTCAGCAGTATTTTGTTTGTATCGATCTGATAAGCTGCTTGGATGCTCGCTATCAGCTGTAACAGTGCCGCTTCGTTAGCTGGCGTTGTCCAGTCGTTGCTTAGTGCGTCGGGAAGTACGATTAGCGCGTTTAGATCCGCAAGGGCTGGGTCGATTAGGTCATAGAACATATCTTCGGCAAAGAAGGGAGTGATATTACCGCTGTAATGCAGCGCGACGACGAGAGGTGTTGCTGCGTTGGCTAAGTCATTTTCTGGTACCGATAGTACAAAGCGTAAAGGTTCGGCGGAGCTGCCGTCAGCATGTTGCCGCAGCAATTGCTCATCGTATACCCCAGGCGAACGTCTTATTAATGGCTGCGCTAGGGGTAATTTCTGCGCCGATGAAGAAACTTGTGGCGAGGGAAGGGCGTTGGCGTGGCCATAGGCAGAAAACAGGGCACTACAAGTTAGAAGTAAGACTAAAGGTAGAACGATCCGTTTCATCTTTGCGTCCTGAATGCTGCACGGGATGCTGTTACTGTTACAGCATCGCGAGCATTTTTGTCACACTATTGCGGTTTCTTGCGGTAACAGAGACGCCTAGGCTTTTTTCGATATGCGCCGCCAATTTTGAACGACCAATGCCGTCTGGTGCGAACAGATAGAATATCTTTTCGTCTAGTTCAAATGATTCATTTTCAGACTTCAGCGTGTCAAGCGTATCAAAGTCTGGGGCTGTTGGTGTGCCAGATAAAAAGTAGAAATGCTGTGATTTGGGCTCGGTGTTTTTGAACGGGCTTTTATCGACGGCGGCTTGCAGATCGTCAGGGGTAACTAGCATCACTTCAGGCTTGAAACCAAACTGAGTTTCTACTGCCGAACTTATCTTTTCTGCTAAATCGTCTTGCTCTGTTTGGCTGGATTGAAAAAGTACGTTGCCGCTTTGAATATAGGTTTGTACGTTCTGCAGCCCAAGCTCTTCAATAAGTGGCTTAAGCTCTGCCATTGGTACTAGATTCTTGCCACCAACATTGATACCACGAAATAGCGCAATTTGAGTATTCACGTTTTATCCTTAAACAGTGCTGCCTAGCTGAGCGTTTTCGCTGACTTTGCCATAACAATCGAATCGTTATTCGTTCGTAAGTGGCAAGCGATTATCAGCTTCCTAATAATTAACCATACCAGAGCTAACCAGCTGTTGTTATGACTATTTTTAATTTCTGCTGGCGGCACTTCACTTGGCTCACACTGCCGAGTGTATAAGGCGGGATAAAACCGCAGACTAAAGTACTGATAGAGGATTGACGAAAAAGGAGAGAGCCCATAAGTATGCGCTCTCTCTGTTTGAGGAGATAAGCTAAAGCGTCAGTTTAAAGCTTAACTAACGTGCGTCCCGTCACCTGTCCCAGCGTGATCTTTTCTGCGTACTCTGTCACTTGCTCTAATGAGATCTCGGTGCAGGCTTGGGCATAATAGCTAGCAGGTAAAAGCTCTGACAGACGTTGCCACGCCGCTTTGCGCTTCTCATAGGGACACATTACTGAGTCGACGCCTAGTAGTGCTACGTTGCGCAGAATAAAAGGCATCACTGTGGTCGGCAGATCAAATCCTCCGGCTAAGCCGCAAGCGGCGACGGCACCGTTGTAATCTATTTTTGATAACACATTAGCGAGCAGTTGACTGCCAACCGTGTCGATAGCGCCTGCCCATAACTGCTTGTCTAATGGGCGACCTTTGCCTTCCAGTTCGCTCCGGGGCACGATGCGCGTTGCACCGAGTGCTGTTAGTAGTTCGGCGTTTTCTGGACGTCCAGTCACGGCAGCAACGCGATAGCCTAGTTGCTTCAATAGTGTGACAGCAACAGAGCCGACACCGCCGCTGGCGCCGGTGACTAATATCTCACCTTTATCCGGCGTGACACCATAGCTTTCTAGTGCCATGACACAGAGCATGGCGGTAAATCCCGCGGTGCCGACCATCATCGCTTGTTTACCTGTCAGCCCCTCGGGCTTTGGTACCAACCATTCAGCTTTTAGGCTGGCCTTTTCGGCGAGGCCACCCCAATGGTTCTCGCCAACGCCCCAGCCGGTGAGAACCACTTGGTCACCTGCTTGATAGCAGGGGTGCTTTGAAGAGATCACGCTGCCAGCCAGATCGATGCCGGGCACCATGGGGAAGTTACGGATGATCTTTCCTTTACCTGTGATTGCCAGACCATCTTTGTAATTGATGGATGAATAATCCACCGCAATGACCACCTCTTCTTCTGGTAGTGCTGACTCATCCAGTTGGCGGATCTCTACCACCTGCTTTTCGTCTTGTTTATCAATGACCAGAGCATTAAACACGGCATATCCTTCATTTATTGGCGGAGCTTAATAATGTACGCAAAGTCTAGACGGAATTTAGGGCTTACGTGGCAAGTAAGATCAATCATGCCAGAGTGTTTGGCTAGAATGCGTTTCAAAGGGCGCTGTGCAACAGAGCGCAAACATCACTTATTTAGATTAAAGAGTTGTGTGGTTGCACACGATAACCAAGGGAGAGCTATGTGAGTATTTAGAGTGAAAGTAGGGGAGGTCGATATGTTTGCAAGTCATGGTAGTTATGAAATATCACTTCTTCAGAATAACAGTATTGTGAAAGTGAAGTTTATTGGGGCGTGGAACAAAGAGGCTGTGTTTGATTTCTTCGACGATCTGAAAAAATGTCCGCTTGCTGAGCGCTGGGTAGCCATTGCAGATCTGACCGAGTGGGAAGGTGCCACACCTGAATTGACTGAAGCCTATCTGCCCGTGGTGGATTGGTGTTTGGCTCATGGCGAATGTGCTACGGGTCATATCTATGCAAAGAACTGGCAATACCTGTTTGTGGAAAAGTTGCGCCTTTATCGCAGCCAATCGATACCTCAAATGAGTTTTACCGATGAGAGCAGCGCGATTGCATGGGCGAATAGCCAATTGCATGCTGTAGCCGTGTAGAAATCTACTCTGTTGGTGGCGAAATGGCTGTTTTTTCGCCCTGGAACTGTGTAGATTGCGCGAGTTACCATTTGAATGAGAGAACCCCATGACTGATACAGCGAAGAATACAACAGCCTTATTCGGTGAAAAATCCGAGACACGCTATGAAGCTTTTTTAGAGATGGCGTTAGCCGCTGAGCAAGTCTGGGTTCTGAAAGACGATGAAGGTTGCTTGATTGTTACCTCTGGTGATGAAGAGTGCTTACCCGTATGGCCTTCTGAAGATGCGGCCGCCGCTTGCGCTATCGCGGACTGGAAAGGCTTAGAGCCACTGGCTGTTAGCTTGGTGGATTGGATGGAAAAATGGCTCCCAGGTATGGAAAAAGATGACCGTGTCGTGGCTGTCTTTCCTAACTTAGCAGGTGAATCCTTAGTCGTTTCTGCCAGTGAACTTTATGCAGAGTTAGACGCATAGTCTAACTTTTGCAGCCCCATGCCACCTTTAGCCTTGATAGATAGCTATGGTGGCTACGGGGATATTGGGGCTAGAAAGTAACTTGTAACGAAACGCTGTTAAATCCAGGGACAATGCGCCAGTTGAAAGCGCTTTTTTCCGCTTCATTAAACTGTTGCTGATAACCGTTCCAGCCTTCCTGTGCAGCATCCGGTTGTGTCCAAATAGCTGCTTCGCTAATTGCTATCCCCAACGCAGCAGAGCCTAGGGCATCGCCACTATCACCCCATGCTGCAATGGCTGCGGCACCGAGTAAATTAACGCCAACGCCAATCAAATGCGGCTTTAAGGTGTAGCGTTCATCTGCACGCCATGCACTCTGTTCCAGCATCTTTTCTGCTTCCGCCAGTCTGGCGAGTTTCTCTGCGCGGTTATTGCCCGGCAGCATCTGATACTCGTCCCAGCCAGCAACCACGGGTAGCGGCTTTAGCATCATCATGGCAAAGCCACCCGTTGACTTCACTGCGCCAACCCACTGCTTGGTTGATTCATCAGAATCATCTTCGTCGTTTGCTTTGTATGCCTGTGCTAACGCGCTGGCACCATAGAATCCGGTCCAGCCAAATTGCCAATAGGTAGATGGTGTTTGGATCTCATTCAGACGTGCTTCCAGATAGCTTAGGCGCTCGTCAATTTCGCTCTCTTCCATTAACTGAAAATCTTGTGCCATTAAAGAGGTGCTGAAGATTAGAGCGAATCCGCAAAGGGTGGTTTTGACGAGAGGGATGTTGATGAAGTGGGAAAGCAGCATTGGGGCATCCTTATTCATGACTTATTACTTGTTGTTGTTTTAAGCATAGAGCAAAGCGAAGCAAGACAACATGCTAACAACTAAAGAGTTTATGCTAACTATATAAATTCACTATGGGTAGTGGTGTCGTCAAGCAGCAGCATTGCTGAAGGGGTGGGCTATCAGGTGAATACCTACCAGATAGCCCTTGTATATTTGGCGGGGCTGGTGAAAAGAGAACTGACGCTAGTGGTGGTGTTCGTGACCTGCCAAAGCGTTGCCTTGAGTATCGTAGAATCCAGAGGCACCGCCTTCAATAAACCCTTGGGTGACCATTTGAGTGAGAAACGGATCGGTATGGTCGTCACCAATATCGGCATAATCAGTTGCCTGGTAATTTTGGCGTACTGCGAAGAATGTGTTGATCGTCTTTCTATCGTGAGCAAGGGTCACCAACTGCCACTGCTCTTGCTTATTACCATAATGGCGTTGAAGGGAATGGATCAGCTGTAGCTGCGGTAACCAAACCAGGGTGGTTTTTTCATTGTTGCTATTGAGCTCCAGCGTTTGGCGCTTGTCGCAGCCCTCTCCTTGCTCCGACTTCAGAGTGAATTTTTCCAGTTGCTGAGCGGAGATCAGTTGATAGCGGTGGGGCCAGTCCTGTTCCTGCTTACCATGTACTTTTTCCCCAGGTTGATATTCGATAGCGCGTTGGTAGTGATCAAAAAAGCGGGTGGGCTTTATCCAGTTATTGCCGAGTAGATCCCATTGTTCGGTGATCTGGGTGGCAGGGTATTGGTGGGCTACTTTATTGCCATCGCGCCAAAGCCAGAACGCTGTGGTCTGTTTCTTTCCGTGTTCAGTCATGTCGATTTGATAATGAGCAGAAAGCTGCTGCGACAAGATTGAGCACTGCGATGCGGGCGTGGCGAAAGCCACTTGAGAGAGCAGTGCGAGTAAGGAGAGAGCGAACAGTGAGGCAGTTTGTAAATTCTTAATAGGCATAATGTCAGATCCAGAAAAGGGAGGTGTGAACCTCCCTTTTTTTTGTTATGAATAATTAAAGCTTGGCGTTAGCTTGTTCGGCCAAATTGCCACTGAGATTCATGATGTGAAAAATCATATTCTGCTCGTTGGTACCATTCACCAGAAACGCACCAGGGCCTTGTGCATAGATCCCCACGTCTTCTCCCGCATGGGTTTCAGAACTCATAGGTACCAGAGCTTCTTGGTGGAAGCCCGGACTGGTGGTGTCGACGTCGCCCAAGTCCTGACGTCCAGCGGCTGGATCCAAGCCATAAGTGGCATCAGCATTAGTTTCAGCGCCTAGGTTACGGAAGCCCCGGCCGTTGGTATAACCCAAGGTTGTATAAGGCATACCATCGCTGGCAGTGGTAGGCTCATCGCTACCAATTCCAACAACCTTGCCAAGGATCGGATTACCACGCTTTGGATAGCCAGCAATAGTAAATACATGGCTATGATCCGCCGTCACAATGATCAGTGTTTCTTCATCGTTGGTCAGTGCCAAAGCCGCTTCAACGGCTTTAGCAAATTCGATGGTATCGGTCAGGGCATTGTAGGCACTTCCGGCATGATGAGCGTGGTCTATGCGGCCAGACTCAACCATCAAGAAGAAGCCATCTTCGTTGTTGTCGAGCACCTGAATCGCTTTGCTGGTCATCTCAGATAACGATGGTTCACCTGCAACATCATTGGCTCTGTCCGCTTCATACTGCATATGAGATTCGTTGAACAAGCCAAATAGGTGAGCAGTCGTTTCCGTGTCCACCGCGTCGAAACCGCTCTGGTCGTAAATATAAACACCATCCATGTGATTAGCTTGCCATTCAGCAGTCAGATCTCGGCCATCGGTACGATCACCTTCAACCGAACTCACTGCGTCGGGACTGTTATACATAGCGTCTTTAGGCAAGAAGTGCCGACGACCACCGCCCATTACCACCTCTAAACCATCAACATCCAAGCCGGCATAACGGCTTTCCAGCAGAGACTCGAAGTTCACCAGCTGTGCTGCAATGTCTTCACAACCTGCAACAACCGCAGCTTCTGGCATGTCGGACACATCTTCCCAGTTACGATCGGCAGACTTAGCATAAGTGGCCGCGGGTGTTGCATGAGTGATCCGTGCGGTAGAGATCAGTCCGGTTGACTTGCCAGCGATCTCTGCCAGCTCCAGTGCTGTTACCAATTCGTTTCCTGCGACTGTTGCGCAGTCGCCGCGCTCGATATCTTCATCGACACCGATGACACCGACATCGGTCTTCACACCACTCATCATCGCCGTCATGGTACCCGCTGAATCAGGGGTCTGAGCGTCAACGTTATAGGTCTTTGCTAGACCTGCAAAAGGCATCATGTCAAAGCTCAACATATGCTCTTCGCCGTTGCCACCTTGCATCTGGCCTTCAAGAATGCGGGCTGCGGTGACGGTGGAAATACCCATGCCGTCACCGACAAACAGAATGACATTTTTTGCTTTGCCTGCGACTTTGGTCGTGACCACACCACCATTGGCACTGCGTGGTTGCGTGCCGATCACTTGCTGCCACACAGATTTGGCTTCAGCGATTTTGTTTTGCGCTGCGCCAAACCAGGGGTTGTTGAGAGTGGTTAACAGTTCTGCGGTCGCTACACTGGTATTGCCGGCGGAGCAGACATAACTGGTGTCCAGTACCTCATCAGCGTCCAGTGTACCGTTGGTATTATTGTCTAGTCCGCTTTGCACTTGAGTACCGCCATTCGGGCAGTTTGTATCGCCCACTTCCAGTTGGGTTTGGGCGATCAGGCTCGTCAGGCCGTTATCGCCATCGTCACCATCATCACAACCGGCTATCGCCAACAGTGCGGTACCTATAACCAAGCTTAATTTAGTCAGTTTCATTGTCTTGTTCCTTATTCCGCGACCAGGCCAAGGGATTGGTTGATGATGTGGAAAATGATGTTCTGCTCAACCACGCCCTGTAGCAATTGCGCACCAGGCCCTTTGCCGTGGATGGCAACATCTTCACCAGCATGGGTTTCTGAACCGAGTGGGATAAGGGCTTCCTGGTGGTAACCTGTACTTGTGGTATCAACAGTCGTCAGATCTTGGCGGCCGTTGCTGTTGTCCAAGCTGTAAGTCGCATCGGCATTGGTTTCTGTGCCTAAATCTCGGAACCCTTTACCATTGGTATAGCCAAGGGTTGTATACGGCATACCATCTGCAGCTTCTGCAGGTTCATCGTTGCCGACCCCCACCACTTTGCCCAAAATTGGGTTGCCGCGCTTAGGGTAGCCGGCGATGGTGAATACATGACTATGGTCAGCTGTCACTAAGATTAATGTTTCATTGGGATCGGTCATTTCGACAGCTTGCTGAACTGCTTTCGCCATTTCGATGGTATCGGTCAATGCGTTGTAGGCGCTGCCAGCATGATGGCCATGGTCAATACGGCCAGATTCCACCATCAGGAAGAACCCTTTATCGTTATTGCCTAGTACGTCGATGGCTTTCTCTGTCATCTGCGACAACGAAGGCTCACCGGCAATATCGTTGTCTCGGTCTGCTTCATACTGCATATGAGATTCGTTGAATAAGCCAAATAGGCGAGTTGTTTCTGCTGGATCTATGGCATCGAAGCCTGCTTGATCGAAAACATAGTGGCCATCGCTGTACATTGCTTGCCACTCAGCGATCAGGTTGCGCTCGTCAGTACGATCGCCTTCGATTTCACTGGCCGCATCGGCGCTATTAGCTGTCGCATCCTTTGGCAGAAAGTGGCGTCGACCACCACCCATCACAACATCGATGCCATCGACGTCGATACCGGTAAAGCGGGCTTCTAATCTTGGTTCAAAGTTAACTAGCTGCGAAGCGATATCTTCACAGCCACCGTTCACCGCGTCTTCGGGCATATCTGATATATCTTCCCAATTACGGTCTGCAGATTTGGCGTAGGTGGCGGCGGGGGTCGCATGGGTGATACGAGCGGTAGAGATCACGCCGGTGGACAAGCCGCGGATCTCAGCCAGTTCCAGCGCAGTCACCACTTCGTTGCCTGCAGCGGTTGAACAATCGCCGCGAACGACATCTTCATCTAAACCGATCACGCCAGCGTCTGTTTTTAAACCCGACATCATGGCGGTCATGGTGCCTGCTGAATCGGGCGTCTGCGCATCAACATTGTAGGTTTTGGCCAGTGCTGTATGGGGGAATGTTTCGAAGCTCAGATAGTGCTCCTCACCCATAGCGCCAGCGAGCTGACCTTCCAAAATGCGCGCGGCGGTGAGGGTCGAAACTCCCATGCCATCGCCGACAAAAAGGATCACGTTCTTCGCTTTGAATTGAGTACTGGCTTGCAGTTTGGCATTGAGTAATACGCTGGCTTCACTGTACCAAGCGTTGTCCATTTGGCTCGTAGGTACAACCTGGGCTTGAGCCTGGGCAACAATGGCCGCGGCCAAGGCGCCGGATAGGGCTATCCTGTTTAGTTTCATCTCACTGTCCTAAATACCGTTGAATGTTCGGAAATTGAACGACTGTTGTGATAAGAGTCACGGCGTAAGGTTAGAGAGGTCGGATGACAGAAATGGGACGTTTTTGTTGCGGGAAGATTGCTTGTTTGTGACGTTTGGGTGTCTATGCTCGCAGGGGCTAAGGTGAGCAGGTAGGACATTGAAACTTTGTCAGCTTGATAAAACTAAAAACGCCCCCGATCAACGGAGGCGTTTATTTACGAGCAGTAAACTTGCGGTGTTAACCTACTATTTGTTACGGCGGCGCAAGCCTAATCCAGCTAAACCGAGTCCAAGCAGCAGCGCGGTTGCAGGTGCAGGAACCGCTACAGCGTTAGCGACTAAGATTACTTTTTCCCAATCAGTGCTGTTGTTAAGTCCCAAATAGCTGCCAGCACGATAACCGCCAACACCATTTAACGTGTGCCAGCAAAGACGATCTCTTTCCGATGCCGCTGCTGTATCGCATTCGAACTTGTTGACGTCGTCACCCAAGCCTGCGAAACCCCAAGACCAGCCATCTGCATAATACCATTCTGCGCCATTGGCGGTCGTGGTGACGTCGTTATTGGCTGCACCTGTGTCAGTCAACACATCATCCCAGCCTGCTGCTGCAAGTACTTCAAAAACATCGGAGCCTGTGCGGCGCGCAGCCAGCATCAGGTAGTCACCTGAACAGTTGGCTAACTCATCGTCAACAGTTGTACCCATAGGCGTAGCATAGGTAGCTGAATAACACTCGCTCCAACCCCAATCGTTAGTAACGGTGGAAACAGCAACATCATTCTGTGGGCCGTAAGGGATCACTGCAGCACTGGCAAAAGCACTTGCGGCGAGCAGAGAGGCTCCCAATGTGGTTTTTACTAAGTTATTCAACATGAACATCATCCTACTATGTTGGTATTGTTAATGGTTATTACGCAAACACAAGCAGGTATTGTGCCGTTATTTTTATTGTTTCATATCAGTGTGTTAGCGGTGTCAGCTTCGGCGGGGATAGTTTCTTGTAAACTCGTCTGACACTGATAGGCGTTAATGGCAGGTTGTTAGTAGCCACAAAGTGAAAACGCCTTCGTCAATCGAAAGCGTTTTTCATTGAATGATGGATTATCACACGTGGTTCACTTGTTGCGCCGACGCAGACTTAAACCGACTAACCCCAGTCCAAGTAGGAGAGCGCTCGCCGGTGCAGGAATGGACGCAAACGTCAGGTTAATATGCACGGAATCAACACCCGTGATGTTGCCTCCTTGCCAATTGACAAACAATGTATCGTCAACCCAACTTAGCATTGAATCGACATAGTCATCAGTGTTGGCCGAGAAGCTCACGGCGGAAAGATCCGCTAGTACGCCACTATCAAATATAAATTCAAAGCCATTGTAAGAGGTGTTTACCCAACGGCAACAGGCGTCATCTTTGTAGTCGAAATGAATGTAGTCATCGCCGATGTCTATGTAGTCAAAAGCGTCCCAATCACCTGGGAATCCGGTGGGATTAACCCATTCATTGCCTGCGGCAACCGTGCTGATTTCTGTGTGTAAGATGGAACCGTATGTGGCATAGTGGTAATTCGCTGTGACACCGCTACCCATCAATCCAGCGTTTGCTGATGATGTTCCTATGATTAGCATTGCGATGGCTAGTAATGAATTCTTCATAATACTCATCCTTACTCTGCGTGCTAAATGATTGCTCAAGTAGGATCAAGCATATAGTGTGCCGCGATATATTTCGCTTAATAAACAAAAGATAAGCAACTCATATCGATGAGTGGTCGATGGATTTGTAAAATCTTCTGACGCTGGAACACTCGATAATGTTAAGTGCCTCATTGAGGGGAAGTTAAGCCGGTTGTGCTTCTCCGCCATCCAAGATCCGGATCGAGATCGCTGCGGCGGCCGTGCGATTATCCACATCAATCTTTTTAAACAGCTGCTCCAGGTGTTTGTTCACGGTGCGTGGGCTCATCGATAGTATTTGTGCGATCTCCCAATTGGTTTTTCCAAATGATACCCAGTACAGCACTTCTGATTCCCGTTTGGTGATGGGGAGTTTTTGCTGCAGTGTTTCCGGTGATTTTTCTGATTCAGCCGCCACTAATCGGATTAAGCTATGGCCCGCTTGATGCTCGCCACCAAACTGAGCGTGCATCGGCATCTCAAACAGCGAAATGGTCAACGGCAGTGCCGGATCGTCCTGCAACCAAGTGATTAACTGTGCACTGATGCTATGCCAGATCTCGGCTTCCTCACCCTTCGCCGATGCGACCAATTGATGGACATGGGGTGTCGCCCACTCAATCTCGCCCTGATGGTCGACGCAGATGACGTATTGCCCTGCATGATCCAATGCCGTTTGCGCACTGATCGCTAAACGGGCGTTTTGCGTGTGTACCTTGATCCGTGCCATCACCTCTTCGGCGACGATCGGCTTGGTGACATAATCAACACCACCGACTTCGAAACCGCGCACCACGTGCTCTACATCGGTGAGGCCAGTCATAAAGATCACCGGGGTCATGGGTAACTGTTGCTTGATCTTTTCACAGGTTTCAAACCCATCCATGCCCGGCATCATCGCATCCATCAGGATCACATCCGGCGTGATACGCTCAGCTATGGATAACGCCTGTTGGCCTGATAGAGCCACCAGTACCGTCAGGCCAGCGTTGTTCAGCGCGGCATTGAGCATCCCCAAAGATTCTGGTGAATCATCGACGACTAAGACAATTGAGCTGACATTGGGTGTATTACTCATCGATTAACGCTTCCAGATAGGTGACGATCTTTTCAAAATCACAACGTTGAGACTCTTGTCGCATGCGGTGAATAAAATCACTACCGGCGATCTGTTGTTGTTCCAGCTTACCCAAGCTATCGGAGAATGCACTCAGGTAGCCAATCTCTGCCCAATTTTTTAGTTCTTTGAGGTATTTGCTTGCAGGGATAAGGTCTGGCGTATTGAGCGTTTTTGCCGTGTTACTCTGCTCGTCATCTACCTTCTCGGTATCTTGTATCTGCCAGTTCAGGTTCAGCAGTCGGCCAATTTTCCCTAACAAGGTGTTTAGCTCCACCGGTTTGGTGAGGTAATCATTATGATATTGGCCAAGCAGATTGTCGTGCTCACTCTCTAAGGTGTTGGCGGACACCATCATGATGGGTTGGGTGAAGCCCTGTTTTCTTAGTTGAATAGCCAGCTGCCAGCCGCTGATCTCAGGCATGGCAACGTCTAACAGGAATAGATCAACCGGGCAATGCTGGCAAAGCGCCAGGGCTTCCGTGGCATTGGCTGCCTGATAAAGAACAAATCCAAGTGGTTCTAGGATATCTTTCATTAGCTGACGCTGTGAGCTTTCATCATCTACGACCAAGAGGGTCTTTTCATCCCCCTGATAGCCAATCACATTGGCATCAGGCAGCTTGACCCGGTTAGGTCGTGCGACTTGCGGTAACATGAGGCTCAAGGTGAACTCACTGCCCACCCCTAGGGTGCTTTTAAAATCGATATTGCCGCCCATCAGTTCAGCTAACGAGCGCGAAATAGTCAGGCCTAAGCCTGTACCGCTGATGGCTTGCGTCGATAGGTTTCTGACCCGTTCAAAGGGGCGAAAGATTAATTCGCGATCCGCTTCATCAATGCCGATACCAGAATCTTTGACATGGAAGTGTGCGACCTCGTTGCGATAATTGACGATAAAGCTTACAGAGCCCTCTTTGGTAAACTTGATCGCATTGGAGAGCAGGTTCATCAGGATCTGACGTAAGCGCTGTTTATCCGCGGCGATAAATTCTGGCAGATACCTGCAGGGCTGATAGTCAAACTGGATCCCTTTGTTGACCGCTTGCAGTTGGAACATATCTACCAACTGATTAAGAAATTCGGTGATCTGAACATCGTCTCGTTGCAGTTCGAGACGACCCGCCTCAATCTTTGATATCTCTAACAGGCCTTCAATTAAGTCCGATAGATGCTCACCGTTGCGACGTAAAATCGCTGCGTACTCGCGCTTCTGTGTACTTAGTTCATTATCTTTACTGAGCAGCTGGGCGTAGCCGAGCAATACATTGAGCGGTGTCCGCAATTCATGGCTGATACCTGCTAAATAACGACTCTTTGCTTGGTTTGCCGTTTCCGCCGTTTCTTTGGCTCGCTGCAGGGCGCGATAAGTTTCCTCATGGGCATCAATCTCCTGGCTTAGCAGTTCAGATTGTGACTGTACCTCCTGCATTGCGACCCGACTGCTGCTACGGGCAAGGATAAACAGCCAGCTCACTACGCCGATTAGGATCAGAAGTAAGAAGAACGCTTTGATAAAGGCGGTAGCGACGCTGCCATCGGCGGCAAGTGCCTCCGGTACTTGCGCATAGGCAAGGGTCAGTATGGCTGACATCACAGAGGAGATGGCGAGCATCACCAGCACAAACTGGCCCATGGAGCCACCAAGTTTTTCTACCCAGGCAGGGGACAAAAAACGCCCCGCAAACTGTCGTGACTGCGCAGTTAAGGTTGCGTGGGGACGACACTTGTTGCCACAGCGTACATCCAGGCTGCAGCATAGCGAACAGATGGGACTATTATACGCTGGACAATGGGTCATATCCTCGCGTTCAAACCGCAGTTCGCAAACGCTGCAGGTCTCCAGCTCGGCGGCAAACAGTTCCGCAGGACGGGCCAGGTAGAACTTGCTTTTCGTCAGCCAAGCGAATAGCGGTACGGTGATAAAGGGCAATAAAAATGCGACAAAGGAGGCCATCGCTTTGAATAGCTCGCCGAACAGGCTCAGATGGCCCATGATGCCAATGATCGAGGCCAGGAGCATGGAGCCAACACCGACCGGGTTGATGTCATAGAGTTGTGAGCGTTTAAATTCAATATGCTTGGGGCTGAGTCCGAGGGGCTTGTTGATGATCAGATCGGCAACGATCGCGCCGATCCAGCCCAACACCAATACCGAATAGATCTGTAGCATCTCTTCTAATGCCTGATAGACGCCGAGGACCATCAATAGCAGGGCGATGACGACATTAAATACCACCCAAACTACCCGTCCAGGATGGCTGTGGGTAATACGGGAGAAGTAGTTTGACCACGCCAAAGATCCAGCATAGGCATTAGCCACATTGATTTTTAACTGCGAAACAATAACGAAGCTGGCAGCCAGAAACAGTGCCAAGCCTTTATTGTCGGTGACATAGTTAAATACCACCATATACATATGCGCTGGGTCGTCGGCCACCAGCGCGGGCAACCCGTGAGCCAGTGCTAAGTAGGCAAGAAATGAACCCAGGATCATTTTCGGCGCACCTACCAGGATCCAGCCCGGGCCGCCCAGTAGCAAAGCTGTCCACCAACGTAAGCGGCTCTTTTTGGTTGGCTCGGGCATAAAGCGGAGAAAGTCCACTTGCTCGCCAATCTGCGCAACCACCGAAAGCAGTACCGCACAGGCGGCGCCAAACATTACAAAGTTGAAGCTGTTGTCGTTGCTTTCATCGAGGCCAGCGTAGTTAATCCACTCATTGAACTGGCTGTCTGGGTGGGTAAATACGAAATATAGTGGTACCAGCTGCATCGCCAGCCAGATCGGTTGTGACCATTGCTGGAAGCGGCCGATATTGGTAATACCATGGGTAACAAGAGGGATCACTATTAGCGCACTAACCACGTAGCCCACTAATAGGGGAACCCCGATCAATAGCTGCAAAGCCATCGCCATAATGGCTGCTTCAAGGGCAAAGAAGATAAAGGTAAAAGAGGCATAAATAAGCGAAGCGATGGTGGAACCGATATAACCAAAACCGGCTCCGCGACTGAGTAGATCGATATCAACACCGTACTTGGCCGCGTAGTAACTGATTGGGATACCGCTGAACAGGATCACGAGGCTGACAACACCGATCGCCCATAACGCATTGATCACGCCATAGTTAAGCGTGATCGCCCCGCCTAAGGCTTCTAATACCAGGAACGATACCGTGCCTAGTGCTGTGTTTGCGATCCACGCCATATTCCAACGTCTTGCCCGCTTAGCGGTAAAACGCAAAGCAAAATCCTCCAACATCTCGTTGGCAACCAGCTTGTTGTAGGTGCGTCGGGTCGCAAGGATCTTATTGGAATGCATCGGTGGCGTGCGCCTTTCCTTCATGTTTTTACTGGAGAACGAACAAAGTATGCCGACTGCTGGTCGCAGCCGCATGCGTCATTTGACGTATATCGCTACTGCGTTATGCGCATAGGCTTTGTTGCCTCTTCCCTGAATACTGCAATGGTCACCACCGATGATACGACAGAGCGGCAATAAGAATAAGCCCCATAGAGGGATGTCCTTGTATCGACTTCCGGTGCCAAAGAGATCCAATCCAATATCTTGAACAGGGAGTGCGCAAATGAGAACCCATAAATTGACCACGGTCGCCGCCGCAACATTGCTAGCTATTAGCTTGGCTCCGGTTGCCAATGCAGGTGCCAAATTAGAGATCACCGAAGACAGCTTCATCAATCTGGGAGCGGGGATTCGAACTACCGCTTCAGGTACTGAGGACGGTTCACCCAATGGCGACAGTTGGTCGACAGATTTTAATGTCGACAATATTCGTCTGTACTTGTCTGGGCAGTTGATGCCTGCGGTGAAGTTTACCTTTAACACTGAAAAAATCGATGGCGATATCGATGTGCTTGACGCCATCGTGCAGTACGAACCAAGTAAAGAGTTCAATATCTGGGCGGGTAAGATGCTCACCCCCGCCGACCGGATTGAAATGAGTGGCCCGTTCTACGCATTAACCTGGAACCAGTACACAGTACCACTTTACCCCTCAGATCAAGGTGGCGAAGCCGGACGTATTGGTCGTGATGATGGTGTCACTGTGTGGGGCGCGTTCGACAAATTCCAATATGCCGTGGGTGTCTTTGATGGTTTAGAGGGCTACTCCAACCAAGATGACAATCTGTTATTTGCCACACGTCTCTCATATAGCTTCTGGAATATGGAAGGTAATCCTGCTTATTACACTAGTTCCACCTACTACGGTGCGGCCGGTGATGTACTGACCTTAGGTGTTTCTGCTCAGTATCAAGAAGACGGTACCGGCACGACGACTGACGCCGAAGACTTTACCGGCTACGCCGTTGATGTCTTGATGGAAAAAGTACTCGATGGTGGCGGGGTCGTTACCCTCGAAGGCGAATACAAGATGTTTGATGCTGACTTGAGCGCTGCCGCTCGCGCCTCAGCCGATTGTTTTTGCCTGTTTGATGGCGATGCCTATTTTGCCACGGCAGCTTACCTATTCGCGGATCCTGTGGGGATCGGCAAGGTACAACCTTATGTGCGTTACACCTCCAACAGCCCTGATGATTACGACGACTCGGATCTCACCGAAGTTGGCGTGAACTACATCATCAAAGGTCACAACTTGCGTTTGAATGCCAACTACACCACGGGTGATGCCAACGCCAGTGGCTATGCGGCAGCAGATGATGCCGACAGCTTTAGCTTAGGTGTGCAGTTCCAGATCTAACGACCATCTCATTCGATAATGATGAAATAGAGACAACAAGGGAAGCGGAAGATGAAGATGAAAAAACTACTATTAGCTGGCTCTATTATGACCAGCATGCTCCTCGCCGGTCAGGCGATGGCAGCAAAGAAAGAAGAGACCATCAAGGTCGGTGTTCTGCACTCTCTGTCAGGCACCATGGCGATCAGTGAAACGACGCTGAAAGACACCATGTTGATGCTGATCGAAGAGCAGAACAAAAAAGGCGGCGTGCTCGGTAAAAAGCTTGAAGCCGTGGTGGTTGACCCGGCGTCCAACTGGCCACTGTTTGCGGAAAAAGCCCGTGAACTGATCCAGAAGCATGAAGTGTCTGCTGTATTCGGTTGCTGGACCTCAGTGTCTCGTAAGTCAGTACTGCCAGTGTTTGAAGAGCTGGATAACCTGCTGTTCTACCCGGTGCAGTATGAAGGTGAAGAGTCCTCTAAAAACGTGTTTTACACCGGTGCTGCACCCAACCAACAGGCGATCCCTGCGGTTGATTACTTGATGAATGATCTGGGTGTTAAGCGTTGGGTACTGGCGGGGACTGACTATGTTTATCCACGTACTACCAACAAGATCCTAGAAGCCTATCTCAAGGCGAAAGGGGTAGATGCCAAAGATATCACTATCAACTACACGCCGTTTGGTCACTCTGATTGGCAGTCTATCGTTGCCGATATCAAGAAGTTTGGCTCTACCGGTAAGAAAACTGCCGTCGTTTCCACCATTAACGGCGATGCCAATGTGCCTTTCTACAAAGAGCTGGCTAACCAAGGCATTTCAGCGGAAGACATTCCCGTGGTTGCCTTCTCTGTTGGTGAAGAAGAGCTTTCAGGTATCGACACTGCACCTTTGGTTGGGCACCTGGCGGCATGGAACTACTTCATGAGCGTTGAGGCGGATGAAAATGACGATTTCATTGAAGCATGGCAGGCGTTTGTTGGCAGCGACAAGCGAGTGACCAACGATCCAATGGAAGCGCATTACATTGGCTTCAACATGTGGATTAAAGCGATTGAGAAAGCCGGAACAGCCGATCCAGCCGCCGTCCGTGAAGCGATGATCGGTATCTCTGTGCCAAACCTGACGGGTGGCTACTCAGCCATGATGCCTAACCATCACATCACCAAGCCAGTACTGATCGGTGAGATCCAAGACGATGGCCAATTTGAAACCGTATGGCAGACCTCAGGTCTGGTTCCGGGCGATGCATGGTCTGATTTCCTTGAAGGTTCAAAGAGTATTGCCGCTGATTGGCAAGCGCCTTTGATGTGCGGTAACTACAACGTTAAAACCGCTAAGTGTTCTGGACAAAACTACTAAAGCAAGTGTGAAGCGCGGCCTCTTCCTGGTGAGGCCGCTCTTTTTCTCCCTCTGTCGCAGATGGAGATTTTTTTTGATGTTTAGCTTCAGTCAGCCACCGCTTTGGTATGCCGATTGAAAGTAGGGAAGGAGTCACCGCCCTTGAAATGGTTATCGTTTTTTTTATGTTGGATGGCGTTGGCGCTGACCTCATCCGCCCACGGGACTGTTGTTGAAGAACCCCTGGCGGCCGATCAATTCAACCAAGGGCTGACATTGCTCGGCTCTAAAAAGTATCCGCAAAAAGAGCAGGCCGTGCGTTTGCTATTGGCCAGTAAAGATCCTCGCACACAAACGATCTTACAGCTGTTGCTGGATGGGCAGCTTTACCGTCAGAAAAAGACCAACGCGGTCGTGTTTATGCAGAAGGCGGAAGATGGCGCTACCCATGTCGCGCCGTTGCTGGTTGACGGTGAGATTAATCGATCATTTGCCGGCCTTCTTGCTGTCAAAAAGCGCAGCGTAAAACGAGTGGGTTTGAACAACGCCCTGCGCAAACAGATTAAACAGGGATTAGCGACCTTGGGGTTGGCAGCGGAAGATCCTGCCAATCGCGCCGCAGCTATCGAAGCGCTAATCGGTGAACTTACGCCTGAAACAAATGGATTACTGGTCGAGCGGTTGGCGTTAGAAACCGATGACGACGTGCGTGAACTTATCACTATTGCTTTGGCCGTCGATAACCTCAATAAAGAGAGTACGGATCTGGCCGCTGATATTGCTGTATTGGCTGACAGCCTGCAGCCTACCGCCCGCAATGCCTTGGTCAGTTTTGCTGATGCCACAGAGAATCCTGAGTTAAAGCAGCAAGCAGAGAAAGCGCTGGCGCGTATTGACCAAAAAGTAAAATATTCCGGCTTTGCTGAAACGCTGTTTTTTGGTTTAAGCCTGGGGTCGGTATTAGTACTAGCGGCCATTGGTCTTGCCATCACCTTTGGCGTGATGGGCGTGATCAATATGGCCCACGGTGAGTTAATCATGCTGGGTGCTTACACCACTTATGTGGTTCAGCTATTGATGCCCAACCACATTGGTTTGTCGATCCTGGTAGCGATACCTGCTGCGTTCATTGTTTCCGGCGTAGTCGGTATTGCCATTGAACGTTTTGTTATCCGCTTTTTGTATGGTCGTCCGTTAGAAACATTGTTGGCGACCTTTGGCCTCAGTTTGATTTTGCAGCAGGCGGTGAGAAGCGTTTTCTCCCCCCTCAACCGTTCTGTTGCAACCCCTGATTGGATGAGTGGCTCACTGATGATTAATCCTGTGTTGTCACTCACCCTTAATCGCCTCTATATCGTGCTGTTTTGTCTCATCGTGTTTGCGCTGCTGTTCGCACTGTTGCGTTATACCCGCTTAGGCTTGCAGGTGCGTGCCGTATCGCAAAATCGGGCGATGGCCCGCGCGATGGGCGTGCGTTCATCTCGGGTTGATGCCTTGACCTTTGGCTTGGGCTCGGGTGTAGCAGGGGTGGCTGGTGTGGCACTGAGTCAACTCACCAACGTCGGGCCTAACTTGGGGCAGGCCTACATCATTGACTCGTTCATGGTGGTGGTGTTTGGCGGCGTCGGTAACTTGTGGGGCACCTTAGTGGCTGGGCTGTCACTTGGTGTGGCCAATAAGATCATGGAGCCGATGGCGGGCGCAGTACTGGCGAAGATCCTAGTGCTGATCTTTATCATTCTATTTATTCAAAAACGACCTAAGGGCTTGTTCCCGCAGAAAGGTCGTTCGGCGGAGGATTAAGCATGAGTGTGCAGTCGCAAAACGTGTTTAATCGCGCGACCGTGGTATTTCTCGGAACCCTGTTTGTGGTGGCCGTGTTAGTGCCCGTGCTAAATATGCTGGTGTCGCCAGACAGCAGTTTTCACCTCAACACCTATACCGTGACCTTATTGGGCAAATATCTGACCTATGCGCTGCTTGCAGTGGCCGTGGATCTGGTATGGGGTTATCTCGGCATTCTTAGTTTGGGGCATGGTGCCTTTTTCGCTCTTGGTGGCTATGCCATGGGCATGTATCTGATGCGTCAGATCGGTGACCGTGGCGTTTATGGGCATCCGCTATTACCAGACTTTATGGTGTTCCTCGATTGGCAGGAGTTACCTTGGTATTGGCTGGGCTTTGATCAGTTTTGGTTTGCCGCGTTAATGATTGTTCTAGTGCCGGGTTCGCTGGCGTTTGCCTTTGGTTGGTTGGCGTTTCGCTCACGGGTGACCGGGGTTTATCTGTCGATCATGACCCAGGCCCTGACCTTCGCGCTGCTGTTAGCCTTCTTCCGTAACGAGATGGGTTTTGGTGGTAACAATGGCTTGACCGACTTTAAGGAGTTGCTTGGTTTTAACCTGCAATCAGATGGTACTCGCATTGGCCTATTCCTTTGCTCGGCATTGGCGCTGGGGCTGGGGTATCTGGCCTGTAGGTTTATTATCGCCAGCAAGTTGGGACGGGTATCGATGGCGGTGCGCGATGCGGAATCCCGTACCCGCTTTATCGGTTTTAAAGTGGAATATATCAAGCTCGCGGTATTTACCTTTTCCGCCGTTTTGGCAGGGATCGCCGGTGCTCTGTATGTGCCGCAAGTGGGCATTATTAACCCGTCAGAATTTTCGCCGCTGAACTCTATTGAACTGGTGGTATGGGTCGCTATTGGCGGTCGAGCCACGCTATATGGTGCGGTGATCGGTGCCATATTGGTGAACTACGCAAAAAGTTATCTTACCGTCGCTATGCCTGAAGTGTGGCTGTTTGCTCTTGGCGCACTGTTTGTGGTGGTGACGCTGTTCCTACCTAATGGCCTGGTGGGGTTATTTAACAACCTTAAGCGTAAACAGAAGGC
The DNA here is from genome assembly GCF_003336225.1 of Corallincola holothuriorum. NCBI lineage: Bacteria > Pseudomonadati > Pseudomonadota > Gammaproteobacteria > Alteromonadales > Psychromonadaceae > Corallincola > Corallincola holothuriorum. Next base: position 82,588 of record NZ_QPID01000011.1, read on the forward strand.
GACTGCCGAGGAGGCAAACGCATGAATATGACCGATGCGTTTTATGAATACGGCCGCCGTGATCAGGTGTTCGAATTTCTTAAGCCTGTGCAATCGCCGATGCTGGATGTGGCCAAAGGTTACATCCTCTATCTGGAAGATATCAGCGTCAGTTTTGATGGCTTTAAAGCGATTAACGACCTGAACCTCTACATCAAAGAGGGTGAACTGCGTTGCATCATCGGCCCCAATGGCGCAGGTAAAACCACCATGATGGACATCATTACCGGTAAAACCCGTCCTGATAGTGGCAGTGCCTGGTTTGGCCAAAGCATCAACCTGTTGAATATGAGTGAGCCTGAGATCGCCCAAGCGGGGATCGGCCGCAAGTTTCAGAAACCCACGGTATTTGAGCAACTGAGTGTGTTTTCAAATCTGGAACTGTCGATGTCTGGTGCCAAAGGGGTGTTTGCCACGTTGACCGCTCGTTTAACTGGCGAGCAGAAAGATCAGATCGATCAGGTACTCACTCAGATCGGTCTGCTGGATCAGCGCTGGTTAGATGCGGGGAGTTTGTCCCATGGCCAGAAACAGTGGTTAGAAATTGGCATGTTGCTGATGCAGAACCCGAAACTGTTATTGGTGGATGAGCCTGTGGCGGGGATGACCCATCAGGAGATGGATCGTACGGGTGAGTTACTGACCTCGTTAGCGGGGCAACACTCCATCGTACTGGTGGAGCATGACATGGACTTTGTGCGCTCGCTCGCTAAGCAGGTCACCGTGTTGCACCAAGGTAGCGTGTTGGCAGAAGGCAGCATGGAACAAGTGCAGCAAGACCCGCGCGTGGTCGAAGTTTATCTGGGAGAGTAACCATGCTGAGTATTAAAGGACTCAATCAGTATTACGGCCAAAGCCATACTTTGTGGGATCTTGACCTGGAAGTGGTGGAGGGCGCCTGCACCTGTTTAATGGGGCGCAATGGCGTCGGCAAAACTACTTTGCTGCAATGCATCATGGGGCTGTTGCCGGTGAAGTCCGGCAGTATTGAATTTAACGGTGCGCCGATTGAGAAGCTCATTAGTGAAAAACGAGCGCCCATGGGGATCGGTTACGTCCCGCAAGGCAGGCAGATATTCCCACTGCTAACGGTGGAAGAAAATCTGCAGGTAGGCTTGCCCGCCCGTCCGGATCGTAGCAACAAAATTCCTGAGTTTATTTTCGAACTGTTTCCCGTTTTAGCTGAGATGATGAATCGTCGTGGTGGCGATCTCTCCGGAGGGCAACAGCAACAGTTGGCCATTGGTCGTGCCTTGGCGATCGACCCCAAGCTGCTGATCCTCGATGAACCCACCGAAGGGATCCAGCCTAATGTGGTGGCTGAGATCGGTGACATTATCCGTCGCTTAAACGAAGAGATCGGCCTGACCGTCTTGCTGGTGGAACAGAAGCTACCGTTCGCTCGCAAAGTGGCGGATAACTTCTGCATTCTTGATCGTGGTCGGCAAGTGGCGACGGGCGAGATGACGGCGTTGGATGACACCTTAATCAAAAGGTACCTGACCGTATGAGTGAGCGCCCTTTGCCCTCTGAGCTGGATACGTCAATGTTGCTGCCTGAAGAGGGGGCAGCGGCGGTGACGACACAGTTAACTTTTGGCTCGCAGCGGCATTGGGCGGCGTCGTTAGCGCTAGGGTTTGACGCACCGGTGGGTAAGACCCGCATGCATAAGATGGATTTTTATGGGCCGTTAAGAGTGCAGCGGCCGTTTTATCCGGAAGGGGATGTGTGCCATGTGTATCTGCTGCACCCGCCGGGTGGTTTGGTCTCTGGGGATGATCTGTCTATTCAGATCGAATGTGGTGATAACGCCCACGCGCTGTTAACGACGCCATCGGCCGGAAAGATCTACCACGCCGATAGCTGCGATGTGATCCAGAAGCAGCAGGTGAACCTGTGTATCGATAATGCCCGCTGTGAGTGGTTGCCTATGGAAACCTTGGTGTTTGATGGTGCCCATGGCGTGTTAGACACCTGCATTAACCTTCACGGCAACGCAAAGTTTATTGGGATGGACGTGATCTGTTTAGGCCGACCCGCCTCAGACCTGCCATTTTCCCAAGGCAAAATCGAGCAACGACTGTCTCTTTATCACGATGGCCGTCCCTTGCTACTGGAGCGACAGAAATTAGCAGGTAACGATCCGCTGATGCTTGCGATGCCTGCATTTCAAGGGGCAACGGTCTCCGGCACCTTGGTCGCTTACGGCACTGATGCTAGAGAAACGCTCGTTGAGCAATTACGCGCGGCACTGCCTGAACGCGAGGGCAGTGACTGGTTTAGTGTGACTGAGCGGTTGGATCTGATCATTGTGCGTTACTTGGGACATGACAGCGAGCAAGCACAGCGCGGATTGCGCTTAGCGTGGCAGATCTTGCGGCCTGAGGTGATTGGGCTGCCGCCCTGTCCGCCTAGGATCTGGGCCACTTAGGTCGAGTGTTGACGCCATTAAATTGATAGTAAAAAGAACAATATAGGTAATGAGGTAGCCATGGAACTGTCACCCAGAGAGAAAGATAAGCTGCTGCTGTTTTCTGCAGCCATGCTGGCAGAGCGCCGGTTAGCACGGGGGTTGAAACTGAATTATCCGGAAGCGATTGCGCTGATCTCATTTGAAGTGATGGAAGGGGCGCGAGATGGACGCAGTGTGGCAGAGCTGATGAGCAGTGGTCGTCATATCCTGACGCGCGAGCAAGTGATGGATGGCATCGCTGAGATGATCCATGACGTTCAGGTGGAAGCCACCTTTCCAGATGGTACCAAGCTGGTGACCATCCATGAGCCGATCCAGTAAGGAGTGAGTCATGAGTCAATCCGTTAGCGGCAAAATGATCCCGGGTGAATATCAACTGAGTGACCAGCCTATCCAGCTGAATGTTGGTCGCAAGACCGTTCAGCTTAAGGTAGTGAATCATGGGGATCGTCCGGTACAGATCGGATCCCACTATCACTTTTATGAAGCCAACCCAGCCCTTGAGTTTGATCGTGAGGCGGCAAAAGGGATGCGTTTGAATATCGCCGCAGGCACAGCAGTGCGTTTTGAGCCAGGGCAGACCCGCACCATTGAGCTGGTTGATATTGCTGGTAAACGAGAGATTTATGGCTTTCGTGGTGATGTGATGGGAGCGCTGTGAAGATGAAGAGATATGCATTGCAGAGGCAAACGGCAGCAAAAGGAGTCGGTCATGAGTGAGATCTCTCGTCAGGCTTACGTCGATATGTATGGCCCCACGGTTGGTGATCGCGTGCGTTTGGCTGATACCGACCTGTTTATTCAAGTAGAAAAAGATTTCACCGTGTACGGCGATGAAGTGAAATTTGGTGGCGGTAAGGTGATCCGTGACGGCATGGGCCAGGGGCAGCTGTGCCGTGATCAGGTGATGGACTTGGTGATCACCAATGCGTTGATCCTTGACCATTGGGGCATCGTTAAAGCCGATGTGGGTGTTAAGGATGGTTGTATTGCCGCCATTGGTAAGGCGGGTAATGCCGATACTCAGGAAGGCGTGACTATTCATATCGGTGCCAGCACCGAAGTGATTGCGGGTGAGGGGCAGATCCTCACCGCAGGCGCGATTGACGCCCATATTCATTTTATCTGTCCGCAACAGATCGAAGAAGCGATGATGTCGGGCACCACCACCATGATTGGTGGCGGCACTGGCCCAGCGACCGGCACCAATGCCACCACCTGCACACCGGGGGCCTGGAACATCGCCCGCATGTTGCAAAGTACCGATGACTTTCCGATGAATTTTGGTTTTCTAGGCAAGGGTAACGCCAGCTTGCCAGAGCCATTAGCTGAGCAGATAGAAGCGGGCGTATGTGGCTTAAAACTGCATGAAGATTGGGGCACCACACCGGCGGCTATCGACAACTGTTTAAGTGTCGCAGAGCAGTATGATGTGCAGGTGGCTATCCATACTGACACGCTGAATGAGTCGGGCTTTGTCGAAGATACGTTGGCTGCATTTAAAGATCGTACCATCCACACTTATCACACCGAAGGTGCCGGTGGCGGCCATGCGCCGGATATTATCCGTGCCTGTAGTCAGCAAAATGTGCTGCCTTCATCAACCAATCCGACCCGGCCATACACGGTGAATACCGTCGATGAACACCTGGATATGTTGATGGTGTGCCACCATCTGGATCCAAATATTCCAGAAGATGTGGCCTTTGCCGATTCCCGTATTCGTAAAGAGACCATCGCCGCCGAAGATATTCTGCATGACATGGGCGTGTTTTCGATGATCGCATCGGATTCGCAAGCGATGGGCCGTATCGGCGAGGTGATCTGTCGGACCTGGCAGACCGCCCATAAGATGCGCCAGCAACGCGGTTTGTTGCCTGAAGATGAAGCGATTGGCTGTGACAATTTCCGTGCCCGTCGCTATATCGCTAAATACACCATTAACCCGGCGTTGGCCCACGGTATTGCCGATCACGTCGGTTCCATTGAAGTGGGGAAAATGGCGGATCTGGTGCTGTGGAAACCGATGTTTTTTGGCATTAAACCGGCCTTGATTTTGAAGTCAGGCTTTATTGCTGCCGCCCCAATGGGGGATCCCAATGCATCCATTCCGACGCCACAGCCGGTGCATTATCGCTATATGTTTGGCGGCCATGGCAGCGCTGCGGCGAAAACCTCAGTGACTTTTGTCAGTCAGCATGCTGCTGATAACGGTTTAGCTGAGCAGTTAGGCTTGAAACGCCAGTTACTGCCAGTATCGGGAACCCGAACGGTCACCAAAGCCGATATGAAGTTGAACAATGCCTGCCCGAAAGTCGAGGTCGATCCACAAAATTATGAAGTACGCGCCGACGGCGTGCTGCTGACCTGTGAGCCAGCGGCAGAACTGCCATTGGCACAGCGCTACTGTTTGTTTTAGAAGACGGCCTGTTTTAAAGAAGGTTTTGGAGAGAGATATGTTGAGAATTATCGCCAAGCATAGTCATCCGGTGGGCGAGTTATTTGATCAATTGACGCTGCCTTTCTCATTGCGCCAGAAAGGACGTTTCCGTGCCAGCTCTGATGCTGGTCATGACGTGGGTGTGTTTCTGCCCCGTGGTGAGGTGTTGATGGAAGGCGACTACTTGGTGACTGAGTGTGGCAAATGTTTCGCCGTGAAAGCGGAAGCGGAACAGGTGGTGGTTGCCAGAACGGATTGTTGGCACACCTTTGCCCGTGCCTGTTATCACTTGGGTAATCGCCATGTACCGCTGCAAGTGGGTGAGCGTTGGATCCGCTTTCAACCTGACCATGTCTTGGAGCAGATGGTTGAGTTGCTGGGACTGAACGTGACCGCAGAAAAAGCCGGTTTTACGCCAGAAAATGGCGCGTATGCCCAGGGGCTGGGAGGGCACTCCCATGGTCATGGCCATTCCCACGATGATGATCATAGCCACGACTATAGCCATGAACATCCGGCAGAAACACTGCCAGTGACAGGTCATAGCCACTGATGGCCAGCGCAAACCTGCTGTCGTTACTGCATCTCAGCAGTCCTAGTTTGCCGATCGGTGCGTTTGCCTACAGTCAAGGGCTGGAGTCAGCGGTAGAACTGGGCTGGGTGAAGGATCCTGATAGCCTGCAACAATGGCTGGAGCAGATGATGACCCACGGTCTATCCCATGTGGATATACCTCTGCTGAAGCGCTTGTATATCAGCTGGCAACAGCAGGATCTTAATGCCGTTAGCTACTGGCAGGATGTAGTGATGGCCAATCGAGAAAGCGCTGAACTGCTGAAAGAGGAAACGCAGTTAGGCACTACCTTCTCCCGTTTGATCCATAGCTTGGAGCTGGCACCCGAGGGGGGCTTTGCGATACCGGGGGAGCGACTGCCCGGTTACCTGTCGATGTATGCCTATGCCGCGCAGAAGTTGCAGATCCCTTTGGCTGATGCCTTAGCTGGCTGGCTGTGGAGCTGGCTGGAGAATCAAGTGGTGGTGGCATGTAAAACGGTGCCATTGGGGCAGACGGCAGCGCAGAAGATCCTTTTAAAGTTGCACGGCGCGATCCAAACCTGTGTCAGTGACGGGGAGGCGGTCGCAGATGACGAGATCGGCATGACCCTGCCGGCCTTTGCCATGGTCAGCGCCTGGCACGAACAACAATATTCACGATTATTTAGGAGTTGATATGAGCCAACAATGTTTACGAGTCGGCGTCGGTGGCCCAGTCGGTTCTGGAAAAACCGCGCTGTTGCGCCAACTGTGTAAGGCGATGCGGCAGCACTATGACTTAGCTGTTGTGACCAACGATATCTACACCAAAGAGGATGCCGAGTTTCTGTTACGCCATGAAGCGCTGGAAGCCGATCGCATTCTGGGTGTGGAAACGGGCGGTTGTCCCCACACTGCCATTCGTGAAGACGCGTCTATGAATCTGGCCGCCATTGATGAGTTACTGGTGCGTCATCCGAAGTTGGAATTCGTACTGGTGGAAAGTGGTGGCGATAACCTCAGCGCCACGTTTAGCCCGGAGTTGTCAGATCTAACCTTGTACGTGATTGACGTCTGCGCTGGTGACAAGATCCCCCGTAAAGGAGGCCCCGGTATTACTAAGTCTGATCTGCTGATTATCAACAAAACCGATCTCGCCCCCATGGTGAACGCGTCTTTGGATGTAATGGATCGCGATGCGAAAAAAATGCGTGGCGAACGGCCGTTTGTGTTTACCAACTTAATGCGCGGTGACGGTGTGCAAACCATCATAGATTTTATTATTGAGCAGGGCATGTTGACCCCAAAACCGGTGACAGTGGCCGAAATTAGTGCTGAAGAAGGAGAGTGTGTATGAAAAGTTTAATCACAAAATATGGTGCGTCTGCCGCAGTGCTATTGTCGGTTTTCTCTTCCGCTCAGGTATTTGCCCATGCGGGGCATGAGCATGTCGCCCACGGCGCGGGTGCAGAATTCAGTGCTGGTTTAATGCACACCATCACCGGCTGGGATCATTTGATCGCGATGGTAGGTTTTGGTCTCTTAATCGCTACGTTTGTCGGCTCTCAGCGTGTTGGCGCGCTGGTGATGTCCGGCGTGGCGCTGCTATCAGGCTTAGTGGCTGGTAGCCTTGTTTCCGGTATGTTGGCATCGGCATCATTGTTCGAACAATTGGTCTTGGCGTCAGTATTCGCGCTACCTGTGTTGGCGTTGGTGAGTTGGCGGCAAGCTAAATTTCAACTGTTAGTGTTGTCCGCTATCGTGTTGTTTAGTGCTTGTCATGGCGTGGTGCAGGGGATTGAAGCGCAAATGGTTAGTGCTGGCTTGATGTTTAATCTGGGTTTGCTGGTATCAAGTATGTTGCTGCTTTCGTTATCTGCATGGGCCGCGGTTGTGCTCCGCTCTCTCTCGAATGCAGAAGCTGATGAACAGAAGCAATTTACAAATTGATCCCCAATAGGGGGAAGCAGTGCTTTTGACACGAGAGAATAAAAAGCTGATCTAAACGGTCAGCTTTTTTGTGTATATAACAATCAAATTAGTGTCGAGATAGTTGTCATTCTATCCGCAGGTTTTAGAGATGGAGGTCCCATCATTTTGAGTATTATAGCTTTTTAATGATTGGCTCGTTTTTTGCTGACTATATGGTTCATTATTCTTATAAAGAAATACAAAGCTGGGAGTAGAAGTAATGAAGTTAGCTAAAATATTTGGTGTATTGGCATTAAGTGCGGCAGCACACTCGGCGCAGGCTGATGTTATTTGGGATTGGTCTTTTGGTGGCGAAGCCGGCCAATTTGTTACTGACGGTGTCGCTGCAGGCGCAGGTACATTTACCTTGATCGACTTTACCGTCACTAGCAGTGCCGCAGGCGGTACCTTGGGTAGTCTGGTGGGCGGAGATTATCAAGATGGCCAGTTCAGTACGCTACTGGACTACTCTTTTGATTATGATGGTGCAGCTGTTACTACTTGGAATCATTCGGGTGCTAATACCTTTGATTGGTGGACCTTCGATAGTCTTTCTTCAAATATCAGCTATTTCTTTGGTTGGGATTCAGGGAATATCAATGATGCTGGCAAGGCTGCTTGGTGGACGAGTAATATTGTTGGTAATCACGGTGTGTCGGATGTCACCGTGACGGCCGCTCAATCTGCTGTTCCTGCCCCAGCTGCGCTGACTTTGATGGGATTGGCTGTGGCAGGTTTTGCTGCGGCACGTCGTTACAACAAATAACGTTGCGTTGGCTTAGTTAAATATAAAGGCGGAGACAGTTCTCCGCTTTTTGCTTTTTATGGGATAGAAATCAAAAAAACCTGCCGGGGATCAGGCCATTGCTTTGAATCGCTCCTGATAGTCGATAAATCCCTTTGTTGATCAAATCTTTGCCTCATCAAGATGGCATTCGCTGAAATTCGCGCTATTTATTATTACTAGTAAATCAAACACTTTACGGACATCTTGCGCATAGCTACCAGTTAAAAGCGGGTGATAAGGGGAAACCATGGATTCGATCGTCACCGAAGGCGTGGCTTGGCAGGCGACTTTGTCCTACCTGCTTATCGCCGTTGGGTTGGCTACCGTTGTGCTTTTTATACTGGCTCACCGTTACCTGTTGCGCTTATCTATTCGGCAGAATCTGCTCGTCGTTTTTCTTAGTTTCTCTTTTCTGACTATCACCGCAGGCATGCTGGTCGGCTTGTTGCTCGCTGGTATCGAGGAACACAAACTGGTTGAAGCTCGGAAGTACTCGTCTCTGGCGTTAGCGTTGGAGGTAAAACAATCTTCAGATGATTTAACCAGAATGGCGCGTCTTTATGCGGTGACTGGTGACTCGATTTATCGCGACTATTTTCAGGAGATCATAGAGATCCGTGATGGTAAAAAGCCCCACCCGCAAGGGTTTCAGCAATCCTATTGGGATCAGGTGATCGCCGGTACGCTCAGCCAAAACCAAGATGGCGAAACCTACAGTATTGAGCAAAGAATGGAGGCTTTGGGATTTTCTTTGCAAGAGACTGAAAAACTTGAACAAGCTAAATCTGATTCGGATCGACTCATCGCCATCGAATCAAGGGCGATGAATGCTGCTGTTGGTCTGTTTTTCTATGATGATGGTAAAGAGATGATGCAGGGGGAGCCCGATCTTGAGCTGGCGCGGCAGCTGGTTCATGGCCAAGCATATAACGAAGCCAAAGCTCAGATCATGCGTCGTATCGATGAGTTTTTCTTTCTGGTAGGTAAACGTACGGCCTATGAGTTGCAGCAGATAAATGCCAACAATACGCGGATTGTATGGTTCATCGGGATATTAATTGTTTGCTGTATCGGGCTCTGTATCAGTGCATTTTTCACCCTGAAAAGTAGGGTGGTGAAGCCGCTGACTCAACTTGCGCTAGGTAGCTCGGCGATCAAGCTGGGGGATTACAGTAAGCGCATTGAAGTCAGTAACAGGGATGAAATTGGTACCGTGGCCAACATCTATAATGCCATGGCTGAGAGCATTGAAATCCGCACTCTGGAGCTGAAGAAGCTGGAGCAAGCGATCAAGTACAGTCCCTTAAGTATTGTGATCACCGACAGTCATGGGGTGATTGAATATGTTAACCCTAACTTCACTAAATTAACCGGTTACAGTCCGGAAGAGGCGATCGGTCAAACGCCTCAACTATTAAAAAGTGGTCAAACATCGAAAGCACTGTATCAAACCATGTGGCAGACCATCGCTGAGGGTCAGGTATGGCATGGTGAACTTGTTAATAAGAAGAAAGGGGGAGAGCTATTTTGGGCATCGTTGGCGATCGCGCCTGTGGTTAACGACGCTCAGGAGATAACCCACTTTGTTGCGACGACTGATGATATCAGTCAGGAGAAAGAGACCGCACTGACCCTGGAAGAGAACCGGCTGCTGCTAAAAGGGATCCTGGATTATTCACCTGCGGTGGTAAACATCAAAGGGCTTGATGGTCGTTATCTGCTGGTCAATCCCGGCTGGTGTGAGGCGACGGGTATCAGTGAAGAGCAAGCGATCAACCATTCACCTTATGACTATTTGCCGAAAGAGGTCGTTGGACCGCTGTTAGCCCATGACAAGGAGGTAATACGCAAGGGAGACGATGTCGCTTTTGAAGAGGAGTTTCCCCATCCCGACGGTACTAAGCATATCTACTTTTCCTATCGCTTTCCGATCCGCAATAGTGAGGGAGAGGTCTTTGCGTTAGGCAGTATCTCTACCGATATTACTGAACTGACCAAGGCGAGAGAGGTGGCTGAAGCTGCGACTAAAGCTAAGTCGGATTTCTTGGCCAATATGTCCCATGAGATCCGCACACCGATGAACGCCATTATTGGTATGTCCCATCTGGCGCTACAAACGGAGCTGAACGTTAAACAGCGCAACTATGTTGAGAAGGTACATCGCTCGGCGGAAGCATTACTTGGCATCATCAATGACATCCTCGATTTCTCAAAAATTGAAGCGGGTAAGATGTCATTGGAAGCTATCGATTTCCAGCTCGAAGATGTGTTGGATACGTTGGCTAACTTAGTGGGGCTGCGCATTGAAGATAAGGGCTTAGAGCTGCTGTTTGATATTCCGGCTGAGATGCCCACGGCGCTGATCGGCGATCCGCTGCGGCTGGGGCAGATATTGGTCAATCTAGGTAACAATGCCGTGAAGTTCACCGAGCACGGAGAGGTGGTGATCTGCGCAGAGTTGCTCAATGAAACCGATGATGAGGTAGAGATTAAGTTTACCGTACGTGATACCGGTATCGGTATGTCGCAGGAGCAGCAACAACGCCTGTTTAAATCTTTTAGTCAGGCAGACAGCTCCACTACGCGCAAATTTGGCGGTACCGGTTTGGGCTTGGCTATCTCTAAAAATCTCACCGAACTGATGCAGGGTGATATCTGGGTTGAAAGCGAGCAGGGCGAGGGCAGCCGTTTTATCTTTACCGCTCGTTTTGGCAAGCAGAGCGAAGCGACGACCGGCAGAGAGCGTGCGCAAACAGTGCTGGGTGATACCCGGGTCTTGGTGGTTGATGACAACGGCTCTGCGCGCCATATTCTTTGCAACATGTTGTCTAGTTTTGGTCTTCGTAATGAAGCGGTCAGCTCTGGCGCCGCGTCGTTGCAAGCGTTGAAAGAGGCGCCAGCCGACGATCCTTTCCACGTGGTGATCATGGACTGGAAGATGCCTGGCATGGATGGTTTTGCTGCGATAGCGGCCATTCAGAACGAGCTGATGCTGACGATACAGCCGCGCATTATTATGGCGACAGCGTATGGCCGTGATGAAGCTCGGGAGCATGCCGACACCACGCATATCAGTAGCGTGATGAGCAAGCCGGTTACCCCATCCTCGCTGCTGGATGCCATTATGGTTGCTATCGGCAAAGAGGTGATTAAAGAGAGCCGCACGGGTTCCCGCCAAGAGGAACTGGAAGCTGCGTTATCAGTATTGCGCGGTGCGCATATCTTGTTGGTTGAAGACAATGAGATGAATCAGGAGTTGGCAGTGGAGTTGTTGCTCTCTAATGGTTTGTCAGTAGAGGTGGCCGATGATGGTCAACAAGCGTTAGATAAACTGGCAAAAGGTCAATTTGACGGCGTATTGATGGATTGTCAGATGCCTGTCATGGATGGCTATGCGGCGACGCGTAAATTGCGTGAAAACTCCGCGTGGAAGGATTTGCCGGTACTTGCTATGACAGCTAATGCGATGGCAGGAGACCGTGAAAAAGTATTGGCCGCGGGGATGAATGATCATATCGCGAAGCCTATCAACGTCCGCGAGATGTTTGCCATCATGGCGAAATGGATCAAACCCTCAGCAAACATCGCTCCGTTGACTGACACGCCTAAGGCGGTTGCTGCACCGGTATCCGCAGAGTTGCCTGACTTTCCCGGTATCGATAAACAAGCTGGGTTGGCTGTGACTCAGGGAAATCAGCAGCTGTATCTGAAACTGCTGAATAAATTTCTTAGTGGCCAACAAGGGTTTGAGCAACAGTTCCTGCTCGCCCGACAAGACAGTGACGCTGATGCACCAGAGCGTACTGCTCATACCTTGAAAGGTACGGCGGCCAGTATTGGCGCGTTGGCGGTGGCAGAGCAGGCGCGGCTGTTAGAGCAGGCCTGTCAGGAGCAGCAAAGTGATGAGATCGTCGCTGAGTTGCTTGCTGCCGTGATAGTGGAGTTGGCGCCAGTGATCGCTGGTTTGAGCTTGCACTTGGTTAAGCCTGAGACAGAGGTGGCGGTCAGCGAACCGTTAGATATGGCGCAGCTTACCCCACTGATCGCGCAGATGCGGATATTGTTGGATGAGTGCAATACCGATGCCGCTGAACTGTTGACGGCAGTGGAACGCGTGCCAGGAATTGCTGCGCATAAGGGGGCGTTAGAAAGGCTTAGTCAGGCGATATCAGATTACGAATTTGATGACGCTATCGAGGCGCTTGCTATGTTGGAAGAGCAACCTTGATCTTCCTTGCCCGTTAGTGGAGGGAGCATGCTAGGATAGCTGCAGGGCTGGAGCCCCTGCGTGTCACTGCTACTTGAGTGACCAAGAATTTAAGGGACACTGTCTGTTGATGTGGTTGTAAACGCGAAGAGGTTGTTCTTGTTGTATCGTGTGCTGTTTTTTGTGTTGTTTTCTCTGTTTTTATCCGTTCAAGCTCTGGCCGATGAGTACAGTTTTTCTCAGGCGAAACGCCAATTAAAGTCCCTCTATGCTGGCCAGCTAGAACCTACTTCCTTTTATTGTGGCTGTCGTTTTCAAACGCAGGGTAAGAAGCTCATTCCAGATCTCGCCAGCTGCGGCTATCAAGTGCGTAAAGAGAAGAAGCGCGCTAGCCGTATCGAGTGGGAGCATGTCGTGCCAGCGTGGGAATATGGTCATCAAAAGCAATGTTGGCAAAATGGTGGTCGTAAAAATTGTGGTAAGCGCAGTACTGCGTTTAAGGCGTTTGAAGGGGATATGCATAACCTGGTGCCCGCCATTGGCGAAGTTAATGGCAACCGCAGTAATTTCCGCTTTGGGATGGTCACCTCATCAAAATATGGCAGCTATGGCCAATGCCCGATGAAGGTCGATTTTAAGCAGCGGGTTGCTGAGCCGCCACAACGCGCGCGAGGCTGGATCGCGCGTATCTACTTTTATATGGCTGACAAGCATGGGGTAAAGCTCAGCAGTAAGCAGCGTAAGCTATTTCAAGCCTGGGATAAGCAGTTTCCCCCTACAGACAGTGAATGTCAGCATCAACAGGCTGTGGCGGCGTTACAGGGAGATATAAACCGGTATACGGCAGATAAATGTTAGGTGTTAGCCCGATTTAGGGCGGTGGGACTCTTTTAGCTGGTTGTCGGTCGGGCAAGCCACATTTCCTGGCAGCGCGTTTGATCTTCTGCAGGGTTTACCTGTTAGTTTTTCTACTGTGTTGAAAATACGCGCTAAAATTAAGCAAAAGATGGTTCCAAGCGAAGGGAGTCGGATGCCTAAACGCGCTCAACAACTGAGCCAAACCCACACCTCTAAACGATTACGCAGAGCGGCTCGATTTGAGCTCGCCATCGGTGTCGTTGTCGTTGTTGCCCTGACTTTTACAACGACCTATTTTGAATTCGAATTGGTAGAGGCGTTGTATGAATTTACCCGAGCGCATGAGTCCTGGGACCTCGATGAGCTCCTACTGGCACTGCTGTGGATCGGTATGGTTGCTGTTGTCTATGGCGTTCGCCGGATGGCTGATATTAAGCGTTTGAATCGCGAAATATCCATTAATGCTTATTACGATCCCATCACTGATTTACCCAATCGTGCGTTAGCCATTGAGCGCTTGAACCAGATGCTTTCCAGCGCTAAACGCCGTCAGCATTCTGTGGGTGTCTTGTTTCTTGATTTCGATAATTTCAAAGTGGTGAATGATACCTATGGTCACGCGCAAGGCGATATGCTGATCAAAAGCGTGGGGGATCGTTTGCTATCGCAAATGCGTCAAGAGGATACGGTAGCTAGGTTAGGTGGTGATGAATTTGTGATACTACTCGACTTGAGTGACTCTGATTTCAACATCCTGCATACCGTCAGGCGGATCATTGATTCACAACAGATCCCTCACACTATTGCAGAGCATGAAATCATGCTCAATTATAGTATTGGCATAGCGGTATATCCGGAGGATGGCGATGCCCCTGATGCATTGCTAAGAGCTGCGGATGCCGCCATGTATAAGGCCAAGGATGAGGGCAAAGGTCAGTTTCATCTCTATTCTGACGATATTGGTGAAGCGCTAGAGCAGCGCTATCGTTTGGAGAGTGGCTTAAAGCAAGCGATTGTCGCTAACGAGTTCTATTTGGTGTTTCAGCCCCAAGTGGATCTGAAAACAGGGGAAGTGATTGGCTTTGAAGCGTTATTACGCTGGTTGCATGACGATGAACTAATCCCGCCAGGGGTCTTTATTGAGGTGGCAGAAGAGACCCGTTTAATTGAAACGATTGGACACTGGGTATTAGATCGCGCGATACAAGAAGCTAAGCCCTGGCTTATCGGTGACAGAGTCATCGCAGTTAATATCTCGCCTAAACAACTGCAACGCAGTGACTTTGTTCGCTCTGTGCAGATAGCGATCGAACAGCACGGCATAAAGCCAACCAGCCTGGAACTTGAAATTACCGAGACCGCGTTACTCACGGACTTTGAGAACAGTGCGCAAAAACTTGCTGCACTGCAGGAGATGGGCGTCAAAATCGCCATTGACGATTTTGGTACGGGATACTCATCCCTTGGCCGGCTTAAAGACCTGCATGTTGACAAGCTGAAGATTGATCGAAGTTTCGTGGTTAGTTCAGATGCACGGAATACCAACCAGAAGATTATTCAGGCGACACTCTCATTAGCTGAAAATTTGGGGTTGCGAGTGATCGCCGAAGGCGTTGAAACACAAGCGCAAGTAGAGATGCTGCAACAGATGCATTGCCATCAAATGCAAGGGTACTATTTCGCTAAACCTGTGCCTGCAGCGGAAATAAGTGGTCTGGATTGCTTTGCGGAAAAACAATCTATTGCACCACTTAGCCAATAGATTGATTGCCTGCTAACTATCACCACCAGCCTTTTTTATTGATACATATATCAAGTTGCTGTGAAGGGTAGTGCTGACACAGCTTCCACTCCTCAGAGTGTTCGAGTTGGATGACTAGATCACTAAACTCCAGTTCGGGTTGAATATCTGCATGTTCAGTGATGTATATACCGTCCGCTATTCGGGGCATGCTGTAGTTGGTTAACGGCTTATTGTCCTGGGAAATGACCACATAGAACTGTGGTTTCAACGCCAAGTGGTAGGCGACTACAGCCAATAACGCGGCAAGCCCCAACATAAACAGCGGCGGGCTAAAATAGCCGCCTAGGCGAACCCCCAGCAAAGCGGCCAACCCTATTAGAGTCACTCCGCCAGCAATCCCCGATAGCACTGCAATAATGATCTCTAGCCACATAGTGATTTGTAAACGCCTCCGTTTCAGTGACACCCTTGATGGCCGAAAATATGAGTGTTGTAGCCCTTCGGATGGAGCAGCTTTTATAGCTTACCACCGCCTTGCTGTTAAACATTCAATCTTGGTAAATTCGCTAGCTATCACAGATTCAACTTTTGTTACTTAGTTGTACTAACTTGGTTAAGTTTTAGCTAAACTTCTTAATACCATACAGAATGTAGGTATATATACGTGGGAGTTTATCAATGCCAACACCATTTCAGCCTAGAGATAATCTACCCACCAGTAGTAAAAAAAGTTACGTTATTCTCTCCCTGTGCTTTGTTGCGTTCGGTGCCGCGATCGCCATTTTGACCTCACTTATCAATTACCAATTACAGTTTTCAAATATTGATGAAGAGGTGCAGCGTCGATTCGTTATTGAAAGAAAAAATAAGGTAGAAGATCTGAGCCAAACGGTGCAATCGTTGGAAGTGATTGTCCGAGCGTTAGCTGAAAATCAATTGACCCAAGCATTCATCGACAACCCCAACAGTGCAACCCGTACCGCGGCGAAACATCTTTTTCTTGCCTCTGCCCACTCTCACCGTGGCTTTATGCAGGTACGGTTTATTGATGCCAATGGTTTTGAACGTATTCGCGTTGACCGAAGCAAAGATGGCCAGCGGGTGGACGTTGTTGCTGATGAGAAAATGCAAAACAAGCGTAATCGTTATTATTTTACCGAAACGGCTCAGCTGCCTGCTCGTCAGTTTTGGCACTCGAAACTAGATCTGAATGTGGAGAATGGCGAGATAGAGCGACCCGTTCGGCCCACCTATCGTGTATCCACTCCGATTTTTTCCAATAACCAGTTCGCTGGTATGGTGATCATTAACGCTGAGGCTGAGCAGATGCTCAGTCAGCTGGTCTATTCCAATGATTTCGATATTTTTCTTATTGATGGTGACGGTGAGATCCTGTTTCATCGCGATGCTGCGCTGGCCTGGAGCCGTTATCTGCCGGGAAAAGAATCTTTCAAGCGGGTGATGCCTGATGTCGCTGCTGAGATTTTGGTCAGTCCTAACGCTGCAGTCGGGAATGTACAGAGCTTTAGTATCGATGAGTACTACCGCAGTGGAGAGCGCTTGCAGGTGGTGATGATACCCAAACTTGAGGCTGTAGAGCAGTTGCAAAGCGGGAACATGACGGCGGCGACCGTGATCGCAGCCATCGTGGTATTAATTTCGTTCCCACTGTCATGGCTTGCGGCCATGTTTCCTGCGCGTTTGCAGTCAGAGTTACGCAGTGCGCTTGATGCTCTGCACCGAACCAACGAAGTGTTAGATCGCTACGTTATCAGTTCGACGACCAATACAGATGGTGTTATCACCAATGTCAGCTCGGCATTTAGTGAAAAGTGTGGCTATGCCTTGTGGGAACTTGAGGGAAAGAGCCATAACGTCGTACGTCATCCGGAAACGCCCGTAAGCCTGTATCAAGATCTTTGGGGTACCATCCGTTCCGGCAAAACCTGGCGGGGCGAACTGCATAATCGGAAGAAGTCAGGAGAAGATTTCTGGATCGACAGTGTCATTAGTCCAGAGTATGACGCCGACGGCCAGCTAACGGGGTATACCCAGATATCTCAGGATATTAATGACCGAAAAGCGATTGAAAAGCTGTTGGTGACCGACGTCCTCACGCAGGTGCACAATCGCCGTAAATTGGATGAAGTGTTAGCGACTGAGATGGAGCGCTTTAAGCGCTATCAGCAGACTTTCTCAGTGATTATCCTCGACCTGGATCATTTTAAACAGGTTAATGACAATTTTGGTCATCAGGCGGGAGATGCCGTGTTAACCCGTGTCGCTGAACTGATGAAGGAGACAGTCCGTAAGGCTGATTGTGTTGGGCGCTGGGGTGGCGAAGAGTTTATGGTGGTCAGTGCCGGGACGACCTTGAATGGGGCTGCTAGCCTTGCTGAAAAGTTGCGGCAACAATTACTCAGCCTAAGCTTCGATTATCCGATAAAAGTGACTGCTAGCTTCGGCGTCGCCCAGTGTCAGGTTGGTGAGGCACTCAATCAACTCATAAAGCGCGCAGATCAGGCGCTATACCATGCCAAAGAAACCGGTAGAAACAGGGTCGTTTCTGCGCAGGAAGATAGCTGATGCTTCAGGAGTAAGTGCGCCGATAGTGCACTTACTTGGCTCCATCACCTGGTTCTGCCGTTAACGACTAAGCTTAAAAACGTCTATTTAGCATACAATCTTATTCGACATAGCCGTCGCAAATCTCTATAGTGCGCACCCTCTCGCAGCACACTTCTCGCAATTTTGTGCGTTATGCCCGATACCGCCTTCTATCAAGGATATTCCTTTTGATCACCACCGCTAACATCACCATGCAGTTTGGTGCTGAGCCTCTGTTTGAAAATATCTCCGCCAAGTTTGGCAATGGCAATCGCTACGGCCTGATTGGCGCCAATGGTTGCGGTAAATCGACTTTCATGAAGATCCTAAGCGGTGAGTTAACCGCTACCTCGGGCAATGTTTCGATAACGCCAGGACTCACAGTCGGTACGCTTAGCCAGGATCAATTCGCCTTTGAAGAGTACAGCGTAGTGGATGCGGTGATCATGGGCGATGTGGCTTTATGGAAAGTGAAACAGGCGCGTGATGCCATCTATAGCAAGCTCGAAATGAGTGAAGAAGATGGCATGGCGGTGGCAGAGTTGGAGACCCAGTTTGCTGAAATGGATGGCTATACCGCAGAAAGCCGGGTGGGTGAGATCCTGTTGCAAGCCGGGATTGAGGAGGAGCTGCATTTTGGCTTGATGAGTCAGATCGCACCAGGCCGCAAGTTGCGCGTTTTACTGGCGCAGTCACTGTTCGCTAATCCTGATCTGTTGTTGCTGGATGAACCAACCAATAACCTGGATATTCATACCATCAACTGGTTAGCTACCGTGCTGAATCAGCGTAAGTGCACCATGATCATTATTTCCCACGATCGCCACTTCCTGAACTCAGTCTGTACTCACATGGCTGATATTGATTATGGAGAGTTGCGCATCTATCCGGGTAACTACGAAGCATTTACCGCGGCTTCTAGTTTGATCCGCGAGCAATTGCATGCGTCGAACGCAAAGAAGAGTGCCGAGCTGGAGGAGTTGCAACAGTTCGTTAATCGTTTCTCTGCGAACGCATCCAAAGCCAAACAGGCGAGTTCTCGGGCTAAAAAGATGGATAAAATTCAGTTGGATGAAGTGAAATCATCCAGTCGTGTTTCACCATCGCTGCAGTTTAAGCAGCATAAGAAATTGCATCGTCAGGCATTGGTGCTGGAAAACTTCGGTCACGGTTTTGAGCAGCAAGCGTTGTTCAATAACGGCGATGTGATTCTGGAAGCTGGGGCGCGTTTGGCGATTATCGGTGAGAATGGCGCCGGTAAAACCACGTTCTTACGTTGCCTTGTTGATGAGCTGCAAGCCAATGTCGGCGAAATTAAGTGGTCAGAAAACGCCGTTATTGGCTACTGCCCGCAAGACAGCAGCGCCGATTTTGACAACGATTTAACACTGTTTGAGTGGATGTCGCAGTGGCGTACGCCGAAACATGATGACTTAATGGTGCGGGGCATGCTAGGGCGCTTATTGTTCACTGCCGATGATGCCAACAAGAAAGCACGTGTTTGCTCCGGTGGTGAGAAGAACCGCCTGCTATTTGGCAAACTGATGATGATGGACACCAATGTCTTGATCATGGACGAGCCAACCAACCACCTGGATATGGAAGCGATTGAAGCTTTGAATTCGGCGTTAGCTGGTTATGAAGGCACACTGATCTTTGTTAGCCATGACCGTGAATTTGTTTCGTCACTGGCAACGCGGGTGATCGAGATTAAAGATCAGCAGGTGATCGATTTCCAGGGCAGCTACAACGAGTATTTAGCCAGTCAGCAACAAGCACTGAAAGTAGCCTGAGACCTATGATGGCGGCCACCGCTTTTGCCAGGTAGCAAAGTGGTGGTAGCGCTTTTCAGATAACAAGATGTCTATTTGCTCGCTTATATGGGATGGTAGCACTCATACCTGTCTAGATAGCGGTCAATATGTTGTCTCTCCTCCGTTTTGCCAGCCAAGGGATAGGTCAGGATCTTACGGTTATTCGACGCTTATTAAGCCGTCGATGAGTAATCTCCTGTGGAAAGAGAAGTGGAAGCGTAACGACATAGGCTTTCACCAAGCGGTTAGCCATCATTTACTGCGCCGCTTTTTATCCCAGCTGAACCTGCCCGCGAATGAAAAGATCCTGGTGCCGTTATGCGGCAAAAGCCATGACATGGATCTGCTCGCCGATCTCGGCTATCGAGTGATGGGCGTCGAATTGAGCAGGATCGCCATCAAGGCCTACTTCGAATCCCGGCAGGTGAAACCCAGCCGCGAGAAAAGAGGACGCTTTATTATCTGGCGTGCGAGCAATATTGAGATCTGGTGTGGCGATGTTTTTGATCTGACCGCTAATGATTTGCATGGCATTCGCACGCTTTATGATTGCACATCGCTGACGGCGTTTGCCGCCGAGCTGCGCCCCCGTTATATCGAACACTTTCAACAAACCTTAGCGCAACCCACTCAGATACTGCTGATGACAACAGAATCAGCAGATGAAGCGGTGAGCAATTCTGCCTTAATGGTAGATGCAGAGATAGCAGCGCTATACCAAGCGCATTACCAAGTGGAGCTGCTGTATGGCCAACATAGTCTGCTCTATGATCCTGAAGATCCGTCAGCGCCGAAAAGTATGATGGATGAGAAGGTCTACCTGATGAGTAGCCACACCTCTGGTTAGGTGATTTCGGTTGAGCAATCGATCGATGCTCTAACCCACGGGTTAATCACCCGATAGCTGCTACATTTACTAACTCTCATAAATCAGATTTCGTCGTTGACGAAAGAAAGGGGTGTGTATGTTGGGTGAAAGCCATTCTCTCGGTCATGATTTTCCTAAATACCAAGATCTCATAGCAAAACTTATTGAAAGTGATGAATCTTTTGCGAAAGAGAATAAGAATTACAACGCCTTAGATAAAAAGATACGGGTACTCGAACTGAATGGTGCGCCGATTGATGACCTGGCGATGCAACAACTTAAACATGAAAGAGCGGAGATGAAAGACCAGCTATACCAGCGTCTGGTTGCAGCAGAGTAGCTGCCAGCGCATTATTTTATCAGCAGATGCCATAGCTCTTCCGCGAGCGGCGCAGTATCAATTCTGTTTTAAAGACAAAAAAAAGGACAAGCCGTGAGGCGTGTCCTTTTTTGTAACTGAGAGGCAGCTTATACAGCTACGATGTTCTCAGCCTGTGGGCCTTTAGGGCCTTGAGTTACGATGAACTCTACTTGTTGGCCTTCAGCTAAGGTTTTGAAACCTGTGCTAGCGATAGCGCTGAAATGAGCGAATACGTCTGGACCATCTTTCTGCTCGATGAAACCGAAACCTTTAGCTTCGTTAAACCACTTTACGGTACCGCTTACTGTGTTAGACATAATAACATCCTGATATTTAAATATATTTGCGCCTATGGAAAGGCAATTTTAGCGAGAAAATAGACTGATACTTAGATACTACAGGGCGAGGAATTACGAATAAAACAACGTCATGGAGAATGTAAACAATAGGCTTTCTTTCGAGCTGCGTGCATAGTACAGAGACTGGATCTTAAAGTACAGCTGTTTATTTGACCAATTCCTACGTGCTCTCTATGCAAGGAAGGCAGCTCCATTCACTTGGCTTGTACTGAGCTTCTATCTCTATAGGGCAATACACCAACAAGCCGCACCTGCAGAACATGTTGGCGCATTGCCTAACGTCTTAGGCTAGTACTTCACTTAACCTACCTATAGACCTCATAACTGTTTAGTCTGGTTACGACAAATTGTGCCGTTTATTAACTCCGCTTCCACGCACTCATGCCTTTTAGTTTCTAGGCGAAAATCCTATTAAAGATCTTATTTCTTAATTGGCACAGTGGGCACATTTACCTATAACCATGGGCGCTCAGAAAAATCGATGTATGAACAAACTTCTGAAGTGGAGGTGGCTTAAGTTGCTGTTTGTAAGGTGTTTTTTTTGTGGTTTTTACGATGTGTCGACACCTATCGCTTCGTCGCTTATCCATATTTCGGAGAGTTGTGCGAGCTATTAAATTAGCGTTAAATAGAACCGCTCTCAAAAAGACTGCTAGGTAAGCAATACAAGGAATGTAATATGAAAAAGTTAATTATGACTGTCGCTGTACTATTTCTCTCTGCTACTGGTTGTGTATCTGAACCCCAGCTTGTGCAGAACGAGAACCGTTGTGAAGGGTTTGAAGCTACACCCGCATATCAGTTGGAAGGCGCTGCAAGGAAGAGTGTTGTGCCTGTAAGCCGTGTTTCCCCACAATACCCAGGGCGCAATGGAAAACCTGGGAAGCCAGGTTTTGCAAAAGTGATCTTAGACGTCAATGCGGAGGGGGAGCCAATCAATATTCAAATTGTCGAATCTTGGCCGAATGCACGTTATGGAAAAGCGACGATGCGAGCGATAAAGCAGTGGAAGTATCAGCCGCTTATCCTAGACGATAAAGCAGTCGTTAGCCTGTGCCATCAGGTGACGATGAACTTTGAAAAGAAGCCTGAGGAGGGCGTCGCCAAAACCAGCTGATTGTTAAGTGAATAAACGGTCAGTGCAACATTGATATTGGGGCGATTCGATAAAGCTTTCACCAGCGATTCGTGTAACGGTACATGCTGGTGAAAGGCTTCAAAAGGTTACCTAGTACTTCACTGAACAGCCGTAGGGCTTGGTGAGTGGTTGCGCTACTGCTTTGCCTTGGCTGAGATCAGCCATCGCCAGCTGCAGGTAGTTGTCTGCTTTTGGAATATCGGCAGGATCGGCTGATTTGATGCTGTCGATGGCACCCATGTATGCCAGTTTACCTTGTGGTGTGATCACATAGATATGCGGCGTGGTTTTTGCGCCGTAAGCTTTGCCTACGTCACCACTGCTGTCTAAGAGCACGTGGGTTGGGTGGGCATCGCGACTCTTGGTTAACGCCATCGCTTCAGTGGCTGAAACGTTACCCTGCTTGCCGGGTGCCGACGAGATTATCGATAGCCATACCACATCTTCGCCAGTGTATTGCTTCTGCAGAGCCTGCATGTTGCCACTGCCGTAATGCTTTTTCACGAAGGGACAATCATGATTGGTCCATTCCAGGATCACGTATTTTCCTTGGTAGTCCGATAGCTTCACAGTATCGCCGCTGGCACTTGGTAGTGAAAAATCCGGTGCGGCCTGCCCAGGTTTAGCGGCAGCGAATGCCAACGAACTGCTCACTAAGGTAGCTATCATCAGGGCGTATTTGCAAAAGCGCGCGAGGGTGATTTTCAACATGTGATTACTCCACTGGTGGTTGTCGGTTTGGTTTCACTTGTACCGCTTGGTTTAACGAATCGATCAAAAGTGTCGGGGTTAGCAGCTGTGGTAACACCTGACTGTTACCCTGCTTATCGTAAAGTACATAAAGGGGGACGCCTGCATGCTGAAATTGATCCAGGTATTGGGTGATATTGGCATCTCTATGGGTCCAGTCACCGACCAGGTAAGCGATACCCAGCTGGTTAAACGCTTCTTTTACTTTGCTATCAGCAAAGGTTATCCGTTCATTTACCTTGCAGGTTAAACACCAATCAGCGGTCATATTGACCAGCACCGCTTGGTTTGATGACAAGCTGTCGCTAAGCCGTTCCGCGCTATAGGCTTGTTCGGGCAGGGCTTGTTCTGATTGCGTTGCCGATAGAGTGAATTGATAGCTAATGCCAGCAGCGAGAAGCAACCCTAGACTCACAACAAAGGTACGGTGCAACTGGCGACGGCGCATCCACACCAACATAGCCACAATCACCCACAGCAGTAGGGTCGCTATCACCGCCAATATTTGATGGTTACTGAGTAGCCAGAGCAACCACACTGATGTCAGCAATAGCGGAAAGGCCATCGCTTGCTTAAAGGTTTCCAGCCAAGGCCCCGGCTTGGGTAACATCGCTGCCAGTCGCGGTAACATGCTGATCGCCCACAAAGGCAGGGCAAGGCCAAAGCCCAATGCCAGCATGATTAGGATCATCTCAATGGCGGGCAAGGTCAACGCCGTACCGATGGCGGGTGCCATCAACGGCGTCATGCAGGGACTGGCGACCACCACGGCCAACACGCCAGAAAGAAACGATGCTTGATGGCCGCCACGGCTGATCTGCGCTTGGCCGACTGACATAAAACGTGCGCCCAGTTCAAACACGCCAAACAGCGCCAGTGCCATGGCGAGCATCAAGGACGCCAGTACCGCCAAAAACCAGGGATCTTGCAACTGAAAGCCCCAGCCGATCTGTTGTCCTGAGTATTTCAGTAGCAGCAGTAAGCCACTGAGTAGCAGGAGCGATGCTTGGATCCCTCCGAGATAGAGCCAACCATGCAAGCGGGCTTCGCGTTTCTCTTTGCCCCTTAACTTCATCAGGCTGACCGCCTTAATCGCCAGTACTGGGAAAACACAGGGCATCAGGTTAAGCAGTAAGCCACCGATCAGTGCCATCAGCATCAGGATCAGCAGTGAATGTGCGCCGTTCTGTGCAGATCCTGCGGTTGCGGTAACGGCTGTGTCCGAGGGGGCTGGCCAATCTCCAGCGGTTGCGCTGAACCGCAGGCGCTTATTATCCGGTGTGATCAATAACCAAGCGGTTTGTTTGGGAAGGGTAGTGAAGTAATCGTTTAGCGCCAGACTGGCCACCAGCATGTCGCCCTGTTGCTGCCAACGAGGCAATGCCGAAGCTTGAACTAAGGACTCTTGTTCGACAAACAGATCGCTGCCAGCCAGCATGGTCAATGATAAATCTGCTGATGCTTGCTGCAACGCGCTGCTGGTAATCGCCAGCTGCAGCGTCCGTTGTTCAGCCTCTGCGGAGAGCACTCTGGTGTGTGCCGTCAGTGACAAGGGGGTTGCTGTTTGGCTTCTGGCTTGGCTAAAGGCTGCGGCAAACTCGGTTGGCAGCGGAATATTGCCGTCTGGTTTTGCCAGCGTCATCTGGAGCGTCGCATTGCCGGGAATACAGCTCTCTTTGCACACTAGCCAGCTCACGTCAGCGTGGATATTGATCTCACGACTCTCTGCGCTGGGCTCGCCGGTCAGTGGCACCAACAGTAGGGTTTCTTCTTCAAAACCTAGGTTAATGATCCCCGCCGCTTCAATCCGCTCAGGCGTTGGCCAAACAATATCACCCGCCTCAACGCCGTCTGGTAACGTCCAATTGATCCGTGTCGGTAAACCCGACTCTCCGGGGTTAACCCAGTAGGTATGCCAATGGTGCTCAGGCCGCAAGACCACCGCCACCCAGTTGGGGGTATCCTGCTGCCAATGACTGAATTCACTGACCAGCTGGACTTCGATATGGGGATGTTGTTGTGGTTCTGAGGCGGCATGAGCACTGCTTAATGCCAACGCGTTGATAACAACAACGAATAGGAACAACCATCTGCTCATCTGTTAGGTACTCTCATTAATCATCTCTATGGGCAATCTGTTGCAGTGCTCAGTGTAGCGCTGACCACTTACCGCTGACTATACGATCCAGACCGATAAAGCGTTCATTTTGTTTCAAGGACGAAACAGTGAACTTGAGAGCACTAGAATGATAGAGGTGCATATGTTTTGGAGATGGAATAAGCCGATCTCCGCGGGCGCATTAAACACTACAGGTTGAGGGCTACTGCATGGTAACTGGGAGAACGATGGTTTTACGTAGAAAATCATCACTTATGTCGCTGCCGCAGAGGGGGCTAGCCACATAATCTATTCATTTATTTATCACTCTTAGTATCGTTTCAGCACAAAGCATGGAGATGTTTTTGTACAAGGCTAAGGCGATAGCAGGTTCATTTTTTTCAAAGAAAGCAATATGTTCAAATTGCAACGATAGCATTTTTACTGGTTCAAGCACGCGGGCTTTGACCCCCGGGCTGCGTTTGAAAAGTAAACCAAATATACCGACAAAATAGGATTGGTAAGATTCCATCACCAATGATTCCGCTGCGCCTCGCTCTTGCCGGTAATAACCGACTTTACCCGCGAGAATGAGGCTTAGCCTGTCAAAGCAAACACCATCTGAAATCAATATCTCACCTGCTGGTATCTCTTCAATTACCGCGTATTTTGCCAACACAACATGTTGCCGGTGGCTTAGGTCTTTGAAGACAGCCAATGAATGCAGCAGCTCTATCATTTCGTTTTGTGTCATCGTGACTTTGCCCGAGTTTCTGTTGGCTCGTTATGAAGTTAGAAAACGTTGCTATGTCAGAAGCATAGCCTAATATCTCGCGACAATAATCGGAGTGAAGCAGCAATTTATTTCGATGGTTGAGTATTGCTTTCTTAACTAGGTTGGACGATGCACTCTAATTGCCCAATCGCAGTGATGTAGATCTCGTTGGTTGCACCGTTTGGGGGCGGTGGTTTATATTTCTTGAACTCTATTTTATTTAATTGACTGTTTTATAAGTGCTTTATTGATTGGCACAGCATTTGTATTAGTATTTGCAGCAGAAGAGTTGATGGCGTTGTTTGCCTTTACTGTTCCGACAATTTGGAAAATAGTTGGCTAGGGTTCCGGCTTGCATCGCAAGTGTCTGGTCCGAGAGCGAACGACCTCTTTCGAGGTTACACGGCGGGATAAAAGCCCGGGAGGATGAACCGAAGGCAGTGATGCCGTCGTCACCTTCTGCGCAAATAAAAAACGCCAATACGAAAGGGGTACGCTAAATGAAAATCAAAGCCACGGCACTCGCGCTATTACTGCTCGCATCTCCCGCTTCATTCGCTAAAGACAACTTCAAGATCTGTTGGTCCATCTACGTTGGCTGGATGCCTTGGCATTACGGCGAGGCGGAAGGCATCGTAAACAAATGGGCGGACAAATATGACATCGAGATCGATGTTGTGCAGATCAACGACTACGTTGAGTCGATCAACCAGTACACCGCAGGCGCCTTTGACGGCTGTACCATGACCAACATGGATGCCCTGACCATTCCCGCCGCTGGCGGTGTTGATTCTACAGCACTGATTGTTGGCGATTTCTCCAACGGTAATGATGGTGTGGTGCTGAAAAACGGCGCGTCACTGGCCGACATTAAGGGCCAACAGGTGAATCTGGTTGAGCTGTCGGTTTCCCACTATCTATTGGCGCGCGGTTTGTCGACCGTGGGTTTGAGCGAAAAAGATATTAAGGTGGTTAACACCTCTGATGCGGATCTGGTGGCAGCCTTTACTACGCCAGATGTGACTGCGGTGACTACCTGGAACCCGCTGCTGTCTGAGATCACGACCATGCCAAACGCGGCAAAGGTATTTGATTCTTCTCAGATCCCTGGTGAGATCATCGACCTGTTAGTGGTTAACACCGAGACCCTAAAAGCGAACCCTGCTTTTGGTAAAGCCTTGGTGGGTGCCTGGTACGAGATCATGGGTGTGATGAGCGCTGATGGCGAAGCCGGTGAGAAAGCCCGTTATGCCATGGGGATGGCTTCAGGTACTAACCTCAAAGGTTACGAAGCACAGCTTGCATCTACCAAGATGTTCTACACCCCCGCTTCAGCGGTTGAGTTCACCACCAGCGCACAGTTGAAAGACACCATGAAGTACGTGGCCGAATTCTCATTCGAGCATGGCTTATTGGGTGATGGTGCTGCCGATGCCACGTTCATCGGTATCGAAACCCCTGCTGGTGTTTACGGTGACGCAAGCAATATCCAGTTCCGCTTTGATCCCAGTTACATGCAGATGGCAGCTGAAGGCAAAATCAAACTGTAAGCCATTGGCCCATCGAACTCATCAGGATCTGGGAGAGCCAGCCGGCTCTCCCGCTTAGCCTTTGACACCGGAGTCCACGTCATGCGAATCGTGAATCGTCATCCTTCATCACCGATGCGCTGGATATTGGGGCTATTGCCTTTTATCTTGCTGTTGTTGGTGTATATGGCTGCATCAGAAGCGCGGCTGGCTGAAAATGCCAATGACAAGCTGCTGCCCGGCATCACCAAGATGGCTGATGCGATCCAACGTCTGGCTTTCGAGCCGAGTAAACGCACTGGCGAGTACCTGTTCTGGCAGGACACGGCAAGTAGCTTAACGCGCTTGGCAATGGGTGTGGGTATCAGTGCTTTGATCGGTTTGATTATCGGTTTGGGCAATGGCGCGGTGCCGCTGATGCGCGCCAAGTTGTCGCCGTTAGTGGTCGCTATCTCCTTGATCCCTCCCATGGCTATTTTGCCGGTGCTGTTTATTATTTTCGGCCTCGGTGAACTGTCGAAAGTGGTGCTGATCGTCATTGGTATCGCGCCTTTTATTATCCGCGACATGCAGGCGCGAACCCTGGATATTCCCTCTGAACAGCTGATTAAGGCACAGACCTTGAGTGCCAATAGCTGGCAGTTGATCCAACGGGTGTTGTTGCCGCAGTTGTTACCCCGCCTGTTGGATGCGGTACGTTTGTCGTTAGGCTCAGCGTGGCTGTTCTTGATCGCGGCAGAAGCGATTGCCGCCACTGACGGTCTGGGTTATCGCATCTTCTTGGTTAGGCGTTATATGTCGATGGATGTGATCTTGCCATATGTATTTTGGATCACCCTGTTGGCATTCCTGATTGACTGGGGTTTGCGTCTGATCAGCAAAAAAGCGTTTCCCTGGTATCACTCGCAACAGAGCCAAGGAGGCCAGTCATGAGCTACATCCAGATTAAAAATATTTGGAAATCCTACGGCGACAACGTGGTGCTTGAGCGGCTCAACAAGAACGTAGAGCAGGGAGAGTTTGTCACGCTGGTAGGGGCGTCCGGTTGCGGTAAAACCACCTTCCTGAAAATGCTACTGGGTGTTGAAATACCTTCTAAGGGCAGTATCAAGCTAGAAGGGCAGCCGTTGAAGGCGGAGCCTGATGGCGAACGCGGTATCGTGTTCCAGCGCTATTCGGTGTTTCCCCATTTGACCGTGCGCGAGAACGTACTGGTCGGTTTAGAGCTGCAACAAAGTCGTTGGTTAGGTCGCTTATTTGGTGGCGCAAAAGCCAAGGCGTTACTGCAGGTTGATGCCATGTTAGATCGGGTAGGCCTTACGCCTGCTGCTCAGCGTTATCCCCATGAACTTTCCGGCGGTATGCAACAGCGTTTAGCGCTGGCGCAGGCGCTGGTTGCTAAGCCGAAAGTACTGTTGCTAGATGAACCATTTGGCGCACTTGATCCCGGCATTCGTGCTGACATGCATACCTTGGTGCGTGAACTGTGGGCGCAGGAGAAACTGACAGTCTTTATGATCACCCACGATCTGTCGGAAGCGTTTGCGCTGGGATCGCGGCTTTGGGTGTTCGACAAAGTGAGGCACGACCCACAGGCGCCGAATGCCTATGGTGCTTCGATTACCTATGACTTACCGATCCATAAAGACAACCACGCAGACTTGGCACAGCAACTGGATCCCGAGTTAACAACTGTGCGCAAGCTGGCGTAAGTGAGAGTGCAACAATGAGTGAGCAAGCGAATTACACCACTACCATACCGGCGGCCAGTCACTGGTCGTTGCGGGTGCGTCGTGGCATGGAATTACGGATTAAAGATATAGAGGGCGGCGCCAACCTAGGCATGTTGTTCTACAACCCGGAAGATCTGCTGGAGCGTTACAACGCGCCTGACACCCTGAAGTGTCAGCACACCTTTAAGCTGACTAAAGGCAACTGTCTCTACTCTGATATGGGGCGTATTTTTTGCTCCATCACGGAAGACAGCCTGGGCTGGCATGACACCGTGTGTGGCAACTCAACCAAGTCCTCTATTGCGAAACGCTTCGGTGATAAAAACTACCAGCAAGCGGGCAACCAGTGGCACCAGAATGGCTACACCGCGTTTCTGGTGGAACTGGCGAAGTATGGCTTGGGTAAAAAGGATATGGCCGCCAATCTCAACCTGTTCAGTAAGGTGTCTGTGGATGATCTAGGCAACCTCAGTTACGTGGCGGATCACAGTCAAGCCGGTGACGAGATCGTGCTGCGCTTTGAGATGGACACGCTGGTATTACTGCATACCTGCCCGCATCCTTTGCATCCGGCGGGTAAGTATCCGGCTAAGCCTGTGGCGATCACCTTGCAACAAGCCGAGGCCGTCGCTGATGACGATATCTGTTTAACCCACTGCGCTGAAAATGGCCGGGGCTTTAAAAACAACGCGCTTTATCTGGCTGGCGACGCCGGTTTTACGTCTGCCACTGGCCATCACGGAGGCTGCCATGATCACTGAAAGTAAACTGAACGCCACCGATGCCGTGATCGCCGATACTGTGCTCGCCGGTGACTACTACATGAAAGTGGTGAAAGCAGGGCAGACTATGCGTATTGTCGACCTGGAAGGTAATCAGGCCGCTGACACGCTGTTTTATTCTGCTGCTGATCCCAGTGAACGCTACAGTGCCATGGACACCATTCGAGAGCAGGGCAATGTGTTCCTGACCACGGGCACGGTATTGATGTCCAACGAGTGTAATCCGATGCTGGAGATCGTCGCTGACACCTGTGGCCGTCACGACACTCTGGGTGGTGCCTGTGCAACGGAAAGTAATACCGTCCGCTATGATCTGGAGAAACGCTGCATGCACGCCTGCCGTGACAGCTGGATGTTGGCGGTGGCGGAAAATGAAAACTTCGGCATGACCAAGCGCGATATCACCCACAACATCAACTTCTTTATGAATGTGCCAGTGACTGCCGATGGCGGCCTGACCTTCGCTGATGGTATTTCTGCGCCGGGCAAATATGTTGAATTGAAAGCGGCCATGGATGTGATCGTACTGGTTTCCAACTGTCCGCAACTGAATAACCCCTGCAACGCCTACAACCCAA
Source organism: Corallincola holothuriorum (assembly GCF_003336225.1). Lineage (NCBI taxonomy): Bacteria > Pseudomonadati > Pseudomonadota > Gammaproteobacteria > Alteromonadales > Psychromonadaceae > Corallincola > Corallincola holothuriorum. The sequence continues at coordinate 113,033 of NZ_QPID01000011.1, forward strand.
CCCCGGTTGAAGTGTTGATTTGGGATTGAGTTAAAAACGCTTATATAAGCTAACTGTTCGCGCGCCAGCGCCCCTTTGGGACGACCCAGAGGTGAATGAATGATGATGGGACGACCCATCAGGCAAACAGGCAGTTTCTCTATGATAACCACCGTGCTCATTGCCAATCGTGGGGCCATCGCCACACGTATTATTCGTACCCTGAAAGCCCTCGGCTTAAAGTCTGTGGCAGTTTACGCCGAAGCCGATCGCGACTCTCTGCATGTGCAACAAGCCGATCAGGCATTTTCATTAGGTGAGGGCGCAGCCGCCACTACCTATCTGGATCAAGACAAGCTGTTCGCAATCGCCAAGCAGGCGGGCGCCGATGCGATCCACCCCGGCTACGGCTTTCTCAGTGAAAACCCCGACTTTGTGCGCCGTTGCGAGCAAAGTGATATCTGTTTTCTTGGCCCAACACCGACACAGATGGAAGCGTTTGGCTTGAAACACAGTGCCCGTGAACTGGCTGAGCAAAATGGTGTTCCGCTGGTGCCGGGCACAGACTTATTGACCTCACTGGATGAAGCGGTCGCCGCCGCGGATCAGATCGGATATCCCGTGATGTTGAAAAGTACTGCCGGTGGTGGGGGGATCGGCATGCAGCTGTGTGAAGACAAAGACACGTTGCTGCAAGCTTATGATTCAGTGATCCGCCTCAGCCAGAATAACTTCGGTAATGCTGGCGTATTTCTGGAGAAATATATTCAAACCGCCCGTCACGTTGAAGTGCAGGTGTTCGGTGATGGTGCTGGTCATGTGGTTACTTTGGGGGCGCGGGATTGTTCCCTGCAACGCCGTAATCAGAAAGTCGTGGAAGAGACGCCGCCTCCCTGTTTGCCTGCCGCGACCCAAGCGCAGATGGAAGCCACAGCAGAACGCCTGATGTCAGCCATCGCTTACCGCAGTGCGGGCACGGTGGAGTACATTTACGATGTGAGTGACGGTCAGTACTACTTCCTCGAAGTGAATACCCGCTTACAGGTAGAGCACGGTGTCACCGAGGCTATCTTTGATGTGGATATTGTTGCCTGGATGGTAAAACTTGGACAACAAACCCTGCCATCCCTGCCTGAATTGGCCGCTGGGCTTAGCGCCAAAGGCCATGCCATTCAGGTGCGCCTGTATGCTGAAGATCCAAATAAAGATTTCCAACCTTGCGCCGGGACGCTGAGTCAGGTGAGCTGGCCAGATATCCCTGAATTGAGGGTCGACCACTGGTTGTCTGCTGGGCAGTCGGTCTCGCCATTTTTTGACCCCATGCTCGCCAAAGTGATTGTTCATGGTGATGATCGCGCGGACGCCATCGCCAAGCTGCAGGCCGCACTGGCAGCTAGCCACATCTATGGTATTGAAACCAACCTCAGCTATCTGCAACAGGTGCTGGCAAATGCTGATGTGAATGCCGGTAAGGTGCATACCCGCTTACTTAACAGCTTCAACTATCAGCCCCTGAGTATCGATGTGTTGATGGCTGGCACCATGACCACCATTCAGGACTTCCCTGCGCGACAAGGCTATTGGGATGTGGGTGTGCCACCGTCAGGGCCATTTGACGATCGCTCATTCCAACTCGGTAACCGCTTACTGGGCAACGACAAAACTGCCGCAGGTTTGGAGATCACCCTCAGTGGTCCGACGTTGCGTTTTAACTGCGATCGCCAGTTAGTGCTTACTGGCGCGGAGATCGAGGCTCAGCTTAATGGTACGCCGATAGCGATGTGGCAGGTGATAGATGTTCGCGCTGGCGACACCTTGCAACTGGGCAAAGTGGCACAGTCTGGTAGCCGCAGTTATCTGCTCGTTGCCGGAGGCATAGATTGCCCCGATTACCTTGGCTCTAAATCCACATTCACCTTGGGACAATTTGGGGGGCACAACGGTCGTGCCCTGCAGGTGGGCGATACGCTGCATCTGTGTGCCGCCGTGCCGGACGCGAGTCAGACAAGCACAGAGCTAGTGAACGAGCTAAAGCCCAAGGTCGGTAATAGCTGGACACTGCATGTGATCTACGGCCCCCACGGCGCACCTGATTTTTTCACTGCGGAAGATATCGAGATGTTCTTTGGCAGCGACTGGGAGGTGCATTACAACTCCAGTCGTACGGGGGTACGCTTAGTCGGTCCGAAACCGCAATGGGCGCGCCGTGACGGTGGCGAAGCGGGGATGCATCCCTCCAATATTCACGATAACGCCTACGCCATCGGTACCATTGATTTTACCGGTGATATGCCGGTGATCTTAGGCCCTGATGGCCCGTCGCTAGGGGGCTTTGTTTGTCCGGCCACAGTGATCGCCGCAGACCGCTGGAAGTTAGGCCAACTGCGCGCCGGAGACAAACTGCGCTTTGTGCCAGTGTCTATTGAACAAGCGGTAGCAGCGGAACAAGCGCAACAGCAGATGCTGGATACGCTAACGCCTCAGGAGTTTCTGTTTTCGCCCTGTTTACCGACCACACCGATAGTCAAAACCCTGAGTCAGGATGATGTCGGTATCGATGTGGTGTATCGCCCCAGTGGTGATAAATACCTGCTGGTGGAATATGGTGAGCTGGTACTGGATATTGAACTGCGTTTCCGCGTGCATGCGCTGATGTTGTGGCTGCAGCAAAACTCTCTAGCTGGGCTAAAAGAGCTGACACCGGGCATTCGTTCGCTGCAGATCCATTACGATTCACTGACCTTGTCGTTGACCGAACTATTAGCCCACCTTGAATACGCTGAGCGTTCACTCACCGACTTAGAGTCAATGGAACTGCCATCTCGCATCGTGCATTTGCCGCTGAGTTGGGACGATGAAGCGTGCCGACTGGCGATTGAAAAATATATGCAGTCGGTGCGTCATGACGCACCGTGGTGCCCCAGCAACATTGAATTTATTCGTCGCATTAATGGCCTCGACGACATCGAGCAGGTGAAACAGATCGTGTTCGATGCCAGCTATCTAGTGATGGGCTTGGGTGATGTTTATCTGGGGGCGCCGGTGGCTACGCCGCTGGATCCCCGTCATCGCTTAGTGACGACCAAGTACAATCCGGCGCGTACCTGGACGGCAGAAAATTCCGTCGGTATTGGCGGTGCTTACATGTGTGTGTATGGCATGGAAGGGCCGGGGGGCTATCAGTTTGTTGGCCGTACCTGCCAGATGTGGAACAAACTGTTCAGCGAAGCGAATAGCAGCAAAGAGTTCAGTAAGCCTTGGTTGCTGCGTTTCTTCGATCAGATCCGCTTCTACCCGGTATCAGCAGATGTGCTGAAACAGATCCGCGAAGATTTCCCCAAAGGCCGCTACCCGCTCAAAATCGAGCAAACCAGCTTTAGCCTGAAAGGCTACAAGCAGTTCCTTGCCGACAATAGCAGTGACATCGACACCTTTGTTACCGCCCGTGACGCCGCCTTTGATGAAGAGCTACAGTGCTGGGAAGCTTCCGGTCAGATCAACTTTGAGTCGAGTCAGGATCTGGATGTTGCCGATGGCAGCGATGATTGCATGCCGGATAACTGCGTGCCGATAGACAGCCATGTGGCAGGCAGTGTCTGGCAGATGATGGTGGCCGAAGGGGACACCGTTGAAGCCGGACAAACGCTGGCCATATTGGAGTCGATGAAGATGGAAATTCAGGTGACGGCACCCATTGCGGGGATCGTTAATTCGCTACGCCGTAAGCAGGGCGCTCAGATCAACGCAGGTCAGTCACTGATCTGGTTACAGGAGTCATCGTCATGAGCAGCCCAGTAGAAACGAGAACAAACCGTATGCAACAAACCCATACCGGCAGTCTATTCGACTGGTCGCAGCTCGACATCACTATTGCCGGTTTGCAACGGCATTATCAGCAGGGTGACTTCACCCCGCGTCAGTTAGTTCAACACCTACTGACGCTGGAGCAGGTAGATAACCACAATATCTGGATCGAACGCCTGCAACTGCCGCAACTGGAGCGCTACCTGACGGCGCTGGAGCAAACTTCACCTGACACGCTGCCACTGTATGGCGTGCCGTTTGCGGTGAAAGACAATATCGATTTGGCGGGAGTCGACTCCACCGCCGCCTGTGAAGCCTACCGTTATCAGCCCGATGCCAGCGCCACCGTGGTGGCAAAGCTGATCGCCGCCGGCGCTATCCCTATGGGCAAAACCAATATGGATCAGTTTGCCACCGGCTTAGTGGGAGTGCGCTCCCCTTGGGGCGCAGGCAAAAATGCATTTAACCCCGACTATATCTCCGGCGGCTCTAGCTCCGGCTCCGCCGTTGCCACCGCCAAAGGCTTAGTCAGCTTTGCTTTGGGCACCGACACCGCCGGTTCGGGTAGGGTGCCTGCCGCATTCAATAACCTGATCGGCTTAAAGCCCAGCCGTGGCGTGATCAGCTGCAAAGGGGTGATCCCGGCGTGTCAGAGTTTGGATTGTGTGTCGATTTTCGCGTTAACCGTGGACGACGCCAATTTGGCCTTAGCCGCGGCAGAGGGGCATGATCTGGCTGATCCCTACAGCCGCCCCAACCCGTATGACAACAGTGCGCGGCGCTATGGCGCGCTGACTGACAGCAAAACCATTGCCATTCCACTGCCAGATCAGTTGCAGTTTTTTGGTGATGACACCGCCGCCAGCCTATATCAACAAGCCATAGCGCAACTGCAAGCGCTGGGGCATCAAATTACCGCCCTAGACATGACGCCATTTCTCGATGCGGCACGTCTGCTGTACGAAGGGCCGTGGGTAGCAGAGCGGTATGTCGCCACCGAAGCACTGTTTAACCAAGATCCAGACGCTATGTTGCCGGTGATCCAAACCATAATTGGTGGCGGTGCTAAACCCACCGCGGCCGATGGTTTTAAGGCGATGTATAAGTTGCAGGCCTGCCGCCAGCAAGCAGAGCAGGTGATGGCAAAGGTAGACTTCTTACTGCTGCCCACCACGCCCACCTGCTTCACCGTCGCCGAAGTAGAAGCCGATCCGATTAAGCTCAACAGCCAGTTAGGCACCTATACCAATTTTGTTAATCTGTTGGATATGGCCGCCATCGCTATACCGGCGGGCTTCCTGCCAACGGGCGTAGGCTTCGGCGTTACCCTGTTGGGCAAAGCGTTCAGCGATCGCCAGTTGTTGTCACTGGCGAACCAGTTCTGCCAGCACAGCCAACAAACCATAGGCGCGTTAGACAAGCCATTGCCAGCTAGCAGCGTAACCAGCCCCGCAGGCAAAGGGGGTGTCGATCTGGTGGTGTGCGGCGCGCACCTCTCAGGTATGCCGCTTAACTGGCAGCTGAGCGAACGTGGCGCAGTTAAGATCGCAGAAGGTATTACTTCGGCCGACTACCGCCTGTTCGCCATGGCAGATGGCCGCCCAGCCATGGTGCGTGATGAACATGCTGGCGCTGGCATCGCTGTGGAAATATGGCGCGTGCCAACCGAGGCATTTGGCAGCTTTGTCGCTGATATTCCAGCCCCGCTGGGCATCGGCAAAGTACAATTGGAGGATGGTGCTTGGTACACCAGCTTTATCGCCGAACCCCGCGCCGTTGATGGCGCAACAGAGATCACCCACTTAGGTGGTTGGCGAGCGTATTGTGACAAGGGATAGCTAGTATTTAAGCTGAACCCAAAAGCCGCCAGCGCGATAAACGCTGGCGGCTTTTTTCTTATGTTGATGGGTTAGCAATAATTATTAATTGTTTTTACCAAGCGATAAATGATTTTTTGAGATCTTTCTGAAAAGGGGGGTATTTGTCGTGGCTCTGGAGGATCCCCTCATAAATCCCCCAGTCCAGCGGTGTGAACCAGCCTTAAAAATTCATTCATAGCCCAGCGTATTCGCTGCTCTGAGATAACAAAGTCGGGTCGCCTCCGAACTTCTTTACCTAAACGAACAACCGATAATACAGCTCGCTTTCTGATGGTGTTTGCCTGAAAGTGGCGTTGCCATCCAATCTGTTGCGCCACCAAGCCTAACCACCAAAGCATGATTTCTGCGAGCATGGCGATTAGCAGCAGTACATCGTAACGGCGCGGACAGCGCTAGCGACTATGACGCAAGCCAAAGCCGTATTGCGGGCTTTTTAAATCGCGAGCGTTATCGAGCGTCCTTTCACCGAGACAGAAGCCCGCAATGTCATCATTCGTAACTGCTCCCGCACATCAGCCCAATCCACCAAAACAACCGGCATGGGATTGGCACCACATAACTGCCGCACGTGCCACTGATATACCGCCAATCGTTCGTTATTCAGATGATGATTGCCCAATAACCGATCCATCCGTTTAATGTTGTGCTTGGGCGCAACACGCCCCTCAATGTTTCGTCCTAGTTCGGTCAATGACAAGCTGTCGCCATCAAGCAACGATTGTGTGGCAACTATCAGGGAACTCAGGCGTTTTTTGTGAATTTGCGGACACTGTTGTGCAAGCATTTGGTGTAGGATTTGAACTTCGCGCATCCCGACTGCCTCCGTGCAGGGTGAGATAGGATTTGTTTTTGGCGAAATTAATTAGATCAAACCACGGGGTGCGCGTCTACTTTTATGAATTTCCTAGGGATTATGAGGGGATTCGCTAGATTGCGGCGTTAATTTTCCAAAGACTAAATCTGATACATGAGTTTGGGTATTTCAAAATTCAAACTAAAGGAATGTTTTGTGAGAGAACTAGTAAAAAAAGCATACACTTACATTTACAAATTAAAGCTAAATCACCAGTTAAATCAGATGAAAAGAATGACCAATGAAGTTGATAAGCTAACTTTGGATGAAGCACCTAAGTTACCTTACAATCAAGCTCTTATGGATGATTTAATCGAATATCTAGACTCTGAAGAAGTAGTTGGTGTTGAGTTTGTTTATGACTATGCAGAATTCGAGTGGCTTGTAGATGATCTGGCAGATTTCTTCAATGTGGAAATAGTGAAAACTAAGGAAAATCAGTATTTGGTATCAGGGGAAGTTATTGATCCGCCGGTAACAGGAACTTTCTGTGATTCGCAGATATTTACTGCGTCGGTATATAACAGTATTCCTGATAGTAAAAAGAGTGAAGTTTATTGTGATTCTTCTGGAAGGTTTCTCCTTCTTATTTCAGATGAAAGGTATCAACTTTTAAAGAATAAATATGGCGATTTATTGGGTTTTAAAAGTGAACAAAACTTACTTCCAAATTTATCAAAGTGGAAACCTGGTATGTGCGCTTATTCTGGAATAAATTATCCTTATTCAGGTGGTCATACAGATATGATTAGTTTTGTCGCTGAATATATAGAACACCTTAAGTTAGTTTATAGGCAACACCCTGATTTAGATCTTATTCTTGAAGAAGCTGCTTCTAAGTTAAGCTTGATAAAATAGGAATATCCACTATAGAGTTGTTTTTATATGGGGATTCTTTGATGCCTGTTTTACTGTCTCAGACTAATGAGTGCGTTAGCCACAGCCCAAATTAACAAGGCCCGGCAACATCAAGCCCGCAAAAAAACATCCGCTTCGCTGCGGGCGGGCTTTAGACTCGCTATCGCTCGCCGTTGCGAGCAACGTTAAGTGCACTAATGAATATGGAACTAGACAACGAAACGTGGCTAATTGAGTTTGGTGATGATGTAATCGAAAAGAAAGCCGAACTCGGAATTGAGGCTCTGACTGACTACGAAAAAGTAGTGTACTGTTTCTGGGTAATTGATTACTCGATTAGAAACTTAGGCACACTAGATGCGATCGAAGATATCTATCCTGAAGCTATATCTGAGTTTGAGGCTTTAGCTGGTAAGAATCATTGGTCGTCAAAGTTCAACATCAAGGAAGTTAGCAGCAGTGAGGAAGCGTACTACCGTAATTTTGAGGTTTTTTGCAGTGAATTACGTTCAGTTCAAACTTGCATTTAATAAGTCAAAGCACGCGGACCTGGCATAGTTGTCACCTTTTCTATAAAAAAGCCGCTAACTTGCTCCCTGTTTTAGGCGTTATGCGTATCATGAATTTTAAGTACTTTAGAGATCCTGACAATTTTGCTTTTAAAACAGACGAGCCAATGAAGTGTTCCGTTTGTGGCATGCTTGGTGTCTGGTTTGATGCTGGTGGATTTTGCGGTATCGACGAAATCGAATGCATCTGTGATGATTGCTTGGCCGCGGGAAAGCTCAAAGCGCTTGAGATCGAGGCTAATGAAGCTTTTGGTGGCAGTGCTGAAGAGAACGACGAAATTATCTTTGCTACGCCCGCGCTTCCAACATGGCAAGACCGTGTTTGGCCTTATGTGGATGGAAGCTTTTGTGTATTCGAACGAATAGCGTCAAAGCAGGACTTTGATAGTAAAGAAGAGTTTAAAAGGGCCTTCTCTAATAAAGTCGCTGAACAATCTGATTTGGAGTGGTTGTGGCAAACCCTTCCCGAAAAAACGGTTGAGAACTATCAGCAAGGCGGTGATGTCACAGTTTACTTGTTCTCAAATAATGGCGCTAAGTACTGTACCTGGGATGCCAACTAATTACTCATAACAAACAAATTAGCCAAAACACTCGTCGCTCCGCTCCGTAGCTTAGCCTGCTCAAGCTGCCCATGGTTGGGGCATTATATTTTTAAAAATCAGGGCGTCAGTTTTCGTAGGAACATAGCTTGTGGAAAACAAAGTGGTCACGAGCTATGAAAATTTAACAAACGCATCAAGTCGCTCGTAGGCTCATTTGGGCAACAAAACTACACGGCATTTTGGTTTTGTGCTGTTTATTGGCCGAATAGCAGAAATTCTTGTTTAGACGGGCTGGTAGGCTTCAGCTTATGCTGTGCTTAGTCGAAGTAATCGTATGGAGCTTTTAGTTTCCAAATGACGGCCTTAGTCACGCCGGAATCGTCGACGATCTCTCCCGCAATCACATTATTTTCATTAATAGCGTAAGCAGCACCTTCATTGTCATTGGTTGGTAGTAGATGCATCACTTTAGATGCGAAATTTAGATAAAACGGCAGACGGAGAGCATCAGCATTATCAGCTTCACCTATGATGCGTTGCTGATCATTGATGTCATGCGCGATACTACTCGCGCCGCCCAGCGTGCCTAAACGTACCGCTCCGGTAGAGGTAAATAGTGCTGCAATTTTGTGTACGGGACCGGGTGGTTCGCTGTGGATCCAACCCACTACATCTCCGGTGTCATTAAGCCCAAGCGCTTCACTCCACGAAAGATCATGCTGAGGGAGGTGTGTCAGTATCTCATTTTCCCAGATAAACGCTCGAGTAGCGGATTGGTCTTGCCCCACAACAGTACCTGATTGATTTATCGCATTGGCTGCTCGTGGCAAGAAGTGAGTAACTAAAGGGGTGGGTTCTAGGTTGTTTTTCCAAATAACAGCGGTTGTCATAACTGAACCGATTATCCAGTTATCGTTATTAATTGCTGTGGCTTCCCCAAACGCCTCATCAGCAAGCTCGTCGTAAAGATCGATGATATAACCGTTACGCCAAACGACAGGATGATAATTACCATTTGAGTCCTGACTTCTCCCAACGACAGCACCTCTGTCATTGATGCCAAGTGCAGCACTGTTGAGGCCACCATCTAATGGCCCCAAATCAATCATGGTATTGTCGCGATAAAGGAAGCCATGAATAGATCCAGACTCGGTGTCTGCAATACCAACCACTTCGTTATTCACATTGATGTCACGGGCTGAACTGAAGCTCCCGCCGGGTAGCGTGCCAAGCTCAATGACTTCATAATGTCCAGCGCACCCTGCGGCAAACATCAAACATAGTAGCAGCGGCAGATACCAAGACAGTTCCCTCTGAGGGATTATCATCGTTGACTCTCAAGTTAAGTGACAAAGAACAAACGTATAAATGTAAGGTAGCAGTTTTCTATTTAGTGTGCTTTTGAGGGCGCGGCTGGTGACTCCGGTCATTGTTCAGCACTTTTGTTATTTCTCGTCCAGCTTAGCCGACCACTACAAGCGTTCTGCTTCAGATAGAGTAAAAAACCGTAATCTAGGTCGCTGCTCTATCTAAACAAGTAAGCCACAACGTCTGCGACTCAGCTGAACAAAAAGCGGATCCCGCTCAAAAGCTGCATACGTCTAGTTATTGTCATATCTAGATTGCAACCATGCGCCATGTTCTATACTCGTAAAAATAAAAAAATGATTACAAGGATTTGATCGGTATGAAGAACTTTTCCATTGCCAGCAAGATTTATCTGACGATTTCCGCGGTGGGAGTCGTGCTGTTAATAATCACGCTAGCATTCAGTTATCATCACGAAAGTGATTTGGTAGCGGAACTCGCCGAACAGCAGGTTCTTGCAACGAGTGACGCCTACTTTGAATCAATCAACACACTGATGTTAGCGGGTGCGATGGATAAGCGGCATATTCTAAAAGACAAAATGATCACGCAACCTAATATACGTGAATTACGCTTAATGCGCGGCGTATCTGTCAGCCAACTGTATGGTATCGGTATTCCAGATCAACAACCACAAGATGAACTCGATCAGGCAGCGCTCGCAGGCTCAAACGTTAACCTAAGACACGTATTAAATGACGAACTCGTACAAACACTAATTACGCCCATCGTGATGAAAAAAAATCATGACGGTATTAATTGTCTCAGTTGTCACGTGACCAGCAAAGAGGGAGACATCGCCGGTGCCGTCCGAATATCATATTCATTAGAGCAAGCGCACAACAAAATCGTTCAGGCTATGTGGCATCAAGGCGGGCTACTAACACTGGTATTCATCGCAGGCAGTTTGATGTTGATTTTGGTCTTCCGTAGCTTTGTTGCCAAACCGCTCGCCAGCCTGAGTCAACGACTACGTAGTGCCTGTTCCAATGCCGATCTATCAGAAAATTTTGCCACAGATAAAACAGATGAAGTGGGTGAACTTAGCAACGCAATAGACACCCTAGTAACTCACTTCAAATCAAACCTGCACCAGCTAATCGCCAACAGCCATCGCCTGAACGAAACGGCAGCTCAAGTCGCCAGCCTGGCAGAGTCAACCGAGACTTCCGTCATTGAGTTGAAAACAGGCACTGACTCCGTTGCCACGTCCATGACGCAGATGGAAGCATCAGCACGCGAAGTGAAACAGAATGCCGAGTATACCGCCGAGCGTTCAGCTTCAGCCAGCCAACAAGCGCGATCAGGTTCCGAAGACGCTAGCCGAGTAACGCAAGATATTCACGCTTTAGTTACCTCCGTCGACAAAGCATCAAATAGCTTGAGTGAATTGGATGCGCGTAGCCAAAAAGTAGCAACGGTCGTTGATGTCATTTCAGCAATTGCAGAGCAAACCAACTTGCTGGCGTTAAACGCTGCCATTGAGGCGGCAAGAGCGGGCGAACAAGGTCGTGGCTTTGCTGTTGTTGCCGATGAAGTGAGGTCTCTTGCTAATCGCACCCACGAGTCCACCGTAGAGATTAAACAGATCATCGACGAACTGCGTCAACAATCGCAAGTAGCGGTTTCGACAATGCACTCTGCAAATGATGCTGCGGAACGCTCAGCAAACGCCGTTGATCAATTAGCTACTCTACTAGAAACCATTTCCGGACATAGCCAAGAGATAACCGACCTCAATGCTCAAATGGCCACTGCATCCCATGAGCAAAGCACCGCCGTCGAAGAAACCAACCGACATATCAGCGCCATACGAGAGATTGCCGAAACATCAGCACAGCAAGTGCATGAAGACGAAGAGATCAGTGAGAAAATGCTGGCTCTCGCGCAGCAGATGGAGCAATCAGTCAACAAATATAAGATATGAGCGAGTAGACATTAACTACTTGGCGGACTCAGAGTGGACTCAGAGGAGCATCCATCCGATATCATCGCTACCTGATTCTGGCTTTGTGCTGTTTGCTGCGCCTCTGAAGGGTTTCAGAGGCGTATGTTTAGAGTGGAGGAGTGCGTGTCCCGAGCGTTTCGAACTACCCTCTCAAGAATCGCAGCATAACTGAGCAAGGCGTTAGCACCTGCCCAAATTGCGCCTTCTGATGAATGCACACCATGCCAACAGTAAGCCGATACCATAGCTGATGCTACCGCCACCGCTAGCGTCTGTTGCTTCAGGCTCAGACTCCGGTGCTTGCTCTGGCTCCGTCTCAGGCTCTGGTTGCGGTTCAGGCTCTGGTTGCGGTTCAGGCTCTGGTTGCGGCTCAGGCTCTGGTTGCGGCTCAGGCTCTGGTTGCGGCTCAGGCTCTGGTTGTGGCTCAGGTTCTGGTTGCGGCTCAGGCTCTGGTTGTGGCTCGGGCTCTGGTTGCGGCTCAGGCTCTGGTTGTGGCTCGGGCTCTGGTTGCGGCTCAGGCTCTGGTTGTGGCTCTGGCTCTGGCTCTGGCTCTGGCTCTGGTTCTGGCTCTGGTTCCGTTGTCTTATCTCTGATTGTCAGCGCGACCGTGTTGTCGGTGCCGGGGGTCGCATTCTCAACGTTTGTTATGGCGATGTTCAGTGTTTCATCCCCCTCAATCAGTTCATCTGAAAGTAGTGTGACGGTGAAGCTGACTTCGGTGCCATCGCTAATAACAACACTGCCATCAATGATGTTGTGGTCCTGATGATCAGCGGTGCCGTTGAGGGTGTATGACACGGTGACGGGGTAATCCTCTGCCTGTTCAGACAGCATCATTTTAATCGTGATATCACTGCCTTCGTCGGCAGTTACACTATCAATGGCAAAGCCTTCTACAGCAAAGCTTACTACTGGCAGTTCTTTTACTGGGTCGATGCAATCTTCCCCAGGTAAACCGTAGCAACCGTTACCAGTAGGGCCAAACTCTCTGCTCCAGGTTATGCCTGCCGTCCAGTTGGCATTTTCACCGTCTTTTTCATATGCGCCAACATCGGGCAGCCCGTCGCTGACATCGTCTGTAATACCGGCGATGACCCGGCCATAGTCAATCGGCGAGGTGTTCGCTTTCAGGCGGAAGTCACCATTCGCATCGTCAACAAAAGGAGACTCTGCGACCGTCAGGTTATTTTGCTTATCTGATTGTGGCTCCCAATCGCTTTTGTCTGAGAGGTTGTTCCAGACGCTGACATTTGAGAATGCGGTGCCGTCCTTATGCCATGCCCCCATGGTGACGCTGCCATTCCACAAGGTGTTGTTGTAGATGTTGATGTCAGTGCCGTTCCAGTTGATTTGAATATTGCTCCACTCGGTATTCCAGATCACGTTGTGGTGAACATCAAAGCCTGACGCATCGTTGTCGAGGTAGATACCAGCCGCTTTGTTTTTAGGGCCGGGTGAAAACGTGTCATGGAGCCAGTTGTGATGGATCTCTGTGTTGCTTGGTCCACCCACGGTGTAGATAAGGCCGCAGTCATCGGCAATTAAATTACTCCGGGAAATATCATTGAAGGCATATTCAGAGTTGGTATTGAATGCCTGAATAGCGTCTCTGCCTGCCCGTGTAATGGTGTTGTTCAGTACCTTGGTGTTGTTACCACTGCGGGCGTTGATGATGGCATCGTAATTACCAAGGTAGTTAAAGTCATGAATATAGGAGTTGATGATCTGGGTGCTTTCGCCGGAGTCGTAGATCCCGGTGCCAGAGCCGAAGCCGATCTCACTCTGTTCAATGATGTTATTAACGGTGTTGCCTTTCCCCCAATCACTGCGAATATTGACGCTTTGGTTATTCGACGAGAAGCCAGAAACGACACCCAAGGTGTAGTTACCATACAAGCTAGTCACACCATAAATATGGTTGTTTGATGCACCGCCAGTGATCTCTATTGAGCCACCAAACACGGCGAGGTTTCGGATCTGGATGTAGCTTCTGCCTGATAGGTCGATGGTTTGTTCACGTTGGCGCATCTGTACTTGGTTTTCAGCTGGCATGGCGCCATCTGGCAGTTGTACATATAGCTTTTGGCTGGCGGCATCAAAGTACCACTCGTTTTGATAATCTAGTGCTTCTTTAATGCCTTGCAGAAAGAAGTCACCGCCATCGGCTGGGGCGTGAAAGGTGCGGATCCATGCCGGGTTTTTATTGAGATCAAAAGAGACGCTTGTGCTGGTATTGCTGGTAATAAAAGCGCGCCAGGTTGTCCAGCCAGAGCCAGGCTTGTCGCCGTAAAAATATAATGACCCGCCTTGAGACCAATCTCCCGCAGGGATGCCGTCTGCATAATCCAGGTGAGCATTAAACTCGACTGAACCGTCGCTGCCACCTGAATTCCTGAGAGTGTCTTGCGTGAACGGATCACCGTCTTCGTTGTTTGGCCAGCGCGCCAGATCCATCGCGGTACTGCCCTGCATAACAAAGTTCGACTGGCCTAAATCCCACGCCACATCCGCCACATATATATGGCCGGAATCTAATGCCCAGCCGTTCACTGCTTCCATCGCTGTGATAATGACTTTTTCATCTTCATAGGATTGAAAAGTGATAGGGCTTGATTCGGAGCCTGAATGACTGGGACGCAGTGTTTCGTGATAGGTGCCTTCGCGAATGTTAACCACATCACCGGCAACGGCGACATTTGCCGCTTTGGAGAGGGTTAAAAAAGGAGAGTCTAGCGAGCCAATGTTTGCGTCATCGCCATTGGGGGAAACAAAGTAAGTGGCGGCATTAACGGAGCTAGAAACTGCATATAGAACAAAAATTACCGCTGACCATTTGGCTTGCACAACAGACTCTCATGATTGTTAATGGTATGTTAATTTGACCAAGATATAGCATTTTTTTGTCAGTATCAATTTCAGTTAAAACAATAGTTTATAAGCGTGAACTGTTTAATTTTTGGCTGACACTTCTACTTGTCAGAACTGACTTCAAGGTAAATGGAACTTAATAGGGTTGAGTTGTGAACGCGTTGGGACGTGGCGTTCTGACTTCGAACTCGTTACCGCAGGCGATAATTCTATCTTTGCTGAAATGGAAGTTTGTCAGCGATCTGTTGACTCTCCACTCTGATATTGCGTCAAATAATTGACTATCTAGTGTCAAAAAGTTAATGTCTATCTGTTTAAGTTAATTAAAACATTAAGTTAGCGTTTGGTGTTGTAAGCGGTAGGGCATGACTTCATTGAGCTTTGGCACGCCGAATAGCTAAATCACAATAACAAACAGAGAGTACCCATAGATTATGAGAGTCATGAAGAACTTGAATTCTGTTTATGTTGCGTGCAAAAGCGTTTTGCTTATTAGTGCACTGGCAGCTTCATTTGCCCATGCTGTAGAGCCGTTAACCGTCAGTGGAAACCAGGTTTTAGCCGGTGGCGAGAAAAAAAGCTTTGCCGGCATGAGCTTGTTTTGGAGTAACAATGGCTGGGGCGGAGAAAAGTTTTACGACGCCGAGTCGGTGGCGAAAATTAAGAGTGATATGAACGCCAACCTAGTGCGGGCGGCAATGGGCGTTGATGAGAACGGCGGTTACTTTGATGACCCTGCAGGAAATGAAGCCAAGGTCCGACGGGTTGTCGAGGCGGCCATCGACAATGATATGTATGTGATCATCGACTGGCACTCCCACCATGCCCACGAGCATGATTGGAGCAAAGCGAAAGATTTCTTCTCGCGTATGGCGAAAGATTATGGTCATTACGATCACGTGATCTACGAGATCTATAATGAGCCACTGCAGATCCCTTGGTCAGACATTAAGCCATACTCTGAGGCGGTTATTTCAGCTATTCGAGCGGAAGATCCGGATAACTTGATTGTGGTAGGCACACCGCAATGGTCGCAAAAGGTAGATGAGGCTTCGCTGGATCCTATCGATGGCACTAACATCGCTTATACACTGCACTTTTATGCAGCCACTCACCGTGAATACCTTCGTTCAGCGGCCAAAACCGCCCTTGATAACGGCATTGCGTTGTTTGCAACGGAGTGGGGTGCGGTCAGTGCCAATGGTGATGGTGCGGTTGATCACAGCAGTACAGATGCATGGATGGCCTTCCTGCAAGAGCACAATATCAGCCATGCAAACTGGGCATACAATGACAAGTATGAAGGGGCATCAGCACTGACTCCGTCGGGTGCTTACACTGAGTCTGGTGAGAAGGTGCGTGACATCATCAAAGGTTGGCCGACCGCAGACGGCAGTGATGGTGGCGATGATGGCGATACCGATCCATCGACATGTGAAGCGATGGCGGTGCCGGGCAAAATTCAGGCAGAAGACTATTGCTCTATGGTTGGGATTAAAACCCAAGCGACGGCTGATAGTGGTGGCGGTGAGAACGTCGGCTGGATTGAAACCAGCGATAGCATGACGTATCGCGTTAACGTTGCCGATACCGGTCGCTACAAGGTGTCTTACCGAGTGGCTGCCAAGGATCGTCACACTGGTTTGCAGTTACAGTCTGTTGACGGTGATGTTTACGCTACCTTAGATATTTCGCCGACGGGCGCCTGGCAGAGCTGGAAAACCATCAGTCATCAGGTTGAATTGAATAAAGGTAAGCAAGATCTGGTGATAGAAGCGACTGGTCGAGGCTGGAACTTGAACTGGTTTGAAGTCGAGAAAGCTACAAATGACGATGATGGCGGCGATACCGGAGGAGATACTGGCGGTGATACCGGTGATACTGCGGGCCAGTGCCAGGATGTCTCTGTCTACCCAAACTGGATCCGTAAGGATTGGTCTGGTGGTCAGCCAACGCACCAAAATAAGGGTGACCAGATGGTACACAGCGGCAAATTGTACTTAGCAAAATGGTATACCAACTCGGTGCCGGGTAGCGACCACTCCTGGAGTTTTGTCGCTAATTGCAGCGACTAAGTCGAACACCGAATCGTTAACCATAAACCTCAAGAGGCCTCCAGATACTGGGGGCTTTTTTTTAGAGCGCTAAATGGTTTGTCTACTGTTGGTCACTTTCTCAGACGTTCTTCTCGAACGGCACTGCTTGCTATATTGATAGGCTAAGTTCAAACATTAATTATCAACATTTTGTTGATAAACATTATTCGTTGCAGTGGTTTTTATATTTTTTATCTCGGTTTACTGTGGCTGCTGGTTTTTTGTTTAACCGCTGTTTAAAAGGAATCACGGGACATGAACATATTGCTGTCTGAGGTACTCGTCGTTGCTGTCGCTATCGGTAGTGCGGGCTCATTGCAGGCATCTGAAGCCGTTGTCAGTGATCACGTTGCCGCACCTAGCTACGAATTGGTGTTGCGAGAAAACGTGAAGTGGGAGCAACTTAATCCTGCTCGTGGCGATAAGAGCCCGAGAGCCGGTACCCTGTGGGGCGATCGCAATGGCTCTGAGGCGACAGGATACCTGCTAAAGCCTATGGATGGCTTTCAGTCTCCCCCACATATTCATAATGTGACTTACCGTGGCGTCGTGATCAGTGGTTTGATTCATAACGACGATCCCACAGCGGTTGAGATGTGGATGCCAGCGGGATCTTTTTGGACCCAGCCGAAAGGTGAATCACACATCACTGCGGCTAAGGGCAATAGCACCCTTGCGTATATCGAGATTGATGAGGGGCCATATCTGGTGCTGCCTACTGACGAAGCGTTTGATAGTGGTGAAAGACCGGTGAACGTTGATGTGTCCAATATCGTGTGGTTGGAAGCATCGAATATCAGCTGGCTGCAACAGGCCGGAATGCCAACCTCTGGCAACGCACCCGAAATCGGCTTTCTTTGGGGCAAACCACAAGATGGTCATGTCAATGGCGTGCTGCTCAAGCTACCTGCTGGTTTTAACGGCACGATAGATAGTCAGGCCTCCACCTTTAGGGCTGTGCTTATTCAAGGGCAAGTTGCCTATCAGGCAACTACAGATAACAACAGCGTCAATTTAGCACCTGGCAGCTACTTTGGTTCTATGGGCGCAGCGCAACACTCAGTGACAACCAGTGACGAATTGGAGAGCATTATCTACATTCGCACGGACGGCAAAATTAACATTACGCCAAACTAGGATTCGGGGTTTAGTCAGCCATTTAGCAAGGCGTTTGTGCTCAGTTCGGTGATTAGGTGTCACTGTTTTCGTCGCTTGAGCGGCGAAAATAGGGAATAGAGCTAAACTTTGATAGTGGTTGATTACGCCGTTCGGTTCGTCGTGCGATTACTAGGAGCTTATATTGCCTAATCCTATTGATCAGGATCTGTTTCTGTTGGAGCATCCAAGCGATCTTATTTCGCTGGGTAAGTGGCAAAAGACAGTTAATCTGCTGTCAAAATTGTTTCATGCGCCGGCAGGTTTTTTGGTGCAACATACCTCTGCGGGCTTTCAAGTGACTATCTCCAGTGAGCAGAGCTCAAACCCTTACCCTGCAGGTATCGTAATTGAAAGTGATGCCAACATTTTTTGCCGCCGTATTGTTGAAACCGGGCAAGCCCTCTATGTACCCAACGCGATGATTGACCCTTGCTGGGATACCAACCCAGAGGTGCATCAAGATGGCTTTCGTTCCTACTTAGGTGTGCCTGTTTTTTGGCCTAACAAGCAGCCTTTCGGCACATTTTGTGTCATGGATTACAAAGAGACTGAATACTCAGACACTTACATCGAGTTGATTGAGCAGCTCAAAGATATCTTGGAGTCTGATCTGTCGCTGATGTCTCTGTACCAACAGATGCAAACGCTAGCCATCACTGATTCGCTGACTGATATTAATAATCGGCGTGGTTTTACTGCGTTGGCGCATCAACGGATCTTGCTTGCTAAGCGAATGAATATGCGCCAAGCACTACTCTACTTTGATATCGATGACTTTAAGGTGATCAACGATAAGTATGGTCATGGGGTCGGGGATAAGGTGCTTATTGCTGTGGCGCAGTCCATCTATAAAGCTATACGACGTTCGGATGTGGTTGGCAGGCTGGGAGGGGATGAGTTTGTGGCTTTGGTTGTTGTTCAGAGCCCGGATGACATTCGACAGTTGCAGAAACGGATCTTCACGGGGTTTGAAGAGGCACAACGTCAGCAAAAGTTGCCTGCCTTTACTGTTTCTATTGGTGATATCGAGGTCGATCTCAACCTGAGTTTTGAAGAGTTACTAGACCGTGCTGACCATGTAATGATGGAGAAGAAAGCGAAAGCGCCATAAATGCTATTCGGGTGCTGCAACTGAACTGCTTTATGATTACTAAACTCGGCCACAGAACTGTGCAGGTTTATCACTTGCCGCGGCGCGCTCCTTGAATATGGTCGCAATGGTCGTTAAACAGACTTAGCCTTGTTACAATCTGTTCGTTCCCCTTAAAACAGGCTGGCTATGAGTTACATCTCTCTTTCTGAACATAAAAAACCGTGGATCTTTAACCGTACGGATCTGCCGATCAGTGATGATGATCGGTTGGCGATTAAGCCGATGACCGAAGCGCGCGCAGCCACGTTATGGAAAGCATTAATCAGCAAACAGACTGATCATCCTGATTTTTTCCGCAAAGGCGATTGGCCGTTTAGCATTGAAACCTGGAAAGAGGAAGGTGAATGGGAGTCTGTCTGGGATAGCGACGCTGTTTCGCTGCCGGAGATGATCCAGGCGCACTTACCGTGGGAAGCCAATACGGTGGTTTATTACTGCAACGATCAGCAGTCAGTGATTGAGACAACATGGGCGACGTTTCAACGCTGCTGGAAAAACTTCCTGTTTATGGATGATGGCGCTTTGCTGGTGGCGAAGAAGCGCCCTGAAGCGGTGCAGTTTCTCTCCAATGGTAGCTTTCGCATCGGTACTAAGCCTTAGCTTGGTACTGTCGCTCTTCTCTTGACTGCATCACCGCCGTGACTTGCTTAACCTGCGCGCCTCACCCATGGCGAATGGGAGTATCGTGGGGGTATCGATGCCTGACTTTGCCTTTCATTAAGCAGATGGAACAGAGAACGCTGAGCGCTCTCTGTTGCTGAGCTATTCACAGTTTGAATCATTCTTATAAAAGATCTTCATTAGTTTTATGCCCTGTGGGGATCTACACTCGACGTCAATCCGTACATATTTAGCTGGCATGCTGGTGGTTACTGGTAGTTCGAGGCTATTTGCCGTGGATGCCGATATTGTGAGTCTTGGTTTCAGAACCACTTATCATTTTTGAAAATAGAGAACAGAAACATGAAATTGCTGATTAAAAGCGTTTTGCTAGCAGTATTGGCCTTTGCATCCACCACTAGCTTAGCCGCAGATAAAGTGTTGATGGTACTGACCAGTCACAGCCAAATGGGCGACACAGGTAAACCAACGGGGTACTGGTTAGCTGAGTTGACTCACCCCTATTATGCCTTGGCTGATGCAGGTTTTGAGGTGACGATCGTCAGTATTAAAGGCGGTAAAGCACCGATAGATCCAAATAGCCTGACAGAGGAAGACGCTGAGAATCAGAGGTTCCTCGCCGATGCCAAGTTGAAACAACAGATTGAGAACACGGCGACCTTGGCTTCAGTTAATCCTGCTGATTATCGTGCGGTTGTCTATAGCGGTGGTCACGGCACCATGTGGGACTTTCCCAACAACCCTGACGTGAATAGCGTATCTGCAGCCATCTATGAACAAGGTGGTGTGGTTGCGGCGGTCTGCCATGGTCCGGCAGCGCTGTTGGATACTAAGCTGAGCGATGGTAGCTACTTGATTGCAGGCAAGCAGGTCACTGGATTCTCTAATCTGGAAGAAGAGCAGATAGAACTAACTCAAGTGATGCCGTTTCTGTTACAAGATCAGTTGATTGAGCGGGGTGCCAGTTTCAGTAAAGCGGCGCCTTGGCAGAGCAAAGTCGTGGCTGATCAGCGCGTTGTAACAGGACAAAACCCGCAGTCAGCCAAGTTATTGGGTGAAACTGTCGCAGCGCTGCTAAAGAAGTAGATTAACAGCGTTGGTTTACCATTGCGCCTCTGCTCCATGGGGGGCGCACTCTTCCCTCTGCCGCCTATTTCCCCGATGACTCCTGTTGCCTACTGTTTCCTATCTCGCCCCGTACTTCATTGATCTTTGACTACACTGATTAAAGGTGTTTGTTGGCAAGGAAACTACAACTATGGAGAAGCATATGCGAATTCTTATTGCCGTCGTCATGTCACTGTTATTGGTGGCATGTGGTACGACAGAATATGTGGTGAGCACTAAAGATGGCACCTTGATTACGGCCTATGGTAAGCCGGTGCTGGATGAAGAAACGGGTATGTATAAGTACTATGATCAAGATGGTAAAGAGCTTTATCTGACTAAAGATGAAGTGGCGCAGATCATGGAGCGTTAATCGTAAACAACATCTATTGGGTTAGCGATAAAGCCACATCAGACGATGTGGCTTTATGTTGTTAACATACTAATTTAGTTAACCTAATCACTGATTTTACTGGCTCAGTGGGTTAAGCTCCTTCGCTCTAAGATGTAGAGCTAAGTATTGTGGATAGTACAAAAAGCAAGGAACAGCTGAGTCGTTGGCATTGCCCCGAATTTTATAATGGCTGGGTTTTCTCCTCTATAGCACTGTTTGGTCTGAATAACTTTTACCTCAAGGCCGCCTACGGCAATTGGCTGACAGGTAAGCTGTCTGACCTGCTGGTTTGCTTCTTCCTGCCTCTGTTTATCTGTGCTGTCCTGCAATGGTTCCACGTTCATTTTAAGCTCCGCATCGTGATCGGCTTGTTTGTTACCGGAGCCGTTTTGAGCTTGGTGAAATTGAATACAGATGCATCTGAACTGCTGAAAACATCATTGACTTTGATTGGCCAACCGCTGGGTTTAGGCGCGAGTAGCAATCAAGTTGACCCAACAGATTTAATCGCTCTGCCTGTGCTAGGCATTACGTATTGGTTTGCAAATAAACATGGAGGTTCCTCGTGAACTGGAAACACTACAGAGACAACACCCTGAAAGCGGCGATGTTGCTGCTGACCGTCGGTATGCTGATTGGTCATAGTTCCGAGTCGGGGCCAAGTAGTATTGAAGCAAAATCTTGCAGCGATGCGGGTGAAAATGGCTACTGCCTGCAAGGGCTAGATACAGCATCGGTGATGGCCGACCTGCAGGGGGTTGAGGTCATCGAAGGCTCTCTGTTTATCTCTGACACGGGGATGAGTGATCTTACTGGTTTGGAGTCGCTGACAGAGATTGTGGGCGATTTAATCATCTATGAGGATGAAACGCTAACCAGCTTGCGGGGCTTAGAGAACCTGCAACGTATTGGTGGCGCGCTGATTGTTTATGAAGCAACAGGCTTGCTTGATATGCAAGGGTTAAGTGCATTACAGAGTATAGAGAATGGTATTCAGTTAGAATCTAACTATACCCTCACCAGTGTTGATGGCTTATCGGCGTTAACCGAGCTACCCGGCGGTTTTTCTGCTTATAACCTGTATGATTTTAGTTCGCTGGAAGGGCTGTCTGGTGTCACAGGCAGTATGAAGGAATTAGCTCTTTCTTCTACCAATGTGACTTCCCTAGCGCCTTTGTCACAGGTGTCTGGGAGTATGGAAACCCTGGCTGTTATCTATACGCCTGTGACTTCATTAGCTCCCCTCAATGGGGTCGATGAGATCACCAAAGAGATTCAGTTAGTTGATACCGAGCTTGCAGATTTGAGTGGCTTGGAGCAACTTACTCCTTTTACTGGTGAACTTGCGCTGTCCGATCTCGGAATCGAAAATTCTACGTTAGTTTCTGTCGCCCAACTACCTATTGGTGACTCGCTGGCATCATTAACTATTTCTATCGGTGCAGACTTCGCTAATAGCGAACTGCCTGATTTTTCGAAACTAACCAGTGTTGCTGACGACCTCAATTTAGAGTTAAAAACGCTTGCTGAACTGGAACAGATGTTTCCGGTACTGCAGTCGGTTGGTGGTTATGTGCAACTGACTGATGTGTTGTATGGTGAAGCTCTCTATTGCGATTCTTATTCCAACAAGCAAGTCGACTTGGGCTTTGAACAGTTGATAGAGATTGGCAGCTATCTTCGGGTCCGCTCTCAATGTGATGTGAGTTTATTTGGCTTTGATGACCTCGAAGT
This sequence comes from Corallincola holothuriorum, assembly GCF_003336225.1. Taxonomy (NCBI): domain Bacteria; kingdom Pseudomonadati; phylum Pseudomonadota; class Gammaproteobacteria; order Alteromonadales; family Psychromonadaceae; genus Corallincola; species Corallincola holothuriorum. The sequence continues at coordinate 135,968 of NZ_QPID01000011.1, forward strand.
TGTTGCCGGAGAGCTAAGAATTTCTGGTGAAGTGACTGCTATTCCTGAATTTCCAATGCTAACTCTTTTGGGAGGCATCACTATTGCTGGGCCTGTCAGTGAATTGCATGTATTGGACGATGTTGCGCTGGTTGCTGACAGCGCTGGCAACTATCCTTCCATCAACCTGCGTGAAACTAAGATAACAGCCTTTCCCGCGTTAGTTTTACCGGAAGAGATGGGATCTGTTTGGGTTGAAAATAACTCGTTGCTGACAGACATTGTGCTGAATGGCGAAGTGTTACAAACGGTTAGGGAAGTAGAAATTCGAGGTAACGATGAGTTGCAATCTTTGTCTACTTCAGCCCCCCTGGTCGATGTCGGTACAGTTAATATTGCGAATAATGCAAAGCTAGCTGCAGTCGATCTGTTTGAAGGAGTTACAACCGCCTACTGGGTTATGGTTGATGATAACCCAATGTTAAGCTCGTTAGCGGCGTTTAATGATCTTAAGGAAGTTGAGTCAGGGTTTCGTGTTTGGGGCAATGCTAGTTTGATAGATTTTGGTTTTGAGAGCTTAACCAGCGTCGGGGGGGATTTTAGCGTTCTTGTTAACCCACTGCTGTGTGAGGAGCAAGTAGCCCAGTTCGTCGAAGAACAGGTGAACGTGGAGGGTACGGTAGATATTAGAAGCAACCAACAACCTTGTGGTAGTAATTAGTTTCTAAGCGGATAAATAGAAAGGCGCTACGGCGCCTTTTTTGATCCAGCAATTTGTTTATCTTTGTTTAGCGCCTGCTTGGCACAAAGTGCCCATTATCCCATTTGTGGCTCGTTTCCTTATGATTACTTCCAGCGCTCTCTTCCAAAAAAAACTGCATAGGCTATGGTTGTAAGGTTATGAAACTTATACCCCTTTGCAGCATTGGAGGCTTGCATGCCGTTTCTGTTTCGCATTTTTAGCATTCTATTCTTTGTTATTTTGGCACCCGCACTGCTTAGCGCATGTCAGCCTAAACAGCCCGAACCCGTCGCTTTAGGCACGCCAGCGGCGGAGATCACCGAGTTACCGCTCAGTGTCGCTGATATCGAGCTGCCTTATGAGGCGTTCGAATTGAATAACGGCTTAAAAGTGATAGTGCATACCGATCGCAAAGCGCCCTTGGTGGCTGTAAGTGTCTGGTATCACGTCGGCTCTAAAGATGAAGCACCCGGCAAAACCGGCTTCGCTCATCTGTTTGAGCATTTGATGTTTAATGGCTCTGAAAGCCATGATGACGAGTACTTTGGGCCATTGGAAGCGGTGGGCGCGACCGATCTGAATGGCACGACCTGGTTTGACCGCACTAACTATTTTCAGACGGTACCTACCCCAGCATTGGAGTTGGCACTGTTCTTAGAGTCAGATCGTATGGGGCATATGCTCGGGGCAGTGACTCAAGAAAAGCTGGATAATCAGCGTGGCGTGGTACAAAACGAGAAACGTCAGGGTGACAACCGGCCTTATGGTATGGCGGAGTACCGGATCCTCGAGGGTTTGATGCCGGAAGGCCACCCTTATCGCTGGTCAACTATCGGGTCGATGGCGGATCTTGACGCGGCGTCGTTGGAAGATGTTCATGCCTGGTTTAAGCAATATTACGGCCCCAATAATGCCGTGATTGTTTTGGCGGGGGATATTGATCTCGTTGCAGCTAAACCGCTGATGGAAAAATACTTCGATGACATTCCTGCTGGCCCACCATTGCATCGTTTGCAGGCGATGGTTCCTGAGCGTACGCAGACCACGCGTGAACTTATGTATGATCGCGTGCCCAGCCCAAGGATCTACCGCTACTTTGCGATCCCCGGTCGTTCACAACCGGCACGCTTCCAGTTGGAATTGGCAGCGCAGATCTTGGGTAAAGGCAAGACATCACGACTGTATCAGCGGTTAGTGCATCAGGAGCAATTGGCAACAAGCGTTTCTGTACAGATTGAACCCCATCAGTTGACCAGCTTTTTCTACTTAGAAGCGGATCTGAAAGTGGATGCTGATCTGCATAAAGTGAATCAGATTATCGATGAAGAGTGGCAACGCTTTTTGTCGCAAGGAGCGACTCAAGTTGAATTAGATCGCGCCAAGACCCAAGTGATGGCGGCGTATACCCGCGGACTTGAAAAAGTTGGCGGCTTCTCTGGCAAGGCGAGTCTGTTAGCGGAAAGTCAGCTCTATGGTGGAGACCCGGCGTTTTGGCGCCAAGGATTGCAGTGGTTAGTGGATGCGTCGGTTGAACAAGTTGGCGAACTTGCCGGTCGGTGGATAAGTGCGGGTGATTATCAGCTAACGGTATTGCCCTACGGTGAGCCTATGGCTCAAGGCGAAGGAGTTGATCGCAGTGCCTTGCCACAGGTAGCAACGACACCTGATTTAGTTTTCCCTGCGGTCGAACGGGCAACCTTGAAAAATGGCATCAATGTGGTGTTTGCTCGTCGAGCGACGGTACCGGTGGTGAATGTCGCGTTGCAGTTTGATGCGGGCTACGCTGCGGACGCTGGCGGTAAGCCGGGGCTTTCCAACCTGACATTGAACATGCTGGATGAGGGTAGCGATGGCATTACCGGCCTTGAACTGGCTGAGCAGTTGGAAACGCTGGGGGCAAGGCTAACCACTGATTCCAGTCTGGATACATCGACGGTAAGTTTGTCTGCGCTAAAGGGCAACCTTGTTGATGCGTTAACGCTGATGGCGAAGGTGGTGCAGTCCCCCAGTTTTGATGCCGAAGAGCTGGAACGACAGCGGCAGATCGTCTTAGCAAAAATACAGCAAGAGTGGGCTAGCCCAGTGTCGATAGCGATGCATACGCTGCCGCCACTGCTGTATGGCCAAGGTCATGCTTACAGTATTCCATTAACCGGCTCTGGCACCACGGCGGCGGTTTCCGCTATCACTCAGGCCGATCTGCAGCAGTTCCATACGCAATGGTTGCAGCCAGATAACGCCACGCTGTTCGTGGTGGGCGACACAGAGCTAGCGACGGTGATGCCACTATTGGAAAACACGTTGGGTCGTTGGCAGGCAAACAAGATGGCTAAACCAGTCAAGCAGATAGCACAGGTTGAGCTACCACAGCAGAGCCGTGTGTTGATCGTTGATAAGCCGGGGTCGCCACAGTCTCTCATTTTGGCTGGGCATGTTGCTCCGCCTACGGGTGTGGCAAATAACATTGCGGTTAAGTCGATGAATGATGTGATTGGTGGCTTGTTTACGGCACGGATCAATATGAATTTGCGTGAAGATAAGGGCTGGGCTTACGGCGCTTACTCTTTCTTCATTGATGCTAAAGGCCAACGTCCCTGGATGATCTACGCGCCAGTGCAAACTGACCGCACAGGCGACGCTATTGCTGAATTAAAACGTGAATTTACGGCTTATCTCGGCGACTCACCTGCCAGTCAGCAAGAGCTGGACAAGGTGGTGGCGTATCGTTCGCGGCAACTGCCTGGCCGTTATGAAACCGCAGGGAACGTGATGGCGGCGCTGCAAGCTAATCAGCGCTTTGAGCGACCCGACAGCTATATTGGCGCATTGGCCGGCGCTTACCGTAGCTTGCAATTAAGTGATGTGGAGGCCGCTGCTGTTGAGGTGATCCATCCGGACAAGTTAGCCTGGGTCATTGTCGGCGATAAAGCGCAGATCATCCCGCAATTGCAGGCGATAGGCATGAGCCGTATCGAAGAGTATCAGCAACCAGAGTAAACGAAACAAAGGCTACTTGAGCTGTCAGTCAGGTCTTTGTATTGTCTTAGTTATCGTAGACTTTTAGAGGAGGGGGCATAGCGGTGTCATTTGAAGTGGCAATGGTCGGTATTGCTATGCTGATCGTCATCGGCATTTTGCTTCACCACCCGTCAAAAAGCTTGGGCTTGCCTTCGCTGCTGATTTTTATCGGCGTAGGCTTAGCCTTAGGCAACGGTGAATTTGACTTCGTTTATGACAACCTGCAGCTTACCTCTCTTGTAGGTGGGGTCGCGCTTAATATCATCGTGTTTGTTGGTGGGTTAAATACCTCCACAGCAAAGATCAAAGTGGCTTATAAAGAGGGTGGGATACTCTCCTCCCTTGGCGTTATGCTGACGACGCTTATTTTTGGCCTGATCTTATATGGCTTGCTCGATTTTGAACTGATCACCTGTTTATTGTTCGCAGCGATTGTCTCTTCCACTGATGCGGCTGCGGTGTTTTCCATACTTGAATCAAAGAAACTAAAGCTTAAAGAACAAACGGATACTGTGCTTGAGTTCGAATCAGCCACCAATGATCCCGTAGCTTTGTTGACGGTGATCTTGTTGACGGACATTGCGCTGAGTAGCGGCGGAGCTCAGATAGTTGTCAGTGAGATATTGCTGATGTTAAGCCAGCAGGTGATCGTCGGTTTAGCGGGGGGATACCTGATCGGGAAGCTGGCAGTGTGGTCGCTTAACCATATCAAGCTGCAAGAGTATGGCTTGATCCCTGTGTTTATTTTGGCGAGTTTTATCATCGCTACCTATGGCACCGATCTGCTTGGTGGCAATATATTGATCGCCGCTTATGTTGTGGGGGTCATTATTGGCAATGAGCTACAGCGGGGCAAGGAGGTGAGTAAGCACTTCTTTAACAGTTTAGCTTGGCTGGCTCAGTCGCTGATGTTTGTGGTGCTGGGGCTACAGATATTCCCGCAGCAACTTTGGCCTGTGTTTATTATCTCTATTTTGCCCGCTTTGTTACTGGTGTTTGTTGCCCGTCCTTTGGCTGTGCAGATATGTTATCTGCCATTTCGCCGGGCGAGCTGGCGTAAACGTCTGTTTATTTCTGCGATTGGCCTGAAAGGCGCAACCCCGATTGTTTTTGCATTGATCCCTGCCGCCGCAGGCCTTGCTGAGGGCACTCAAATCATCCATATGGTGTTTTTTATGGTGTTGGTGTCGGTGCTTATACAGGGCGGAGCTATCGAGCCATTGGCAAAAGCATTGCGGCTTAATGATAACGTTGAAAATAGTCCGCCAGATAAAATTGAACGCCGTTAGACAAAAGTGTCTAACTTGAAGAGCGGAATATTGGTAAAGCTAACGGCACGTAGCACACTAATGTGTAACCAATCTCCATGGTTTTTAAGGAATGAATAATGGCTAAAGAAAGAGTATGGGTAACATCGCTGTCCGTTGTTATTTTACTGGTACTTATCGGTGTCAGTGGTTACTTGGGTAACTTGGTGAGCAAGATGGAAACCATGGAAGACAAGCTTGGCTATGGCCAGCTTAATAAGCAGCATGCGACGGTACCGCAGCTAAAAAGCGCCACCCCCGAAGGGGCGATGATGCGTACAACCTATATTCCTAGCTATTCCCATGTGTATGGTGACGGTGGTAAACCGCTGCTACTGGAAAGCGCCTTGATAGTGCGTAACACCGACAGCGAATATGGCATGACCATTCATTCTGTAAACTACTATGATTCATCCGGTCATTTAGTAAAAGAGATGCTGGCTACGCCGATCCAACTCAACCCATTAGCTAGCGCAGAGTATCTTGCAGAAAAAAGTGATATCAGTGGTGGTTCAGGGGCTAACTATTTGGTGGTTTGGTCCGCAGATCCTGACCTGACGCCACCGATCCTAGAAGCTGTGATGGTTGGTTCGTCGGATTATACTGAGGTCTCTTTTACCAGCCGAGGGATCACCCATTAGTGTGCTTACAACCACATGCCCTAAATCGCCGCAGCGACCAATAGGCTAAAACCAACGTTTAATGTAAAAAATAGCCACTTGGATCGCCGCGGTGACGAGAATAAGCCCACATACAAGGGTAAAGCCCCACTCATTATCGGCGAGAGGGATGCCACCGACGTTGATACCCAGCAAGCCAGTGAAGAAACCCATAGGTACAAAAATACCGGCAAATATGGTTAGCAGGTAGATACGTTTTTCACTTTTAGCTGCCAGTTGGCCTTCCACTTCAGCTTTAATAAAGCTCAGTCGCTCCTTGAGGGTGTCAATTTGTTCAATCAACCTTTGTGTGGCATCGGCGCGCTCCCGAAGTCCAAAGCGTGAATCTTCCTTAACCAATCGGGTTTAAGGCTGATCAGGGCGAGGATGGCATCTTTCTGTGGTGCAAAATAGCGACGAAAGTGGATCAGTTGCGTACGTAGTGGGTAGATCCGTTCACTGACAGACAAATCACCCTTCTCAAAAAGTTGGTCTTCGGCTAAGTCGGTCTGATCTTCGAGTTGGTCAATCAAGTCGCGCATGCGGTGAGTTAAGTGTTTGGTTAATGATGCCAGCAGTTCGTCAATATGTTTCGGCCCATTGCCAGCGTGCAATTGCGTAGTTACATCTAATACTGAATAAATTCGGCGCTTTCTGACACTGATAAGGCGGTGGGATTGGCAAAGGATCCGCAGTGACACCATATCGTCTGGTTCTGCGCCGGGGTTGATATTGATACCGCGTAAGTTTAGGAGGACGCCTTCTTGGGCTTGAACACAGCGAGGGCGTGTATCTTCGGCGCACAGCATATCCACGGTTGTAGGGGATAACCCCAGTTCGTTTTGCAGTTGTTCTGGTTGCAGTTCGTTAAGGTCTAAATGTAGCCATTTGGGCTCGGTATGGGAGCTACTGGTTATCTGTTCGGGTGGCAGCGCACTTGCTCCGCCTGTGCCGTCGAGTTGAAGTGCATGTATTACTCCAGCTACAGTCGCCATCATTTTCTCTACTCTGATTCTTATTGGGTTGCCAACAACGACTATTAGACGATATCGACAGAGGTACGCATCTCTTCGCCGACCAATAGGCGGGTAACTTTGAGCAGCATTTTACCTGCATTGTTGCCGTAAAAATCGGGTAAGTCATTAGCGAAAGGGCAAAATTCTCCAGACTTACGCGGGGTATAGCTGCTCTCTAGGCCGATTGGAAACAGTTCATTGTCATTGGCACCGATGGCGCCACACAGTGCCAGCCAGTTGACATTGGGTAGCCTTCGGAGCGGTTCATAGACTGCGAAAGGTTGATGGTGGGGACCTAAACTGACAGTGCTGCGATTCCAACCATTGGCGTCGCACTGAATATCTGCATCGCGCCATGATTGTTCAGGTAGCACTTCGAATTGATAGTGCTCTCCGGCTATCAGCACTAGTCCAGTGCGGTTAAACTTTTCAGCGGCAAAAACGGTGACCGTGACGCTGGTATCTACATCCAAGCGGCGTAAATTTTGTATGGGCAGTTCGATGTGGGGATTGATCCCTTGATAAACCAGTTTGCTGCCATCTTGAGTTAGTAGTTTGTGCGTACGCCCTTTTAAAGAGGCTGGGCGGTAATCATGAGCAGCGTGGATCCGCGTGGCGACAGAGTGATGCACCAGCGGTGCCTGGGTTGTTGCCGTATCATTTTCGATAACGCAACAGAGGCGGTGGTCACAGGTGATCAGCCCAGACAATGGGCCGCGCTGCTGTTGGTGATTTGTGCCTAGCGGATCCGGCTTAATCACGACATCGTCTGCTGAGATCTGGTAATCGGCATTGGCAGGTAATATGTTGCGGTAATCGACTGCAGCATGACGTTTAACGGTTAATGGGAAAGGTTGCTCATCCAACCATTGCAGGCAATATTGCAATGCGTTGTCGGACAAGCCGTCCTGGTGATAGCCTCCGCCGACGTCCGCATGGGCACCAGCAAACCAGACTTCATGCACTTTATCCTGTTGATTCATTAACGTGGGTTGAAATGCGCTGCGTTTCTCATCCAGTGCCACCAAGTGCAAGGCCTTGATCACTATTTCAGGTAAGCTGCAGTTCTCAAATAGCACATCGGTTTTTGGTCGATCTTCTTTCTGCAGATCTGCGCCGCCGATAGACGCGACGGTATCGAAAACTGCCTCGTAGATACATGGCGTTGTGATGGTGCGGGCAAGGATCGCGGCAAACCGTCGGGCTAAGGCTGCCCCGCGGCTGAAACCTGTGACCAGTAAAATATCTTGTTCAGGATTAAAATTTGCGCGGGTGAAATCGATCAAAGCGCGTTTCAGTATCTGCGCCACATCACTGCCTTCAGGGGCAAAGATAGCGTTGATTGCCTGTTGCATCGCGTTGCCGTAAGCACCGATGCCAGCATAGTAATAGCTGCGCTGATTGTTGTCCCAGCCGCGGCCCTGTTCGCCTAACGAGCCGCCACAAAGTAAGTGCAGCTTTAATACGTTGGTAATACTGCTGTCTTCCAGTTGGCCTAGGCTATCAACGGCTTGTTCCGCATCACTAGGATCATTACAGGTGCCATCGAAGTTAAATATAAAGGTGCGCGCCATCCGTGTGTCTCTCTCTTTATTGGTCAATGCAGCCCATAAAATCACTGTATTTAGTTTAGCAGCCAATAGCTTAGCTGCAGGTAATTCCTTTTCGTAACGGCCTTTAGAATGAACTGTTTTGACAATTTACAGCGTCACTGTCTATCCCCCCTCAGAAGCCATTGTTAGTGCTATTTCCATATGAATTAAGCGGTAACAGAAGAATTGGTATTGGAATTGCTGATACAGAAGATGACCTAAATTTGGTGGCTCGCGGCTTTGATCCGCACAGTGGTGATACATGAGATTGATTAAACAGGAACATCTACAAGCAGAGTTCTTTGATGAACTGGTGAATACGCAAGGAGAGCCACGTAAAGAGTTTTCTCAAGTCACTGATTTTCTTGGTGGTATGACGCCAGTTGAACTTGGCGAACGGCAGCAGGATGTACAGCTTTGCATTCGTGAAATGGGGATCAGCTTCACTGTCTACAGTGAAGGTGAAAACATAGATCGGGAATGGCCATTTGATTTAATCCCTAGACTTATCTCGTTGAAAGAGTGGCTGCGCACCAAAGACGGGCTTGTTCAAAGGCTGACTGCACTTAATTGCTTCATTGATGACGTTTATAACGAGCAGAAAATCGTGCGCGATAATGTCGTCCCCGCCTATGTCATCGAACAGTCAAAGGGGTATCGTCCCGAGTGTCAGGGCTTCTCGCCCGCCTATGGTGCGTGGGCCAATATCTGTGGTTCTGATTTGGTGCGGGATGATACGGGCGCATTCTATGTTTTGGAGGATAATCTTCGGGTGCCGTCTGGCGTCTCCTACATGCTGGAAAACCGCAAAGTGATGAAGCGTATTTTTCCTGAGGTGTTTCAGAATCAAGACATTCTTCCTAATAGCGACTACCCCAATCAGTTGCGTCAAATGCTCACCGATATGTCACCGCGACAAGACGTGACGCCGACCATTGTGGTGCTCACGCCTGGTATTTATAACTCTGCCTATTTCGAGCACAGCTATTTGGCTCAGCAGATGGGGGCCTCCTTGGTAGAAGGCCAGGATCTTGTTGTTGAGGATGACAAACTTTACATGAAAACTGTCGATGGTTTGTGTCAGGTGGATGTGGTTTATCGTCGGATTGACGATGAGTTTATTGATCCTGAGGTGTTTAATCCGGACTCAATGCTCGGTGTGGCGGGACTAATGCGTGTTTGGCAGCAGGGTAACGTTGCCTTAGTTAATGCCCCCGGTGCTGGCGTGGCGGATGACAAAGTGGTTTATGCCTTCGTGCCGGATATGATCCGCTACTACTTGAATGAAGAGCCGATACTCAACAATGTTCCGACCTATCTCTGCGTTAAGGACGACGACCGCGCTTATGTGCTGGATCATCTGGAGGAATTAGTGGTGAAACCCGCCAGTGAATCGGGTGGCTATGGCATGTTGATCGGCCCCCATGCCAGTGCTGAAGAGATCGAAGAGTTTCGTCAGGTGATCCTCGACAATCCGAGAAACTATATTGCTCAGCCTACCCTTAAGTTGTCCACTGTGCCTACCCTGTGTGATGCCGCGGTAGAGCAGCGACATGTCGATTTGCGGCCGTTTATTTTGCAGGGCAAAGACAGCTATGTGACAGAGGGAGGGCTAACCCGAGTCGCACTGACCCGGGGATCGTTGGTGGTTAACTCCTCGCAGGGCGGCGGCAGTAAAGACACTTGGATAGTAGACACGGCGGAGTAAAGATTTATGTTGTCGAGAGTTGCTGAAAATATTTATTGGATGGGCCGTTACGCCGAGCGTGCAGACAATACCGCACGATTAGTGAAGTCTACCTACGAAATGATGTTGGATCTGCCACGTACCGTCCCCGTGAGTTGGTCAGGTTTACTTGATGTATTGGGCTGTTGGCCTGAAAAAATGAACCATGAGCAAGTTGATGAAGCGATGGTGATGGCGTCGATCATTGGCGATAAAGAGAACAGCTGCTCGGTGATCTCTGCGGTGGGCGCGGCCCGCCAGAATGCGCGTAATACCCGTGAAATGCTGCCACAGTCTAGTTGGGAGGTGCTTAATAGTTGCTTTCTTTATACCCGTGCCAATCAGGGAATGTTGTCCAATCGACAGGGAAGGATCCGTTATTGTCAGCAGGTGCAGAAACAGAGCGAGCAGTTTGTTGGCATTATGATGAACTCGATGGATCGAGACTTGGGTTTTTCATTTTTCCGCATCGGCCAGCTGCTTGAACGTGCCGATATGATCACGCGTATTATCGATGCGAAAGCCACATCGTTGCTGCAGCTGGAAGAGGATGACTCCTTTTCTCTGGATAAATATCGAACATTTTTTTGGTTGAATGCGTTGGATTCACTTGAGGCGACTCAGAGCTTTCGTAAGTTAATTAAGCGCGGCGTTCGGCGAGAAACCGTGATGGCCTTTCTGTTGGAGGATCCACGCCAGCCTCGCGCCGTGATGTACTGTCTCAGCAAGGTTCAGGCGCTGCTTACCGAGCTGCCTAAAAATGCCGATCTGATAGAGAGCGTGAGCAGTATTCAGTCCGCGGCAGTTGATTGTTCCGTGTGCGAATTGGAAGAGGTCACCGAGAAAATGGATGTATTACAGCGGCAGCTCGCAAATTTACATGACTCGATCGGCATGAATTACTTTGCATTTCGCAACAATTAACTAACAATCAGCGCAGATGCTAAGCGTTGTAGAGTAAGAGATGCAGAACGAGGGTGATACTAAGAAGTATGCTAGCCTGATTGCTGGCTATCGTGATATCGATAGTCGGCGGTTTGACGAGATGTGGTCGAAAGAGGGAACGATTCAACCTCACTGGCGTGACTTTATGCGTGCGCAGGAACGTTTTGGGCCTGACGATATTGATGCGCGTAAGCTTGAGTTGGATGGTTTACTGCGTGAAAACGGCGTGACCTATAACGCCTATACCGAAGGTGCTAGCGACAACCGGCCCTGGGATCTCGACCCTTGCCCGCTGGTGTTGGCAGGTGACGAGTGGGGACAGTTGGAACCCGCTTTGATCCAGCGTGGTGAACTGCTTAACGCACTTTATAAAGATCTGTATGGCCCGCAGCGCTTGATGAAAGCGCGCATTCTCCCCCCTGATCTGATCTTTCAGCACCCTGGCTTTTGTCGTGCAGCGGTGGGCATGCCTCTGCCCGGTCAGTATGCGCTGGTGCAGAGTGCGTTTAACCTGGTGCGCGGTACTGATAAACAGTGGTGGGTGCTGTCGGATAGATTGCAGACCATGCAAGGAGCAGGCTACGCTCTGGAAACCCGGTTGGCGATGTCTCGGGTTTACCCTAACCTCATTCGTCACTGCGAAGTTCAGCGTTTAGCTGAATATTTCCGTCATGCGCATCAGTCGCTGGTGGACGCTGCTGAGGTGGATGATCCACATGTCGTGTTGCTTTCACCGGGTCCGAGTAACGAAAGTTATTTTGAAGATGCTTATCTGGCCAACTACCAAGGTTACACCCTGGTACAAGGTGACGACTTGGTGGTTCGGGATGGCTATGTTTGGCTGAAAACTCTGCATGGTTTAAAAAAAGTCGATGTGATCCTGCGGCGCATTTCTGATCAGTTTTCTGATCCTCTGAGTCTGCGCCCTGATTCTTTTATTGGCGTCCCTGGGCTGATTGAGTCGATGCGCCAGCGCAAGGTGGTGGTGGTTAACCCTATCGGTGGCTGGTTACTGGAAAGTCCCGGTCTTTACCCATTTTTAGAGCGCTGTTGCCAGTATTTGTTGGGGGAGCCATTAAAAATCCCTAGCGCGGCAACTTGGTGGTGTGGACAGCCGACAGCATTTGCGCATGTGATAAAAAATATCGACAAGATGGTGGTCAAGCATGTCAGCGAGCGTGCCGATATCGCATTTGGACACCTGCTTTCAAAGCCGCAGCAACAGCAACTGATCGACCGTATTAAGCTGAACCCTGCTATGTATGTCGGCCAGCAGATGCTCAATGTATCGACCATGCCCAGTTGGACCGATCAGCAGTTAAAGCCTAGGCATGGCTTCCTGCGCACCTTTATGAGTGCTTCACGTAGCGGTTATCAATTGATGCCTGGGGGCTTGGCATGTGTAGCGAGAGAGCAGGGTCAAAGCGTGGTGAATACCCAAGCGGGTGCGGTTAATAAGGATACTTGGGTACGGGCGTCAGAAGCGATGCCACTGCGACCCTATGCGCCGAAGGAGCATGGCGCTGCGGTACAGGAGCGGGAGCTGCGAGTTATCTCTAGCCGCACCGCGGAAAACTTGTTCTGGTTAGGACGTTACAGTCAGCGGGCTGAAATGGTCGCCCGGATCATGCGGCAGGTGATCAACAGTTTTTATGATGAATTTAGCGAACAAGGCCAGCCCCTCGCCAGCGCGGGTAAATTGATGGCGGCACTGCGTCAGTTCACTGATGATTTGCCGTTGATAGCTGACACTGGGGCGGAGGTCGATCTAAACCAAAGCCAATCCCAGTCACAAAGCCAAACCCAAACCCAATCCCCAGATATCACCGCCGAGCTTTATAATATCGCGGTCGATAAAAACATGAGTCGTGGCATGCATAGCATCTTGGCGTCGCTGCATCGCTCCGCCTTTCATAGCCGTGATGTCTGGTCCAATGATAGTTGGCGGGTGATTGATGATATTGGTGAAGTGGTTACTAAGCTAAGGGGGCACAGCAGTCTCGGATCGCTGCAGCGCGGCTTGGATAAGTTGCTAAGTTCGCTCATGGCACTAAACGGTTTGATCGCTGACAGTATGAATCACGACGATGGTTGGCGAATGCTTGATATCGGGCGGCTATTGGAACGCACGATAAATTTGAGCCATTTGCTGGAATTCACTGTGTCTTGCAAGGTCAGCGACAATGAAACTGAAGTGCTGACGGCCTTACTGTCGGCCAATGACAACGAGATGAATTATCGACGCTATTATCGTGGCGAAATGGATGCTCAATCGGTACTTGATTATGTGCTGCTGAATCGCTTCAACCCCCGAGGTATGGTGTACCAACTGGATCATCTGCAGCAACATATCAGGCAAATTTTTGTTGACGATGGTAGCCAAATATCCGCGGCTGAGCGTTCGGTGCTATCAGCGTATTCGCAAGTGCAGTTGGCGGATGTATCGCAACTTGTCTTAGAGAATGAAGTACATTGTCGTCCCAGCTTAACGCAATTAATGAAACATATTCAGCAGTCACTTGAAGTGACCTCGAGCGAATTATCCAATGAGTGCTTTGTTCATTCGCAAAAGTCGCGCAGCAGTGAATGGTCAGGGAGTGAATCGTGAGCATCTATTACCGTATTGAGCACACTACGACTTACGATTACCCCTCTGATATTAGTTATGGCCAAAATTTAGGATGTTTGATCCCTCGTACCGAAGCATTGCAAAAGGTATTGAGTTGGCAGTTAACTACAGATCCTTTAATCCATGGCCATACTCGCCATACTGACTACTTCGGTAATGATCAGACCTATTTCGCAGTAGAGCAGCGGCACCAGCGTTTAGCGGTGACCTCGACCAGCTTGGTGCATGTGATGCAACGCCAGGAGTCGTTGCTGGCGGATATGCCTTGGGAGCTGGTGGCTAAACGCTTGGCTGAACCCTCTTCTGAAGAAGAGGTACTCGCGCGCCAGTTCTGTTTTGCTTCTCCGCGGGTGGAAAATAACGCTCAGTGTGGAGAGCTCGCCCGAGCTTGCTTTCAGCCGGGGGTAGGTATTTTGCAGGCTTCTACCGCGTTAATGGCGAAGATATTCGAAGAGTTTAACTATTCTCCGGCAGCGACCGACGTAGACTCATCGGTGGCAGAAGTAGTAAAGCATCGGCAAGGGGTTTGTCAGGACTTTGCCCATGTAGCGATTTCCGGCTTGCGTGGCTTAGGGCTCGCCGCTGGCTACGTCAGCGGCTATCTAGAGACGCTGCCGGCACCGGGTAAACCTAAGCTACGCGGTGCCGATGCCTCCCACGCCTGGTTCAGTGTGTTTATTCCCGGTTGTGGCTGGATCGACTTTGATCCGACCAACAATGTTATTCCTAAAGGGCAGCATATTGTGGTTGCTCGCGGGCGAGACTTTGGTGATGTCACGCCACTAAAAGGGGTCTATCTGGGGAACTCGGTACCGGAACTGTCGGTGTCGGTGGATGTGAATCGTATTCCTAAAGAGAAAGCGCTGGCGCTCGCGAACACAGTGGTCACCCCTTAAGGGCGGCCACTGTGCTATTGCTGAGGTTAGTATTTCGGCTTGCGCCTTAGATCCAGAGTGGTGGGATATTCATGGTTGGTGCTTTCCTCTGGTGGCACCACAAAATCAGAGATAGCATCGTGTTGTTTGAATCCTCGTTTAGCGACGGCTGGTGACCAGGTTTCGGTGTTGACAGTGACCGTGGCTGGAGAATGGCCGTGGTCCCAATATCTGGCAATGCGACGCCCTTCCGCTTCAAAGGCATTGACTGGGAATGTGTCAGGATTTCGCCCGCCGGGGTGGCTGACATGGTAAGTAAAGCCACCCAATGAGCGCCCTGACCAGGTATCAAACAGATCGAAAGTGAGGGGGGCATGGATCCCTATGGTTGGATGTAACGAAGAGGGAGCTTGCCAAGCTATATAGCGGACACCAGCGATAAATTCACCCTTGGTCACCGTTTCTTTTAACGGCACCCGCCGTCCGTTACAGGTCAATACGTAGCGGTTGCTAACGATATTGGTTAACTTTACCTGTACCCGTTCCAGTGATGAATCGACGTAGCGAGCGGTACCGGTTGACGAAGATTCTTCTCCCAACACATTCCATGGCTCGATGGCAGTGCGCAACTCCATCTGTATATCGTCTATTTGGCGCACGCCACAGGTGGGAAAACGGAACTCAAAGAACGGCGCAAACCAGCTCGGGTCAAAGTTGAATCCTGCATTCTGCAGGTCGCGACAGATACCATTGATATCCTGCTGCACGAAGTAGGGCAGGAGAAATTTGTCATGCAGTTCGGTGCCCCAACGCACTAAAGGCTTGTGGTATGGCTGCTGCCAGAACCAAACCAGCAGCGTGCGCAGTAACAGCATTTGCATCAAGCTCATACGGGAGTGTGGAGGCATCTCAAAGCCGCGAAACTCGACAATACCAAGGCGGCCTGTTGCCGAATCTGGCGAGTAAAGTTTATCGATACAGAACTCTGCACGGTGGGTATTACCAGTTAGATCTGTCAGCAAGTGTCGCAGTAGGCGGTCAACTAACCAGGGTTGGGGCACGTCACCGGAGGGCATGTTTGAGAAGGCTATCTCTAGCTCATACAGAGACTCATCTCTGGCTTCGTCGACCCGTGGTGCCTGACTTGTTGGTCCGATAAACAGGCCGGAAAAAAGATAAGAGAGTCCGGGGTGGTGCTGCCAGTAAGTAATAAAACTGCGTAGTACATCCGGGCGACGTAGAAAGGGGCTGGTTGCCGGTGTGCTGCTACCCAAGGTGACATGGTTACCACCGCCCGTTCCAGTATGCCTGCCATCGAGCATGAATTTATCGGTGCCAAGGCGCGACTCTCGTGCCAGTTTGTATAGGTCACTGGTCCGTTCTACCAGCTGTGGCCAGGTTGATGAAGGGTGGATATTGACTTCGATGACGCCGGGATCTGGGGTCACCGCAAATTTTTCTACCCGTGGATCGTGGGGGGGCGTATAGCCCTCTAATACCACCGCAATGTCGAGTTTATTTGCCACGGCTTCAATGGCATTACACAGTGCGATGTAGTCTTCCATATGGGTCAGCGGTGGCATAAACAGATAGAGCAAACCGTCGCGGATCTCGATGCTAATGGCTTGCTTGACCAGCGCTTCACTGACATAGCCCGCTTGCGCTGCCATGTAATCACTGTTTTCGAATTGCGCTGGTATATCGAATGGGTCTCGCTCTGGGATTGGCGCGGCGTCGCCTAAACTATCTAAAGGTAGGCGATAGCCAAGGGGGGAATCGCCGGGGATAAGAAAGCAATAATCGCGCTTAAATTTCCAATGGCAACTTTGCCATTTAGCGGAGGCTGGATCCCATAACAGCGGGAGTACGTAACCCGCTACTTTATCCAAACCCCGTTCCATCTTCTTTAAGAACCCTTTGCGGCTAATGGCGTTTAAAAGTTCAGGTGACTTAGGGCTAAGCTCTTGGGGTAGGTTACCCTCCTGCCACAAGTGATAGAGCATGTCTTCATAGGCTGGAATGAAACAATCAGGCTGAAGCCCAAGTTGGATGGAAAGGGCATCAGCAAACGTTTTTGCTTCTTTTTCACCGTAATCATACTCAGCGTTGATGTCCGCCAGTAGCTTGGGGTTGCGCCAAAACGCGGCGCCATCTTTACGCCAGTAACAGGCATATTGCCAGCGGGGCAGGGGCTCTCCGGGGTACCACTTACCTTGACCATAATGACGCATTGCACCGTGGGCGTAGTGCTCGGTCATTTTCAGAAACAGTTGATGTGCCAAACGACGCTTATCTTCGCCGTCAGCGCCAGTATTCCACTGGTCACTTTCCATATCGTCGATAGAGATAAAAGTAGGCTCGCCGCCCATGGTCAGTTGAATGTCATGTTCATTAAGCAGTTTATCGACCCTTAAACCCAACTGATTTATTTCCGACCATTGGCTATCGCTGTAAGGCTTTGTGACGCGAGGGGTTTCATGGACACGGGTGACCTTGTTGTAGAAGTTGAATTCGGTTTCGGCAGGATCAACACCGCCAGTGACAGGAGCTGCACTGCTGGGCTCTGGCGTACATGCCAGAGGGATATGGCCCTCACCCGCAAATAATCCCGAGGTCGGATCTAAGCCAATCCAACCGGCACCGGGAATATATACCTCGGTCCAGGCATGCAGATCGGTAAAGTCTTCGTCCGGCCCACTGGGGCCATCGAGGGATTTTTCATCCGTAGTTAACTGCACCAGATAACCGGAAACAAAGCGCGCTGCTAAGCCTAGATGGCGCAATAATTGGACTAATAACCACGCAGAATCGCGACAGGAGCCTGATTTTTTCGCTAGGGTTTCAGCACAACTCTGAACCCCGTGTTCTAGGCGAATGGTGTAATCGACCAGTTCATAAACCTTCTGGTTTACCGCCACTAGAAAATCGACAGTTAGCATTGAGGTCGACAGATCGACGCTTTTAACCAGCTTTTTAAACAGCATTGATGATGATTCTTTGAGCAGATAAGGCTGTAACTCTTTGCTTAAACTCTCTTCATAGACGAATGGAAATTCGTCAGCGTATTCTTCAAGGAAAAAATCAAAGGGGTTGATCACTGTCATCTCGGCAACGACATCGACGGTGAATGAAAATTTCTTGGTTTTTTCTGGAAACACGACTCTGGCTAAATAGTTACCGAAAGGATCTTGTTGCCAATTGATATAGTGCTCTTCAGGGTGAATTTTTAGTGAGTAACTTTTTATCGGCGTGCGGCTATGGGCTGCGGGACGCAGGCGGAACACATGGGGACCAAGGGTGACAGCTTTGTCATATTTGTATTCGGTGTGGTGAGTAATACCGACAGTGATGGTCATCTGATATGCCTTTCCCTTTGATTACGAGTAAACGTATGTTTCTGCAAAAATACTATTTCACAGCATCATTATGACGTTGGACGCTTTGCTTAAAGTTGCCCGTTAACTATGCCGTTAACCTACAAATATCGCGCCAATATGATGGTGACTGGATTTATCATCAGCAGTCGCTGTTGAATGGCGCTGATTTAGCATTTTGCTGCGACTTTTCCGACCAGATCTGGCGTTAGCGAACAAAGTTAGCGTTAATGATGGCTCATAATTAGTTTTGAGTTTGCAGTATGCGCCACTTTGACTCGCTTGGCGGCGGCTTTTTGCACCAACATCGTGCTAATGACGGGTGAGTTTTTGTCGATAGTGAGCAGATAACCGGCGTTTGATATTTGCTTTATATTTGACCATGTTAAGTCAATCACGTTAGTTAAACTCGAAATATCAAAACGTTAGTTTTGCGGCTATGTTAATAATATGGACTGAAAGTTCCGCTTTCCGTTACTACGATGACAACAAGCTATTATCATTTTTGTAAATAGCGTGAGTGCCTCAGTCTTGTTCGGCGCACCTCTTCGATGGGATTGCTTGAGCACTGAGCACTGAGCACTTAGCAATGAGTACTGTTTCGCCACGATCAATTTGTGTGGGGCGACTGGGTTATTCCCTAGGGGAACTCTGAGTGAGCTTGAAATCAACTGAGCGCATGCAAATACCGCCGCTATCTGCCAAGGCTAAGCATTCTATAAAGTTTGGCTTGGCGATGGTGATCAGCTATTTCCTTGCGTTGAACTTTTCCTGGATGAGCCCAACATGGGCTGCAGTCGCAGTGGCAATGATTGCGCTCCCTACCGCTGGCCAGTCTCTCGCCAAAGGAATGTTAAGGGCAAAGGGCACCTTTATTGCCTTTGCTGCCGGTCTGTTTTTCCTCGCTATGTTTCCCCAAGATCGTTGGTTGTTAATGATCGCAGTGACCCCTTACTTAGCGTTCGTTACTTATAAAATGACCGGTAAAGATGGTCAGTACGCTTGGTTTGTCGCTGGCTTCGTTGCCTTAATGATCTTAACGGCAGGGCCAGGGGAACCAGGACATGCGTTTCTGTTTGCCGCATACCGGGTGTTAGAGACATTGATCGGCATTCTCATCTGGACCTTGATATCGGTGTTTATTTGGCCGGTGAGCAATCGCAACGCATTGCATGAACTGAGCGAGCGTCTCATTGAATCTGAACGAATGGCGCTTGATCATTATCGGGCGCAGCTATTCGGGCGTGAGACCGAACAAGACGCTATGGTGAGCTTTCAGTCTTGTGAGACGCTTATTGCGCAACTGAAGCAAACGGTGGATGCGGCTGGCGCAGAAAGCTATGACGTAAGAATGGCAAAGGCTGAGTGGCAACGACTACAGCTCCTGTCTAAATCATTTGTCAGTATGGGAAGGCGCTTTGATGGGGGGATCGTCGACTTACATCAGGTCGACGTTGCCAAGGCGTTACCAAATATTGATGTGTACTTGGCTGAAATATCCGCTCATTTGCAACTGGTGGGTGATTTTCTGCGGGGCGATAGCGTCAATCTATCTGATGGCGTGAAGCCACTAGTGGTTGAGCAAAGCTATATTGATGGACTTAATCACTTTCAACGTGCTGCGATCGCCGTGGCGATTAAAGAGCTGTCACATTGTGCGAGTATTGTCAGCAGCATCATTGATTGTGTTACCAACATTAAAGCGTATGAGCGTGGTGGTGAACAGCAGAACCGCCAAGGATCAGAAAACCCTGTTGATAAAAAAATAGTACCTTTGGGTTTTGCTTTGACGCCACTGGATCCGGATCGGATTCGATACTGTTTTTTTACCGTGGTGTCATTGTGGGTCGGCTTCCTTATCTGGATCTATATTGACCCGCCTGGGCATGTCAGCTGGCCTTACTTTTTACCGAACATTGCTTTGGCTGCGATGCAAATGCCGCAGATGAAATTTAAACAGGCCAAAGTATGGGGAATTGCATATATCTGCTTAATGCCAGTATATATTTTCATCATGCCTGAGCTTTCGCAATTCTGGCAATTAGCCATTTTGCTATTTGTTTTGTGTGCGCTTATTTCCTACATTTTGCCGCCTCTGATTGCGATCGCCTTTTACCTGGGAATGTTCAATATGTTGGGTATTACTAATACCCAACACTATGATGTCGCCGCCATGATGAACACCGTGGTGTTTACGGTGACCGCTTTGGTAATCATTTATGGGTTATCTCATATTGCTGGTTCACCTCGCCCACATAAAGTCTGCTTGAAGATGCTTAATCGCTACTTTCATAGCAGTGGGGTGGTACTTGCATCGTTGGCTGAACCCAACGCTAAGCGTTCTTTTTTTGCCCGCCAGCGGCTCGCTTATCATCAGCAAGAGGTGCGCACATTACCTGCCAAACTGATCGCTTGGAGTCCGCAGATTGACGGTAAACAATTATCTGATGATGGACGTATGAAATTGCCATCTCTGATTTCAACGCTGGAGATGATGTCACTTCGAATTGATGATCTTTATCGTCTTCGCCAAACGGTATTCGCTGCTCCCTTGGCTGGTGCGGTGAATGAAGAGATTGCAGAGTGGCGGCGAGCATTGGCTCGAACATTTGGTCATTTGGCGAAGGGTAAAGCGTTGGACTCTGTAGACAAAATCAGCTTGTTGCTGCAAGCGCGGTTGCAGAGATTGGATAGGTGTTGTGAGACAGCTATCAATCAATGTAATCGAGCGAATGATGAAGAGCTCAAGCATCTCTATGTTGTGCTTGGCTGCTATCGTAATTTGTCGCAGGTGACCCTGGCATATATTGGCTTGTCGCAGCAATTTGATTGGCAAATGCTACACGAAGAACATTTTTAGCTTTTGGCCTGACTCGCTAGCTTGCGTCACTCGTCAATGCTGGCTCAGTTGTTGGAGCAAAGGAAGGTACTTGATGTCCGAATTTCCACATGAATTTTTTATCGCTGATGTCTACATGCCGCCGCTATTGGTGGCGAGCGTGTTAGGGATCTTAGCGACCAGCGTGACGGTTGGGCAGCTAGAAAAGCGCCGCTTGGCTCGCTACTTTTTTTATCCGCCTTTGGTCTACGTCGCGTTAGCCGTTATCTACACAGGCGTTATTGGCATTTTTATCGTTAAGGTATGACAAATATGCTCGGTTTAAACAGAAAGCATCTTGCAACAGCTGCAGTGGTAGCGGTGGCGATTGCCATCGTGCTGTATATGTATAGACATTATGTCCTTAACCCCTGGACCCGTGACGGTCAGGTGCGGGCTCAGGTTATTCAGATCGTGCCTAGGGTATCCGGCCCGATTATTAACCTTCCGATTAAGGACAACGCCAGTGTCAAGCAGGGCGACCTGCTTTGGCAGATTGACCCAAGAACGTTTCAGGCTGCTTTAGATCAGGCCAGTGCCCAGCTCAGTTCTGCGCAGGCGCAGTTAGATGAAGCGAAAGATGAAGAGCATCGAGCTCGACGTATCCGCAAGAAAAACCCCGGGGCTATGTCTGTTGAAGATATGAATGCGCGGGTAAATGCACGTAAGGGAGCTGAAGCAGGGGTTAAGCTAGCGGAAGCCGCGCAAGAGAGTGCCCGTTTAGACTTGGAATTTTGTGATGTGAAAGCGCCAGTTGACGGTTACGTGACTAATCTGCGTTTACGCTTAGGCAGCCAAGCGGTGGCTAATTCCCCTGCGCTGGCCTTGGTGGATGTCAACAGCTATTGGATTGATGGCTATTTTCGCGAGAACTATATTGCCGATATTCGCCGTGGTGATCGCGCCGTGGTGACTTTGATGACTTACCCAGATAAGCCGGTGGAAGGTGTGGTTGATAGCATAGGCTGGGGGATCGCTCAGGACGACGGCAGTACCGGGGAAAACCTCTTACCTACAATTAGCCCTACGTTTGAATGGATCCGTTTGGCTCAACGAGTGCCCGTGCGTGTCCATGTCACCGAGCTACCAGAAGGGGTGGAGTTACGAGTTGGTACCACCGGATCGGTGTTGGTGATGACTGGCACAGCAAGTGAGACTGATGAAGAGATGCCGTTGGCAGCCCCTGAACCATTATTATAAGAATCGTTGTTTGACGAGGGATCGGATATGAAGCGCATGTTTCCAACGGCTAAGTCAGCGGTATGTCTGGCGGTAGTTTTAGCGGTGTCAGGTTGTACTACGTTAGGGCCTGATTATGTTGAGCCTGACAGTCGGGTTGAAATGGATTGGTTGGAGGCTAAAGATCCTGCTTTGTCGGCCACCGAGCCAACAGATCCTCAATGGTGGAAGTCATCGTTTAACGATCCTGTTCTGGATAACTTGATTACTGCAGCTTTGGCTGACAACTTAACCCTGCGCTCTGCTGGGTTACGTGTACTTCAGGCGCAGGAAAACCTACGCATTGCCGCGGGACAACAATATCCGACCCAAACCTTAAGTGGCGGCATCGGCCGTGAAGGCTTAGCGCCGAATAGCACAGGCCCAGGTGTCGACCGTAACTTCTATAGCGATGACCTGGGTTTTGGATTGGGTTGGGAAGCTGATGTTTGGGGCCGTTTTCAACGTTTGGTTGAGTCAGCTTCCGCCGAATTAGATGCCTCTGTCGCTAGTTACGATGGTGTGGTGATCACCCTGTTAGCACAGGTGTCACAGACCTATCTGAATATACGTACCTTGGAGGAACGCCAGCGTTACCTGCGGGATAACATCAAGGTACAGAGTGCCAGTTTAACGATCGCCGAAGATCGCTATGAAGGTGGCTTGGTGACCGAACTGGATCCGGAACAGGCGCGGGGTTTACTTTACAATTCACAAGCTACGCTCAGTTCGTCTGAGATTGCCTTAGCCCAGCTTAAGAACAACCTATCACTGCTGTTGGGACAGCCGCCAAGCAAGGTGCGAGAGCTCTTGGGTGAGCCTCGAGCCATTCCTACCGCACCAGCCCAAATAGCCATTGGCATGCCGCAAGATCTCATTCGTCGTCGCCCAGACATTCGTCAGGCGGAACGTCAGTTAGCCGCGCAAAGCGCGCAGATAGGTTTTGCTATTACCGATCTTTATCCGACCTTTACCTTGGGTGGAAATATTGGTTTTGCCAGCACCGACAGTGGTAACAATGAGCTGACAGACCTGTTCCAAAGTGACTCACGTAGCTGGAATTTTGGTGCAGGCTTTTCTTGGAATCTTTGGAACTATGGTCGCATCAAGGGCAACATTCGGCTGCAAGATGCGCTGTTTCAGCAGCTCAAATCTGACTACCAAAATAGTGTGTTGAGTGCCCAGGCCGAGATTGAAAATGCGATCGTTTCTTATCTGGTGAGTCAGGAGCAGTTAGCCTGGTATGTTAAGGCGACGGAGGCGGCGCAACGTTCAGTGACACTGTCAAAGGTACAGTATGATGATGGTTTAGTCGATTTTGACACCGTGGTGAATAACCTCACTGCGTTACGTGATCAGCAAGATCTCCTTGCCAGCACTCAAGGCGCGGTGGCGATTAATTTGGTTGATCTCTATAAAGCGCTTGGTGGTGGCTGGCAGATCCGCACCAGCAGTCGTGCTGATGATCTGCTTCCTGAAGCAGTGAAACAGGAGATGCGAGAACGAACGGACTATTGGGACGGCGTGCTGGAATGATAGGTTTAGGTTACGGCCATCTGGTGACTCGGGAACCGATGGCTGTTAACTATGGCCGTTGACCTGTAACTGCTTCGCAAGCCGTTACAAATTCGTTGATAATTCCACTGTTCGACAGCATATTACGTGTCGCGTGTATGCTACTGTATAACGATATTAACCCTGTCTTTTTAGTTATTAATGACCTCCGAGACATCACCGCTGTTCTCCTCCCGCTGGCTGAAATTTGGCATTTTCTTAGGTGTCATTGTGACAGTGCTGAGCTTTTTGGCGGCACTGGCCGTGGCCGTAGTTTGGAAATTCTATTGGCCGACATCGGTTAGCGTCGAACAGGTTTCTATTGAGCTGGATCCGCTGCAGATCTCTGTTGTGCAATTACGTTGGCAGTCACCGCAACGGACGGCGTGCTATATCGATATTGAGCAGCTTGATGCATCCCACATGCGCAAGTTTGTTGGCGACAAAGGACGTGGATTACGAATGCTGATCGATTCGGTATTTGTTGCCGAAGCTTGCTTGCAGGGCACAGCTCCTGCTGCAGGTAGCTCTGATGACTCATCATCGGCCGACGATGGCGATGAGGCTGCCAGCATTGATTTGCCCCTGTGGTTGTCGTGGATTGAGCTTGATGTCACTCATCTGGTGGTGGAGCAGTGGGGGCGTGGTGAAGTTGCAGTCGAGATAAGTGAGAACGGTTTGCAGCTCCGTGGTTCCCTTTATCCTCAAGCCAACCTGCTTACCGCGACGCAATCTCTGCCCACTTTGTTAAGTGAAGAGTGGCCAGTTGATCTTAATTTTCATTGGTCTCCCAACAAGGAAGTGATTGCACTGACGACCGGCTTAGCCGAGCAGTGGCAGCTGCAATTGGGAGGTACCCTGCAGCAAAGCGATGGGCTTAACTATCAGTTATCCGGTGCGTTGGATTGGTATCCGTCACCTAAGATCCATCTGCCGTTTTCTGTCTCGGGGGAGGGAGACAAGCAAGTGTTGCAGATCAGCCAAGCAACGCTGGCTAATCAGCCTTCGCCGTTGTTGGTTGATAGCGAAATTGAACTTGATTGGCCCAACTATGAGTTGGCACTAGAGGTATCGACAGATCTGAGTACCGATTTAAGTGCGACTCGGCCGGTGGTCGTTACGCTGACCAGTATCGGTGATCTGCAACAGGTGTTGCCGAAAGATGGGTTGACGGGACGTGAGGCGATCCCATTATCCGGTGAGCTCAACGCACGTTATCAACAGCTCAAGCCTAGCCATAATCAGGTGAACTTGACGGCGCCTGCCATGATCGCAGAGCTGACCGCGCCGTGGACGTTGACGCTTAAGCCGTTCTCCGTAGATCTGTTGCCTAAGGTAATCGTTACCCAATATGGGGCAAGCGATAACGATGAGAGTGCCGAGGAGCCTGCCGCTTCTCAGTCCGTTCTTTCCGCCGAATTTTCTGGCCAGTTACAGGTGAATAACGAACAGGCGCAGACGAAACTAACTGGGCAGATCCAACATCCATTATTGGCAAACAATCAGCAGCAATTTGATGGCCAGTTGAGCTTTGCTGATATGGCGTTGCTTGGGCACTGGCAGAGCAGTGGGGTGCTAGCGGATACACCGCTGCGTTATCAGTTGTCTACCCAGCTGGCGGGTGACACCAAGCAGTTAGTATTCATTGTCGATCAAGGAGAGGTGCAGTGGCAGGGAGTACTGCTCGGGGAGCAGGCCGAAACGGTGACGGTAAGCATACAACCCGATAGCCGAGGGATGTTTGATCTTGAGAAAAGCTCACTGCTTGCTGCGATTAACCTAGCCATTGCTCACCCCTATGGCGCTGATACCGAGCAGCCCGCATCCTTGAATATTGCCCTGGAGACTGAGTTGGCAAGCGCTCGCGTGGCAGGTATCGCCTCATTGGTATCGCCGTTAATCTATCATCAAGATGCCGTGTCGGTGAATGGCCACAGCATGGCGGAGGTGCGCTTAGATGGACTGTTATCTGCCCCAAAACTGATGTTGCATCGTTTTGACCTGTATGCGGATATCGAAAAGCAGGCATCAATGACTGAGCATGAACCTACTGCTGGCGCTAGCAAGCCCTTTGTCTTACGGCAATTGCATAGCCAATTGGCGACGCCGTTTGCGCTATTGCCACAGGCTGAGACGGCTTGGTTGCAGCTCGACAGCAGTGCCACCTCGGCGCAATGGGGCTTAGATCCGCTACCTTTGCCGCAGGTGTCTGCGCGGTTAAAGCCGTATGACTTGAATCAGCCTATCGACATTCTGGTCGACTACTCGGCCAGTCCTGTGGCTGATGCACTGCAACAGGCATTTAGCCTTGAGTCTCCGCAGGCGTTGCCGCAAACCATCGCCGGGCAGCTGTTGCTTGCAGATAATCGTGGCCAGGTTTCGATAAACGCGCTTGATATCACGCCGTTTGCACCCTTGATCGACCCTGTTCTTACCTTACGTGACGGGCGATTCAGTGGCGAGTTTAAGGCGCTGAATATTTTGCCCGTAGTAGAGGAGGCTGGGGAGCCGGTGCAACCGATAGCGCCAGCGCCAGAGATTGATGGCAGATTTACCCTGTCAGAGGTTAGCGGTGAATACACGGGAATGCTGTTTGAGCAGGTTGATATAACTGCAACTGAGTTTACGACGACTCTCAACGACGCGCTCGTTATTAATGCGCAGGGGCAGATGAAAGCGGGGGAGGTGTATACCGGTGTATCAATGCAACAAGCAAGCACGGACTGGGTATTTGAACAATCTGCTGACATGCAAAAAGCCGTGGTGACAGATCTCAGTGTTGATCTGCTGGGTGGTCATGTGACGGCGCCGAAGTTAAGTTATCCGTCGCAGCAGTATCAAGCGGTGTCGGTTAACGGGTTGGACCTGCAACAAGCTGGCGCTTTGCAATCAGAGCCAGTAGTGGCATTGAAAGGTAAGCTAGATGCCATGTTACCGTTGCAGCTTTCTGAGGCAGGCGTGAGTATACAGAACGGCCGTTTGGTTAATCGGGGCATGGTTGATATTGTGGTTAGCGACCCGACGGTGATTGACCAATATGCGCTAGCCAATCCGTCGCTTGCTTTGGTGTTAAATAACCTGAAGCAGATGCAGGTTAATCTGCTAAGTGCCGATATCTCGATGCAAGCTGATGGCCTGGCGGATATCAAAGCGGTCGTCCATGGTCGCAATCCGAACGAAACCAGACCGATACATCTGAATTATAGCCATCAAGAGAATCTGTACGAGCTGTTAAAAAGCCTACGAATGGGCGATAGTTTCCGCAAGCAGATAGAGCAACAGCTTGAGAAATAACTTTGGGTCTAGCTAAGTAGCTATCTAATTAATTAACGATGGGAGCAGTCAGACCATCGTGGCAAAGGAGCCAGTATGAATAGACAACGCCTGATCATCATGGGGTGTTTGTTAATGTTTGCCGCCGCATGCACGCCAAGGGTGGAGATCGCCGCCCCTGAGAAGCCAATAACCATCAACCTTAATGTCAAAATCGAGCACGAGATTAAGGTTAAAGTCGATAAAGAGCTGGACGATCTGTTCAGTGACGATTCAGGTTTATTCTAAGGAGTTCATTATGATTAAACGGATATCTATGGGGTTGTTAGCCCTGCTGTTGAGTGCTTCAGTGTTTGCCGCCATAACGCTGGACGCCGCTAAATCTCAAGGCTTGGTCGGTGAGCAATTAGATGGTTACCTGGGGGTCGTCGTAGCGTCAGATGATGTGTCTGCACTTGTCACCGATATTAATGCCAAACGCCAGCAAGCTTACGCAAAGATTGCCAAGCAAAACCAGCTGACGTTAGAACAGGTCGCGGTGTTGGCAGGGAAGAAAGCGATTGATAAAACCCCGTCAGGGCAGTTTATTCAGGCTGCCGATGGTACCTGGATGAAGAAGTGATTTTTCATCGCTAAACCTTCTCCCATTATGGGAGAAGGTTTGCATCATACTCTTTCGGTTCTGACCTTAACGAGCCTGTGACAAAGCGTTTACCCAAAGAACTTTTGCCACGCCACATACGAAAAAAACAGCAGTGTGATAAGCAGCATGCCATTGTATAGCATGCTGTTTTTGTCTGACTTCATCCCTTTTTGGTTATTGAAGTAGAGCAGCGCGATGGCCAGAAATGGCATAAAGAAAGTGCCAAATACTGAATAGATTTTCTGCACCTCTTTAAAGCTTACCCAGAGGCTCATGATCGGGAGCAGCGCCAGGGCTAACTGAAACAGTTGGTAGCTGGATCTGTCTGCTAACTTGGTCGTCTGCTCTTTGCCTGCTGGCGTTAAGTGTTTAACTAGATCCGCAAACATATAGGGCACCGCCTGCCAAACGCCCAGCAAGCTACTAAAGATGGCGAAGAAGCCTCCCACCAAAAACATCCATTTACCCGTCGTGCCTAGTGCGGTTTCCAGACTGGCAGCGAGGTTAATGATAAGGCTACTGCCTTTACCTTCAACCGAGACCGTACTGCCGATAATCACCATGGACAGGCCAAACAGAATCGTTACGGCATAGCCCACCAATAAGTCGATACGGCAGGTAGCAATATCTTCTCGTGAGATACGCTGTTTTTCACGGATCCAGTAGCCGTAGGAGAAGATAGTCAGTGTGCCGCCGACGCCACCAATAAGCGCGACCGTCCAGGTTAACCCTTTGCCATCAACATCTGGGATCGAGGGGAGAAATAAACCTGATAGCATTTGGGTGTTGCCGGGCCAAAGGATAAGCGCGGTGGTAAAGACTATCAGCACCATAATGGCGACGGAGAAGCCCATGATTTTTTCAAACAGGGCAAAGTTGCCGGCTCTGACCAATAGCAACCCCAACAGACTGCAGGCAATGCCAAACACAATTTTTCCAGTGCCTGCGCTAAACACCGGGAACAGCGCATGCATCGCCACACCGCTGGCACTGATCAGCGCCGAGCCAACAAAGAAAGACCAGAGTACGAGGTAAGCAAGAAAGATATAAACAAAAGGTTTGCCAAAGCGCTGGGCAAAACCGTCGATCAGGCTGTCACCATTGACCAATTGCCAACGGGCGATCCCCTCGGTTAAAGCGAACTTCAGCAGGCCACCTAATACAACCGCCCATAATACAGCGACCCCTAGGTGGCTTCCGGCAAACCCTGCGGTGGCTAAGTCTCCGGCTCCAACGCCGGTGGCTGCGATAAGCAAGCCGGGAAGGATGATAGAAAGTGTTCTCTTGTCCATGTTATCTGCGCCTTCTAGACACTCTTTTATTATTCCTATCTTTTCAGTGTGCTAGTAACACCAGTCAGAGGCAATCCTAACCCCGTCAAAGTGGTGCTTGTGGTCACAATAATCTTGATAAAAATTAAGGGGGTAATGGGGTGGTATATCGACAGAGTTTAGGCAAGCGGGAGTCTACGCATATCACAACGCGATTGTTTTACACTTTTTATATTGCCGTTAATGGGCTAGGTTGAGAACAAATAATTATTAGAATCGCAAGCATATGAGTCAAGCAGTTACCTGGTTAGTGGCGGATGATCATCCGTTGTTTCGGCAAGCGATTATGGAAAGTCTGAAGCCAGCCTTTCCCGATGTTGAGTGGCTTGAAGCGGAAAACGTGGAGCAGCTAGAGCGGCGCCTGAATATGCCGCAAGAGATCGAGTTGCTGTTGCTGGATCTGAAAATCCCCGGTGCCCATGGCTTTTCTACGTTGATCCATATGCGCAGCCACTACCCTGATCTGCCGGTGGTGATTGTTTCTGCATACGAAGATCTCGACACCATACAACGTGCCATCCAATCCGGTGCCAGCGGTTTTATCCCTAAATCATTGTCAGCAAAAGCGATGGTTGCAGCGGTACAAACTGTGCTCGATGGTGGCATCTCTGTGCCCGACAAGGGTACTTTGAAACCGAAAGGTCATGATGCTGACGATATGGTTGAAAAAGTTGCTTCACTGACGCCGCAGCAATACCGCATCCTGATGATGTTTGCTGAAGGTTTATTGAACAAACAGATAGCCCCTGAACTGGAAGTTTCTGAGGCGACGGTCAAAGCGCATGCGACTGCGATCTTTAAAAAGCTTGGCGTTACTAACCGCACGCAGGCGGTGATCGCCCTAAGCCATCTGGACCTTGATAAGGAAACGACTGGGTTCGAGCACTAGTTATTGCACTTCAGGTTTGATACTCGATATGAAGCAAGGGGGCGTTATCGCTCCCTTGCTCTACCGGTTGATTTACAGTCTTCGCCGTGGCGTTGTTAGCTTACAGTGAGAAGCAAACTACCTAAGCCAAGGAAGATAATGAAACCGACCACGTCGGTGACCGTTGTCAGGATCACTGAGCCAGCTACGGCAGGGTCAACTTTCATCTGTTTGAGAACAAATGGGATCACCGTGCCAGACGACGCTGCCGCCAGACTATTGAATACGATGGCGACAAAAATGATCCCGCCGAGCGTAAATGAATCAAACCAATACCAAACCACAGCACCGATCAACAGCCCCAGCCCGATACCGTTAAATGCAGCAATTTTTATCTCTTTATCCAGTAACAGTTTCAGGTTGCCACGCTTTAAGTGGTTTAGTGCGATACCGCGTAGGGCCACCGCGAGGGTTTGGCTACCGGCAATGCCACCCATACTGGCCACGACTGGCATCAGGATCGCCAGTGCGACGACTTGTTGTAATGCCGCTTCAAATAGGCCAATCACCGCCGATGCTAAAAAGGCGGTCAGCAGATTCGCTGTCAGCCAGACAGCACGGACACGGGCAGCGACAGCAACCGGGGTAAATAGATCTTCTTCGGTCTGAGGCGTATCCGAGGCTAGTACCTCTAAGCTTTTATCTTTTAGGCGTTGCATCAACAGTGACACGGCAAATGCGCCAACAATCTTTCCCTCTTTCTGTACTGGTTGCCAGGCAAAGCCTTCCACAGGATTAAGTAGCCGCGCAGCGGCACTGATATCTTGACGATCAGAAAGCAATTCCATTGGCGTGCAAATATCTATCAGCTTGGCTTCCGATGGCGCGCTAAGTACCTGACCTATGGTGCAGCCGCCATGAAATACACCGTTGGCATCTACCACATACACACCAACAAATTGCCGTGGCTTCGCTTTGTCCATCCGCTCCATGGTGCGAGCCACAGTAGCGCTGGGACGAGCGCGCAGTACATCATAAGTGGTGTAGCGACCCACCTCTTCATCTTGGTACGTGAGTGCTTTTTGTAGTTGCTCAGTGGCAGCCGCTTCCTGTTGGTCGACAAACTCATCAACCAGTTCTTGCGGCAATATCTCGGCAAAAGTGAGGATATCTTTTTCAACGGCTGCCGCAATCAGCAGGTGTAATTGGCCTCGACTGAGCTGGCCGATAATGTGTCGTGCTGTTTCATACTGTAACAGGTGCAGTATTGGCCAAGCGCGCGCTGGAGAGATAACGTGGCACAGTGGTGCTCGGTACTTCTCTGGCATCGACTCCAGTAGATTCGCAATGTCTGCGTCGTTGAACTGCTCTGTTACATTCAGCGTGGCTAATGCGGCCGGATCACCACTATCAATGGCACCAATAATCTGGGCTAAAACCACCGAGTTGACGTGCGGTTGGTTGAACTCTGGGACGGCAGTATTCTCCACCATGATTGTGTCCTATGTGATATGACGCTTGCTTGTGATGAAGCGTTCAACCCCATTAAATGGGGTTGAGTTTTACCCTTCGCTAACCAGAAAAGTCGCAGACGGATCGACATAAACTCTGTCGCCCATAGCTTCACGCCCCAGCAGCATCAGGTAGGTCATCTCCTGGCGATTACTTAGGGTGATCTCGATGGGCCACTGCTGACCACCGATTTGAAACAGGGTTTTAATCACGTAGCGCTGCTCTATGTCACCATTGGATGACTTAATTCGCCGCGTGTCATGCACGGCTGCGCAGCACCGCACCACTTCGTCCAAGTTGTAAACGTCGGGATGCAAGTCGAATTCGACGTGCGGTTTGCCATTTGTTTTCACACGCACCAAATTATCCACATGAAGGGAGGAGGTTTTTGCCCCTGTATCCACCCGAACCTGCAACTCTTTAATACCCAGCTGTGGCAAGTGGCAAACTTCAAGGTTGCCAATGATCAGTCGTGTATCCATGTTTGACTCCTAATTACCCCAATGCCAGTGTTGGCATGCGCATACTGATATGCTGGCGATCTACCGATTACAGATCGTTTTGTTCTGCGATAACCGGTTTCACCATCTCCTGCATCATCTCAATGTGCTCGGCCACCTCTTCGGCGTCATCACCAAAGAAAGCGATGTGATACATGGCTTCGCCTTCCTGTACCAAAGGTATATTTTGTTTACCAATCACGATACCTGATCGAGTAGCAACCACCTGACTGATCAATTCGCCTAACGGGCTGTTGATCTCTGCCAGTAGATCGCCTTTTTCTACCTGTTTACCCAGGGTGGCATACTCGCGAACAAAGCCACTGGCTGAGGCGCGCACCCAATCGCTGCGGTTGGCAACAAAGGGTTCGATTTTCTTTCTAATGCGGCGTTTTCGGATCATCCCCAATGCTGAGAGTACATTGAGGATCCCTTTGAGGCCGCTTTGGATAGAAAGCTCATCAAAGCGCAGCGCTTGTCCTGCTTCGTATAGCAGTATTTTGGCGCCGTTGCTTACCGCTGCTTCCCGCAGAGATCCATCCCGTAGGTTGGCATTGAGCATCACAGGTACACCGAACTCGCGCGCCAGCGACAGGGTTTCTTCATCGTCCAGATTAGCTCTGATCTGTGGCAGATTGGAACGATGGATAGCGCCGGTATGCAGGTCGATACCATAATCACAGTGCCTCACTATCTCGTGGAGAAAGATGTGCGCCATTCGCCCAGCTAACGAACCTTTGGGTGATCCTGGAAAGCAGCGATTGAGATCCCGCCGATCCGGCATATAACGGCTTTGATTGAGCACGCCATACACGTTGACCATAGGCACCGCGATCACGGTGCCTTTGAGCAGTTTGATCTTCTTTTCGATCAAGCGGCGAGTGATCTCAATACCATTTAGCTCATCGCCGTGTACCGCTGCACTCACAAACACCACAGGCCCTGTTTTTCTGGCGCGCGTGACATGAACTGGTATAGACATATCTGTGTCGGTATACAGTTTGGCCACAGGCACTTTAAGCTGGCGTACCTGTCCGGGCAGTATCTCTACGCCGCCAATCACCATTGCTGTGTTCATTTAGCCTTTTCCTCGCGTTCTATTGGCATTTGGCTTGGCATTGCGCTCAATAAAATCAAATATCAGTCCGGCCACATCTTTGTTGGTGGCGTTTTCAATCCCTTCCAGGCCAGGTGAAGAGTTCACCTCCATCACCACTGGACCGCGGGAAGATTGCAAAATGTCGACACCACATAGATTCAGTCCCATCGCCTTGGCTGCGTTTACTGCAGTGGCTCGCTCCTCTTTGCTTAAGCGCACCAGCTGAGCTTCGCCACCACGGTGCAGGTTGGAACGGAACTCTCCTTCTGCTGCTTGGCGTTTCATTGCCGCGACCACTTTGTCGCCCACCACGAAACAGCGGATATCGGCACCGCCTGCTTCTTTAATGAACTCCTGCACCAGAATGTTAGCTTTCAATCCCATAAACGCTTCAATCACACTCTCTGCTGCTTTGGTCGTTTCTGCTAACACCACGCCTATCCCTTGAGTACCCTCTAAGAGCTTGATCACCAGTGGCGCACCGCCAACGTTTTTGATCAAATCCTGGATCTTGTCAGGCTTGCTGGCAAAACCGGTGCGCGGTAGGCCGATCCCTTTACGTGAGAGCAGCTGCAGTGAACGCAGCTTGTCGCGCGAACGGCTGATGGCGACAGATTCATTGACGCAAAAAGTGCCCATCATCTCAAACTGCCTAACCACGGCGGTGCCATAGAAGGTGATCGATGAACCAATACGCGGGATCACTGCATCGTAAACCGGCAGTACCTCGCCGTTATAGCGTACGGTGGGGTTGCTGCTAGTGATATCCATATAGCAATGCAAGGTATCGATGATATCGACTTCATGTCCTCTGGCTTCGCCTGCTTCTTTCAAACGGCGAGTTGAGTAGAGGTTCTCGTTGCGGGACAAAATTGCAATGCGCATGGCCGTCACTCCTGTCACTAACATTTTTTGATAGTGACTATCTATGTCTCTATAGGTTTGTCGCAGTGCTTCTAGTTGACGTTTTGTGCCAATCAATATGGTTTCAAAGTCAGCCGTTGCGACGCTTTTTTTGACCACTTTTTGAAAAGTTGCCCAAAAAATTGGGGCAACTTTTAATTGCGTGGTCATGTTGGAGTGGACATTAGTCTCTGTTGCGGTTGGGGGAAAACTAATCTTTTTTATCGTCACCACAACACTTGTTTGTTAGGCTCGAAGCTCGTCAAAAGGGGGCGTGATGGACGTTAAAGTTTTCCGGACATTTCTTGAGGTTGCCAGACAAAAGCACTTCGGCAGATCAGCCAATAATCTCTATATTACCCAGGCCGCCGTCAGTGCCAGAATTAAACAGTTGGAAATGTTTTTTGATACCACGCTGTTTGTCCGTGACCGTAACGCCATCAAACTAACCAGTGCCGGTGAGCGCTTAATCCCCTATGCCGAAAATATGGTGCGAACACTTGAACAGGCAAAAGCGGAGCTGCTGCTAACCAAAGCTCATGCCATCCAACTGGCTATCGCTGGTACACCTAATATTTGGGATGCGTTTTTGCAGTATTGGCTGAGTATCGTGACCGAGGCTTTTTCGGGCTATGCATTTTGCGCTGAAACCATTAGCCGGGAGCAGATCAGCCGCGCGTTGATTGAACGTACTTTGGATATTGGGGTGACGTTTGACCCGTTAAAATCTGATGAGTTGATTTGTCATCCGGTGGCAGAATTGGAACTGTTGCTGGTGTCATCAGAGGAGTGCGATGAACAACAAGCGCTATCTAAGCGCTATGTTTATGTTGATTGGGGAACCCGATTTGCGTCAGAGCATGCCGAACGTCATGCGAAAATTTCGCCGCCATATCTGCGTACCGCCAATGGTCGCATCGCGCTCGACTTTATTCTGCAAAAGGGCGGGGCAGCGTACTTGCCAAAAACCATGGTTGATCCCTTTTTAGAGTCAGAACAGCTATTTTTAGTCAGCGATCAACAGGGGTGGCAGCGTACCGTGTATTTGAGTTATCGCGCCGATGCTGCGGCGCTCACCGAGATCGAGAAGGTGCAACGCTTAATCAATAAAACGGAACCGTTAGCACCTTATCTGTTGCAACAAGCGGGTGATAGCAGCAGCGACTAACTGCTTGTTATCGGTAAGGTAAATCCTGTTAGAGCGTTTCTGTGGTTGTGAGATGTTTATCTACAGTCGCACCCCGATCGATAAACGCCTACAATACGCGCCAATTCCTGCCAGAGCTTTGCATCATGAACCGCAAAAAAAAGATTAACGAAACCCTGAAGAAGCGTTTGAAGCGCAAGGTTGATCGGCAGAAGAGTACCAATAAGCCGAGATACATCTCCAAGGCTGAAAGGGAAAAGTTGGCATTAGCTGAAGCGTCTGCCACAGAACAGAGTTCGTCTAGCGCGGCTGATGTGGCTGATAGCAGCGACAATGCCGAGCCATCGGCAACAGATTAAGCGGCTCTTCGATATACCATCTATCGACGATTGAGATGGCCGCCGCCCTAACGGCACGGCTGACCACCTCGGTGCTATTTAAACGGTATTGGTGTGGTTACTACTGCTTATAAACCACGCCACCTTTCATGACAAAGCTGACGTTTTCAACGGTCGATATATCGCTTAGCGGGTTGCTGTCAACGGCGATGATATCGGCATACAGCCCTGGCTTAATCTCGCCTACATCAGCTTGCCAATTCAGCAGCTCTGCGGGTTTTATGGTTGACGCTTGCAGGGCTTGTATCGGTGTCATACCGAATTTCACCATGCGGGCTAGCTGTTTACCGTTGTCGCCATGGGGGTAAACACCTGCATCAGATCCTAAAACCACAAAGGCGCCGGCTTTTACTGCCTTGCTAAAGCTTTGACGTTGAATAGTGCCGACTTCCCGCTCTTTATTTAGGTTCTCTTCTGGTACGCCGTTGGCGGCGCCTTCGGCAAGGGTGTACTCGGTATTGTAGATATCCATCGACAGCGCAGTGCCTTTAGCCTTTGCCATGGCGATGGTTTCTTTGTCGAGAAAGCTGGCATGTTCAATGGAGTCTACGCCGGCTTCAATGGCAAAACGGATCCCTTCGGTACCATGGGCGTGTGCAGCAACGATGCGACCATGAGTGTGGGCTTCATCCACGATCGCTTTCATCTCTTCCAATGTGTACTGGCGTTGGCCAACGACTGTCCCTTTGGAAAATACACCTCCAGTGGCGCAAAACTTGATTAGGTCAACGCCATACTTTACGTTGCGACGAACCATCTGGCGTACCGCCCAAGGACCATCGGCAACACCATCACCTTTCTGCTCAAATGAATGGTTGAGCACGTTGTCATCACAATGGCCACCGGTAATGCCTAGCGCAGGGCCCGATACTGCCATTCTTGGTCCCGGCACTTCTCCGGCATTTATCGCGTTACGCAGTGCTACGTCCTGAAAATCACTGGCGCCAACATCGCGCACGACGGTAAAACCCGCCATCAAGGTTTTTTGCGCATTAACCACGCCACCAATGACGGCGCGGTGGGGGGACTGAAACAGTGGCGCGTAGAAGTTGTTATCCAACGTGCCCATCAGGTGGGTGTGCATATCCATCAAGCCGGGTATCAGGTATTTGTCTCCCAGATCGATGAGCTTGGCATCTTTAGGTAGCGTGGATTTATCCGCCGTGATCGCCGTAATTCGTTCATCTTGAATAACGATATAACGCTGTTTTAGTAGCTTGCCACTGCGTACATCGAGCATATGGTCTGCGGTGAGTACGGTGGTTGCCGCGTCTACAATGCCGGATATAGCACAGCTTAGCGCCAGCATGATCCCTGTGACTGTTTTGCATTTCATAAATGAACTCTCTCTGGAATATTTTTAACTTATTGTTTTAATTAGCTGCTTCGTTCTATTTACGACATCAGTTGCAGGCAGCTTCGTTTCAGCATGCCATGGGGAGGCAAGGTTGGGAATGGCTAATATGCTGGACCTTTGAGAGTGAGTGATGGGTTTGATTACGCGATGGGTGGCCAAACTGATGTGTGCCTCCCGGCGTCGCCGCGAGGGCATAAGCGATTTCAGGCTAAACATTAAAACGGTATGTGCTTCGAATCTATGAAGCAGACCAAGGGCTTGCCAATTTCCAGTCTCCGCAGATGTTCTACATAAGTTTATGGGCCTCTTTTAAGACTCTTTTGCTATGTAGAAGCATCATCATGTGAAACCACCAGCAAGCGAGATACCAGTGCGCGCAGCTTCGCTGGCTTAATCATCTTGCGCATAAAGTGATAGCCCATTTTTTCAGCCCGTTGTGCTAGGCCCGGTTCTCCAGCGGCAGTGATCAGTACGCCGGGTACGATAACGTCGGTATGTAGGCGGATCTGATCCATCAGGCTCAGGCCGTCCATCTCCGCTTCAAGTTGGTAGTCGACCAGCATCAGTTGCGGTGTTTGTTCGCTGGCGAGCGCGATGGCCTGTTTTGGGTTGTCGGCCTGTAGTACGTGGCAGCCCCAGCCCTCTAGCAGGGCGGTCATACCTTGCAGCACGGCGGGTTCGTTGTCGACACAGAGCACGGTCGCGCCAGCAAGTAGATCTGCGACCGATGTGCTGGGAACAGCGGTTGCCATTTGCGATGGTGTTTGTTTGCTGCAGATCGGCACTGTGATGGCGAAGCAGCAACCTTGCTGTGGTTGTGAGCGCAGCGTTATTGTGTGCTTCATCAGCCCGACCATCCCTTTGGCAATACTCAGGCCCAAGCCTAAGCCACTGTCTGCCAACGTCGTATTCTGCTGTTGCACGCGAGTGAAGGGCTCGAAGATGGAGCTCTGCAACTCTTTCTCAATGCCGGGGCCATTGTCTATCACCTGGATCTGCAGCTGCTTGCCTTGGCGGCGAACGCCGAGTAACACTTTGCCACCGTGGGCATAGCGAAATGCGTTACCTAATAGGTTTTGTAAGATCCGGCGTAGCATTTTGGCATCTGTGGTCACTGAGAGTTGTGACGGCACATGGCGGAAATCGATCTGGTATTTGCAGGCGAGCGCGGAAAACTCAGTGACCAGTGAAGACAACAGATCGACTAAAGAGGTACAGCTCAGTTGTGGTTTAAGCTTGCCACTCTCTATCTGGGCGACTTCGACTAAATCCTGCAGCAGAACACTGGCATTACCTAAGGATTGTGTCAGCTTGGTCATTAATTCCAGCTGATCTTCCGACAGGGTATGACGCTCTTGCAATGCCGAGGCAAATAACCGTGCAGCTTCTAAAGGTTGCATCAGGTCGTGGCTCACTGCTCGCATATACTGGCTTTTATTGGTGTGAGCGCGTTCCGCTATCTTCTTTTGCTGAGCCAGTTCTTGGTTGGCTGATTCAAGTTGCGAGGTTCGTGCTTGTACGCGCTGTTCCAGTACTTCGTTTGCCGCTTTGAGGAAGTTCTCCGCCCGACGGAAATCGGTGATGTCACTGAAGGTCATAACAAAACCGCTATTGGGCATCGGATTGCCCTGAATGCGGATCACGCGGCCATTGGGCAGTTGCCGCTCTGAGGTATGGGGAGTACGTTGGCTTAAGTGATAAAGCCGTTTCTTGATCTGTTGTTCGATATCTCCGTCACCACAGAAACCGCGCTCGGCATTGAAACGGATCAGTTTCTCGACTGGTTGCCCCACCTTCAGCAGCTCGTCAGGATAGTTAAAGAGATCGATATAGCGTTGATTCCAGGCGACCAGACGCAGGTGTTCATCGATCACCGAGATCCCTTCTCCTGCGTTATCGATAGCACCTTGCAGCATCGCCTGGCTGAATTGCAGTCGTTCACTGGAGGCGTCTTCGACAAACTTCGCAACGTCATCCACTAACAGCTCCCGCCCCTCGATCAACGAGTTCAGCAGCAGGCTGGCCGAAGAGCTGCCCATGACGCCAGCCAGCAGACGTTCGGTATGATTCAACCAGACTTGCGGTTGTTTTAATTGCTCTGCGGGGAGTTGTAACTTCAGGTCAGCAAAGCTTTGCAGGGCTTTTCTTTCGCCGATAAAACGTGCCGCTAATGCTTGTAGCTCTCGGCGAGTCACCTGCTTGTGTTTTGGCGTATCACCGGTGGCTTCATGGTGTTCTAAGAATTGGCCGATCTGGATCCGTTCGATCACGTTGGGACGACTGATTTGGCTACCTAACCATAAACCAAACACATTCAACATCAGGCTGAGCAGGGTCACCGAGGCCGCGGAGTCAGTGGCTATGCCCATGGGATCCTTCGGGATCTCGATCCAGCCGAAGTGGGGAAATACCAGTAGCGTGAGCCAACAGCCTAAGCCAAGGATTAAACCCAAGGTCACCCCTGTGCGATTAGCTTTTGGCCAGTAAAAAGCGGCCAATAAAGCGGGTGCCAGCTGGGCTAAGGCACCAAAGGCCATGTTACCTAAGGTGGCCAGCGTATCCGGAGGAGACAGGTAGTAGGCAAAGTAGCCGAGCACGATCACCGCCACGATCAATGAGCGGCGCAGATTCAGTAAACCGCTACTGAATTGGTTAAAACTGTCATTGCGCGAGTCATCGCCGCGACGGAATAGCAGGGGCATCAGCAGTTCATTACTGATCATGGTGACCAGTGCCAACACGGAAACGATCACCATGGAGCTGGCAGCGGATATGGTGCCGAGAAACGAGAGAATGATTAGATTGTCTGCGCCGATGACGCTGGGTAACAACAGTGCATAACTGTCTGGTGCGACATTGCTACTCAGCAACGCCTTACCAGCAAGGCCAATGGGGATGGCAAACAGCGCAAAGACCAGCAGATAGAGGGGAAATAGCCAGCGCGAGCTGCGCGTGTCTCTTGGCGAGCGGCACTCAACCACCATCACCTGAAATTGTCGCGGCAAACAGAGGAATGCCGCCATCACCATCACTAACGAGGCCATGAATGAGGGCAGTTGCGCTGACAGGTCGATATTGTCGATGCTTTGTTGGGCGACTCGTTGCACGTCGATGCTGGGGCTGTCCAGCAGCAGAAAGATGGCGATGCCGCCGACGATAATGAATGCGCCTAATTTAAGTAGCGATTCAAAGGCGATAGCCAGCATCAAGCCCGGATGACGTTCGGTGACCGAGATATTGCGCAGGCCAAAGGCAAGCGTGAACCCTGCTAGCAGGCTAACCACAACCAGTGCGGCAAATTGCGGTGAAGCTGAGTCAGGTGCCACGGTCAGCCAGCTTTGCACAATGGCCTTAATCTGTAGCGCGATATAGGGGGTGGTGCCGAACAGAGCAACCACGGTGACTAACATAGCCACCGGCTGTGATTTACCAAACCGCGCCGCGATAAGATCGGCGATGGAGGTGATACGCAGTTTGTGGCTGACGCGGATCATCCGCTGGATCAATGGCCAGGCAAACAGAAACAGCAGTATGGGTCCTAAATAGATCGGCAGATGCGCCAGCGGATCGGTAGAGGCCTGAGCTGCTGTGCCAAGAAAGCTCCAGGATGAACAGTACACAGTGAGTGATAAGGCATAGATGATGCCGCGCCACTGGCCACGAAAAACAATAATCTTTTTATCGCCGAGATAGGCCAGTAAGAACAGCAGGCCGATATAGCCGATACTAAAAAGAAACAGCAGCCAGTCTGAGAGTTGATGATCGGGTATTGGGTGATCAGGCATCGGCGTTGGTTATCACTTGTCGTGCATCAATGGTTATTATCTTGCTGAAAGTAAAGCAGAAACATCGGGTGCTTGCTGGTATCGATGACTCAATTGCGCAAAAAATAGTTCCGCGCAGGCGATGGCGTCGGTTAATGCCTGATGGC
The DNA here is from genome assembly GCF_003336225.1 of Corallincola holothuriorum. Classification (NCBI taxonomy): domain Bacteria; kingdom Pseudomonadati; phylum Pseudomonadota; class Gammaproteobacteria; order Alteromonadales; family Psychromonadaceae; genus Corallincola; species Corallincola holothuriorum. The sequence goes on from NZ_QPID01000011.1 coordinate 176,442, forward strand.
CGTGATGGGCGGGCAGTTGGTAATCTTGCCGCAGTTCACTAAGGCGTAATCGATTGGGTGGTTGCTCGGGGTGGTGATAGCGCTGTATTGCCGCCGCCAAGTGCATGGTGTCGATCGCTGGAAGTGGCGGTACTAAGCCATATTCTGTCTGTAACGCTTGCCTGATGAACGCCAGATCCAGCTCTGCGTGGTGGATCAGCAGAATACGCCCCTCTGCTTGTTGCAGCAATTTCGGCAGCACTCCAGCCAATGCTTCACCGGCATTCACTGCGGTGTCAGTCAATTGGTGGTGGACGGCGCTTTCACCTACTCCTCCTTTGGGTTGCACTATCCATTGTTGGGCACCGGCAAGCTGTATACCTAAGTTGTCTATTGGCACGCAGCCGACCGATACGATTTCGCCCTTGTCGGGTGTCAGCGCGGTAAGCTCCAGATCCAGCGCCAGCAGTTTTGCCTCGGCAATATTGCCAGTGACCGCATCGGCAACCCCTTGGTAATAGTCCCGCAAGGGGGCGGGCAGCTGTGGGGATAACCGCTGACTTTGCCAACGAATCCAAGGCCGCCATAGCGCTAAGGGAAGCAGGTTCGCCAAGGCGTTCAACCGCGCCCTCCGGCAAATTTAAGCAAGATCGCCTGTTGGCAGCGGTCGAGCACGGCGAAGATATCTTTTAGCTGATGTTTATCGAATGGCGTTAGTTGGTCGACGGCCAAAAGATTGCCGCTGCTGCGCTGGTGCTGCAGATCGGTTTGTTGCTGTTGCTGTCTGAAGGTCAATAGTCGTTGATAGCAGAGTGTCAGCTCATCTTTGTCTTGGCTGGACAGTTTACCCTGCTCGACAGCAGCCTCCAGGCGTTCGAGTGTTTGTACGGCCGGTGTACCAGAGGCCAAAGCATAAAGGCGGGCGACATCGGTGAGCAGTGAAAGCCCGGCTTTTTTCAGGTCAACACAGGCGCCTCGCAACGGATCTTTTTCGGTTTTTAGTTGGCCAAATAAGCCCAGTGGTGGGCTGTTGGCTGCAGCTACCTGTGCCAGCATGGCGAGGAACATCTGATTATTTTGGGTCTGCTTGGCGATCTGTTGGCTGAGAATGTCGGCTAACCCCATCTCACCAAACAAAGGGCGTAGGTCGAAGAAGATGTTTGATTTTAGCAATGCTTGTGGTGTGGGCTGCTGTAGCCACTTTTCAAATTTGCTTTGCCACTGCTTAACTGAGCCGCGCATCTCAGGGTTACTGGCCATAATATTGCCGGGGCAGGTGACCAAGCCACAGGCATTGAGGGCATCACACACCCAGCGGCACATCTCATCAAAATAGGCTGAATCACTTGCGCTGGGCTCCTGCGCCAGAAGCAGCGCGTTGTCTTGATCGCTGGCTAAGTGCAGCTCTTGTCTGGCGTGGCTACCAAAGACAACCCAACAATAGGCTTGTGGTGGTGGGCCAAAACGCGCTTCAGCTAATGCTAAGAGCCGTTGTGTCACGCTATCGTATATTCCCGACAGTACAGCGCCGATCCGCTCGGGCTGGACATTGGCGGCCATCAGTTGGATCAGGAATTCTGGCATGCGTTTACAGCAACTAATTAGGCCTGCTAGCTCGGTTTGCCGAGCGATCTCTCCGGCAATAAATATCGGTGATTGCTGCTGCAGTTGCATCAGGTCGGTGGAGGTAATAATACCCACCAGTTGTTTGCCATCGATAATAGGCAGGTGATGTACCCGCTTGACCGACATCAGCAGTAGTGCGTCCATTACCTGCTGTTTTGCATCTACGGTATCGACGGGCGTGGACATCACCTGTTTGACTTGAGTGTCTGCTGGCAACCCCTTGGCAACTAAGCGGGCGCGAAGATCTCTGTCGGTAATAATGCCGAGTAGATGTCCGTTTTGCTGCACCGGCAGGCAAGACACGTGCAACTGGCTCATTAGGTGAGCGGCTTGCTGTGCGCTGGCGTCGGGGCTGATGGTGACTGGCTCGCGACGGATAAACTGCCGCAGTGACAGATTCAGTACCTGTTCCTGAATGGGGTTGTTGGCATGACGAAGGTAACGGGAAGAGCTTTGCTGAATAAACTGCTTAAATACGCGATGCTCGGTCGCTAATGTTTGTGCATCCTGCTGAGAGAGGCGATATACCAGCGCATCTTCGACGATGGTTAGTTTGGCATCGTCGGGTAAGCCAGCCAAAGCCAGACCAAAACATCCACTCTCCTCCAGCTGATCGTAGAGCCGTAAATGCTTATCGGTGATCTTGGCGATGCCAGTACGAAGCCAGTAGATAGCCGGATCCTGCAATCGATCTGAGTGATCGCCAGCTTTTAGGTAGTGAATAGAAAATTGACTGACACAATGGCGCAGCGCCTCGTCCGGAAGTCCCGGAAAAGGCGCTGCTTGTTGCATAAACTGGATGATCTCCGGAAACTGATCCGGGTCGTTCATCGCTGCTGCTCCTGACTCATAAGTTTAGTTATTGGCCTCAGCACTTCCCTGTGCCTGTTGGCTATTCTGTTACACAGTTTTTAGTGCGCGGTGGCTTCACCTGCACCTTTCGGGAAGCGGATGCTCTCCACCATATCCTGCACCTCTTGCGGTGTAGATTTAGTGATACGGCTGACCGCAATCGCTACAGCAAAGTTCAGTAACATACCCAGGGTACCAATGCCTTCAGGTGAAATACTGAATAACCAGTTTTCCGGCACGTTAGCGGCTGGGTTAATAAACTTAAAGTAGACGATATAGGCAGTAGTAAAGGTGATCCCTGCCAGCATGCCGCTGATGGCGCCCTCTTTGTTCATTGACTTAACAAAGATCCCCATAACGATGGCCGGGAAGAAGCTACTGGCGGCCAAGCCGAACGCGAAGGCGACCACCTGTGCGACAAATCCCGGCGGATTGACTCCAAAGTAACCGGCGACACAGATAGCCGCGGCGGCTGCCACTCGGGCGGCGAGCAGCTCTTGTTTATCGGTAATGTCTGGCATCAGGTTTCGTTTCAGCAGATCGTGGGATATCGACGTTGAGATAACCAGCAGTAATCCCGCCGCCGTTGATAGGGCGGCTGCTACACCACCGGCAGCAACCAGCGCTACAACCCAGTTCGGCAACTGAGCGATCTCTGGATTAGCCAGTACCATGATGTCGCGGTCGATTTTCATCTCGTTGCGCTCATCACCAGCGTAAAACATTTTGCCGTCACTATTTTTATCATCCCAACTGATCAGTCCGGTCTCTTCCCAGTTCTTAATCCAGGAGGGGGCTTCACTGTAGTTGGTACCTTGGGCTTCAGGACCATTGATCGTGGTGATCATGTTTACCCGAGCAAAGGCGGCAATGGCGGGGGCCGTGGTGTACAACAAGGCGATAAAGATCAACGCCCAGCCGGCACTGATGCGGGCATCTTTTACTCTAGGCACCGTAAAGAAGCGCACGATCACATGGGGTAGTCCAGCGGTACCCACCATCAACGCCGCGGTAATAAAGAACACGTCGATGGTACTTTTCGTCCCCTCCGTATACGCGGCGAACCCAAGTTCGGTGGACAAGCCATCGAGTTTGTCCATCAAGTAGACCCCAGGCTCAGACGCTAATTCTGCTCCCAGACCTATCTGCGGAAGAACGGTGTCGGTCATCATGATGGAGATAAATACCGCGGGGACCAGGTAAGCAAAAATCAGTACACAGTATTGCGCTACTTGGGTGTAGGTGATCCCTTTCATACCACCGAGTACGGCGTAGAAGAACACGATACTCATGCCGATGATCACCCCAAGCGTGATATCCACTTCAAGAAAGCGGCTGAATACCACACCGACGCCACGCATCTGCCCGGCGACGTAAGTGAAGGAGATGAAAATGGCGCAGATAACAGCCACGGTGCGAGCGGTTTGGGAGTAATATCTGTCACCAATAAAGTCCGGCACAGTGAATTTGCCGAACTTACGTAGGTAAGGTGCTAAGCAGAGGGCTAATAGCACGTAACCACCGGTCCAACCCAATAGGTAAACCGCACCGTCATACCCCATAAACGAGATTAACCCCGCCATAGAGATAAACGACGCCGCGCTCATCCAGTCTGCCGCGGTGGCCATACCATTTGCTAGCGGATTTACACCGCCGCCAGCCACGTAGAACTCTTTGGTTGAGCCGGCTCTGGCCCATATAGCAATGCCGATATAGAGGGCAAATGACAATCCAACCAGAATAAAAGTCAGTACTTGAATATCCATGTCCGTTTACTCCTCGTGAACGCCAAATTTTTCGTCTAGCTTGTTCATCTGCCAGACATAGACAAAAATCAGTGCCACAAAGACATAGATGGCGCCTTGCTGAGCAAACCAAAAGCCCAGCTTGACCCCGCCAATGCGGAACGCGTTGAGTTGATCAACCAGTAAAATACCGAAGCCATAAGAGACTACAAACCAGACGCCGAGTAACCCCAGCATCAGTTTCAGGTTGGCTTTCCAATAGGCCGTTTTGGCCTCGTCCGATTCAAATGCCATTCCTTCCCCCAAAATTATTATCATCTTCTAGCAACCACGTTGTGCGGTCGCTTTTGGCAGTGAACCAAATCTAGACCTTGGAATGAAAACGGGGTATTGGACTTTAGTCGAAGAGGTAAAAGTTGAGTGTTGTTGCCGGATATGATTGATAGGTAAGAGACTTGTTTGCCGCGCGCCTAGTGGGTTGCGTTCGCTTTTCTATTTATGCTTTGTTCCCAAACTGCTGACCGCGTTACTGAACGCGTGTTGCGACTGATTATCAACAAAATCTAAAAACTGATTCTGGAATATTGTTCATTTTCAATAGACCGACTCGTAACTAACCTTATCGCTGTACTCACAACTATCGCCACCGATAACCAGTTAAGGGAAAGATTATGAGTTACCAAGGCTTTACTACATTCAATGCGGTCGCTGACAGCGGCATTCTTACTGTCACATTCGACTTCGGCCCGGTTAACGTGCAGGGGCAAGAGATGCTGGCCGATCTGAATACGCTGGCGCTGCGCTTAGAGCGTGACCGCGATATCAAGGTGGTGGTGTTTCAGTCGGCTAACCCGGATATTTGGGTGTGTCATTACGACACCAACTTGCTGAAAGAGATGTCGACAGAGGCGGTGTCTCGCGATGAAGCAAAGCTATTGGATCTGCAAGCGGTGCTGGAGCTGATCAGTAAACTGCCACAGGCCACCATCGCCAAATTGGAAGGATATGCCCGTGGTGGCGGTCACGAGTTTGCGCTGGCTTGCGATATGCGCTTTGCTGCGCGGGGCAAATACAAACTGATGCAGATGGAAGTGGGTATGGGCATCTTGCCTTGTGGTGGCGGAGCATCACGTATGGCGCGCCAGGTTGGTTTGGGCCGCGCGCTCGAAATTATCCTCAGTGCCCGAGACTTTAGCGCCGACGAAGCCGAAGCCTATGGCACCATCAATAAAGCACTGGAGCCGGACGAGATCGGCGAATATGTCGACACCCTGGCCCAGCGTATTGCACAGTTCCCAGCCGAATCAATTAACGCTTGTAAGCAAGCGGTGTATGAGTCTATCGATAAGCCGATAGCAGAAGCGCTGAAAGCGGAAGCCTACTGGCTGTATCAGGCCACCAGTAAAACCGCCGCAATTAAGCGTTTTACTGTTGCAGATGAAAAAGGGCTGCAGTTTGATATCGATAATCAGCACAACTGGCCAGATTTGGTGATGCAGGTTCAGGATATCAACTAAGTTAAACAGGCTTGAACGGTGCGATCCGCGCACCGTTCGACACCGTAGGATTAAAGAGAGAACGCAACATGCAGAAAACCATATTGATTACCGGCTCGACCGATGGCATTGGCCTAGCCACGGCCAACATGCTGTTGGCACAGGGCCACAGGATCCTGCTTCATGGCCGAAATGCCGACAAACTCAATAAGGTAAAAACCGAACTGGCCGCGCAGGCCGTGAATAACGGCTCGGTAGCGGGGTATGTCGCCGATCTTTCTGATATGGCAGGTGTGGAAGCGCTGGCCACTGCCGTTGCCGCTGACCTAACGGCAAAGCATCAAACATTAGATGTACTGATTAACAATGCTGGCGTGTTCAATGTGCCTAACCCTCTGACGCCTGCGGGATTAGATGTCAGGTTTGTAGTGAACACCCTGGCACCCTATCTGCTCACCCAGAAGCTGTTACCTATGTTGGCGAAACAGGGGCGCGTAGTTAACCTGTCATCGGCGGCGCAAGCCCCGGTGGATATCAGCGCTATGGAGGGGAGCGCGTTGCAAGGTCAGGGCGGGTTACCTGACGGTGCTGCTTATGCCCAGAGCAAACTGGCACTGACCATGTGGAGCATGGCAATGGCAGAAGATCTTACTGAGCAGTTTGGCGCACAAGCGCCAGTGATCGTTGCGGTGAACCCTGCTTCGTTTTTGGCCAGTAAAATGGTCAAAGACGCGTATGGAATGGCGGGTAATGATCTGAGCATTGGTGCAGATATCTTGGTACGCGCAGCCGTGTCTGACGAGTTTGCTGACGCATCAGGTAAGTATTACGACAATGATGCACGATGCTTTGCGCAGCCGCATGCTGACGCATTGGACAAAGCTAAACGTGATGAAGTGGTTGCCGTAATCCAGACGTTAGTTAAGTGAGCAATGCTAAATACTGCTACCCCAAATAGAGCACTAGCACACAGGCTATAAAGGCTTATGCGCCTCAAGTGTGCGTTGAAAATGAAGCCGCCCAAATGGGCGGCTTTTTTCTTCCTGCAAGTTTGCGCTGATTTTCACTGGACAAATTTGGCCCTTCACTAATTAGAGTGGGTAGGTGCCAAGTCCAGCCCACCGAAATGAAACATAATTGCCCGCTTATAACGCTCTTTAGAGCGGTATCCTTGCGCCTTAACTCGCATTGTTCGTATCTTGCT